>LFSQ01000068.1 GCA_001512785.1 Syntrophomonas sp. DTU019
CTTTCCAGGCGCAAAAAGCCGAGCCTTTTCAACTCTTCGACCACAGCAAAGTAATCCCGCCGTGTCAGGGCCAGCACCAGCTCGACCAGCAAAGGCCGCATCTCATTGGAGACTGCGCCTACCATGCCAAAATCGACCATAATAATAGTGCCGTCAGGTCTGACAAACAGGTTACCCGGATGCGGGTCAGCATGATAAAAGCCGTCGATCAAAATCTGGCGCACATATATACCCAGCAGTTGAGCCGCAATCTGCTTGCGGTCCAGGCCTGCGGCAGTGATCTGCTCGTGTTCGGTAATCTTGATGCCTTCCATGAATTCCATGGTCAGGACGCGCCTGGTAGTATACTCCCAGTAGATGGCCGGTGCGGCAAACAGGGGGTCGTCTTTACTGTTGGCGGCGATGGTTTCAGCATTGCGGCCTTCTTGAATATAATCCAGTTCTGCCCTGATGGTATCGGCAAATTCCTGATAAATCAGATCTATGTTGATGAAGCGCTGCCAATCGGTAAACCTTTTAATGAAGCCCACTACAGCTCGGATAGATTTCAGGTCGATTTCTACCAACTCATCGATTCCGGGACGCTGGATTTTCACTGCGGCCTTTCTCCCATCCAACAGTACGGCAGTGTGTACTTGTCCCAGTGATGCCGAAGCCAGGGGCTTGGGATCAAAATGCGCGAACACTTGGTCAAGAGGCTGCTTTAACTCGCTTTCCGCTAGGGTGCGTATCTGCTCAAAAGGCACCTCGGCCAC
>LFSQ01000139.1 GCA_001512785.1 Syntrophomonas sp. DTU019
CATGACAATAATGTCATCCCGGCTGCCGGCCATATTTGCTCAAATTATCAATCTTTCTGCATGGTAGCACCACTTTTGTCTGTGTGTCATATGATATGTGTACAACAGATAGGAGTAGTGATACTATTGCAGATATCAAAAAAATTTAACCATACCGAGGTAGTGCATCATCAGGCCTACAGCAGTTTTTCCCCGGGACTGTTTGACCGCCCATCTTTCAAAGAACTGGACAAACTGATCGGACTGACCGAGGTAAAAAGGATGCTGGCCGAGATTACTGCATTCAGTTTGATTCAGGTCATGCGCTCCGAACAGAATCTCAAATCACAGCCAGTGTCCCTGCATATGATATTCAAAGGCAATCCAGGTACCGGTAAGACCACCGTAGCGCGCATATTGGGGAAGATTTTCAAGGATATCGGACTGCTCGACAAAGGGCATCTGGTTGAGGTGGAAAGAGCCGACCTGGTAGGGGAGTATATCGGTCATACCGCACAGAAGGCCAAGGAGGCCATACAGAAGGCCTTAGGGGGCATTCTATTTGTTGATGAGGCTTATACCCTGGCCCAGGGTGGGGAAAAGGATTTCGGCAAAGAGGCCATTGCCACTATAGTGAAACAGATGGAGGATAACCGCGATAATCTGGTGGTAGTGCTGGCCGGGTACTGCAATGAAATGGACCATTTCATGCGTTCCAACCCGGGTTTGAGATCGAGATTCCCCATACACATACAGTTTAATGACTACAGTTGTGAAGAGCTTTTTCAAATCGCCCTGCACTTATACTCGGAAAGGGATTATGTGTTGAGCAATGCAGCCCGCTGGAAGCTGAAACACCTGCTAACCGAGTTTTGCAGCCACAGGCATCCTCACAGCGGCAATGCGCGCTTTGTGCGCAATTTAACTGAAAAATCCATTCGCCGCCAGGCCCTGCGCATCATAGACAAGAGCCGCTTGACCCGCAAGGACCTGACTACTATCGAGGATATTGATCTGCCGGAGTTATCGGAACTCAAAGCCTGACCGCCGACCCTTGTTGATGTGACCGGGGCAACGGCACAGCTTGGGCATAAGCCCGGATGGCCTGCTCTACGTGCTTAACGAATTGTAGTCTATTGCCAGGCATGTGTATAATATGAAGGGTAGCTATAAGAGATGGAAAGAGAGGCCGTCATCATTGCGGGATGCCATAAATACTGTAACCGATATCGAAAAGATCATTGCTCCGCAGTTTAGAGTATTCGAAGACAACGCCTACATAAACAGCGAGCGGGTGCTGCAGGCCTTTCAGGAAGCCCGGGTCAGAGAGCATCATTTTTATGGTTCAACCGGTTATGGCTATGGCGATGCTGGCCGTACGGCTCTGGAAAGGCTTTATGCACTGGTGTTTCAGGCTGAAGATGCACTGGTACGCCCGCAGATCGTATCCGGCACACATGCTATTTCCGCCTGCTTGTTTGCCCTGCTTAAGCCCGGGGATGGATTGCTGAGCATCACCGGCCGGCCTTATGACACCTTGTTTAATATAATTGGCGGCGGCCCTGAACGCAAAGGGACTTTAGCGGCAAAAGGCGTTCTCTACAAAGAGATCCCGCTCGACCAGGCCGGGCTTCCCGATGTAAAGGCCATTGCAGAGGCAGTCGATAACAATACCAAAATGGTATTGATCCAGCGTTCACGCGGCTACAGCCTGCGCCCGGCCATACCTATAGAGAGCATCAAAGGCCTGATCAAACTGGTCAAGCAGCAAAAGCCGGACTGTATTGTGCTGGTGGACAACTGTTACGGGGAATTCGTCGAGCCACAGGAACCCTGCCGGGTTGGGGCAGATCTGGTAGCCGGGTCCTTAATCAAAAACCCCGGTGGGGGACTGGCCCCCAACGGTGGCTATATTGCCGGTCAGGCCGGGCTTATAGAGACCATCGCCTACCATCTCACCGCGCCCGGACTGGGCAAACAATTGGGCTCCAGTCTGGTAGATAAACGCTGGTTTTTCCAGGGCCTGTTTATGGCTCCCCATACAGTATTGCAGGCCTTAAAAGGGGCGGTTTTAATAGCGGCTCTGTTTGAACAGGCAGGATACCGGGTAGAGCCCAGGTGGAATGAGTTTAGGGCTGATATCATACAATCCCTCTGTTTCAATACTATAGAAGAGCTGCAGCGCTTCTGTCAGGTGGTGCAGAATTGTTCCCCTGTAGACAGCGATGTACGCCTGGAGTTTGCCCGCTTGCCGGGTTATGATGTTCCGGTGATTATGGCCGCGGGCACTTTCGTGCAGGGGGCTTCGATTGAACTGTCATGCGATGCCCCGGCCAGAGAGCCTTACTGTGCCTACCTGCAGGGCGGCTTAACCTATGAACACTGTCGTTATCTGGCGGCTCAGCTCATCCGTACACTGGGCCTGCAAGTTTAGTTCTTTTGGGGAGGTGGTTGGTGGTGACTGAAAGCCTGGTGCTGGTTCTGGCGGTGCTTTTCATGCTGGCCGGGTTGCTTGGGATTTTTATTCCCATGATTCCAGGCATACCTTTGATCCTGGGGGTTATTGTGGCTTATGGTTGGTATGAAGGCTTTGAGGTAATAAACGTAACCTATATCGCCATGATGGGAGGCATAACTTTATTGTCTGTACTGGTCGACTACCTGTCGACTACCCTGGGAGCCAAATATTCGGGCTCAAGCCGGGCCGGGGTATGGGGCGCATTTATCGGTACTTTTGCTGGGCTGTTCATTCTTCCCCCGTTGGGATTGTTGATAGGGCCATGGATTGGGGCCATGCTGGGCGAATACCTCAGCGCAAACGACCTCAACAAGGCTGTGAAAGCCGGCTTTGGCACTGTTGTCGGGCTGTTCTCGGGGATGTTTTTCAATCTTTTATTGGGATTGATAATGGTAGTAACCTTTTTGATGAGGGTTATATAAACTGGCGGTGGACTGGTAATCGCTTTAAACAGGTTATGATGTGCCAACACTTTTAATAAATCAGGAGGCTGGTTATGGACAAGAATACCATCTTAAAAATTGTGGCCGAGCAGAATGTCAGGTTTATACGCCTGCAGTTCACCGATATACTCGGGGTTATGAAAAGCATCTCCATTACCGACGATCAACTGGAGAAAGCCCTGGATGGCGAATTGATGTTTGACGGCTCATCTATTGAGGGCTTTGTGCGCATAGAAGAATCCGACATGTACCTTATACCTGATCCCGAGACTTTTCTGGTCTTGCCCTGGACAAACCCGGGCTCCAATTCCAAAACAGCGCGTATAATCTGTGATATTAACGACTCTGACAACCAGCCTTTTACCGGTTCGCCGCGCTACGCTTTAAAGAAAATGCTTGAGGAAGCGGCTCAAATGGGCTATACCATGTATGTGGGGCCGGAACCGGAGTTTTTTATGTTTCATGTCGATGAGGATGGCAGTCCGACGCTAAAAACCAACGACAAAGCCGGGTATTTTGATCTGCCCCCGGTGGACAAGGGGGAAAACGCCCGCCGGGACATGGTTGAAACCCTGCAGAAGCTCGGCTTTGAGATCGAAGCGGCCCACCATGAAGTGGCTCCCGGCCAACATGAAATTGATTTCAAGTATCAGGATGCTTCAAAAACCGCAGATAATATTATGACTTTCCGTATAGTGGTGCGCACGGTTGCCCAACAGCATGGCCTGCATGCCACATTCATGCCCAAACCGCTTTTCGGTGTGGCCGGGTCAGGGATGCACCTGCACATCTCGCTCTTTAAAAACGGGGAAAACGCTTTTTACGATGCCGATGATCCGGAAGGATTGAGCGATACCTGCCGGTATTTCATCGCCGGGGTAATGAAGCACGCCCGGGCTATTACCGCCATCACCAACCCTACGGTGAATTCATACAAAAGGCTGGTGCCAGGCTATGAGGCCCCGATATATATCGCCTGGTCACATCGCAACCGCAGTCCTTTGATCCGCGTCCCGGCCCGGCGGGGGATCGGCACCCGCATCGAGGTGCGCAGTCCTGATCCCACCTGCAATCCCTATTTGGGACTGGCGGTGATATTAAAGGCCGGGCTGGAAGGGATAAAAAATCGCGAAAAGCCATTGCCGCCGGTTGACCGAAACATTTATGAGATGAACCTGGCGGATCGAAAATTGAACAACATTGAATCACTGCCGGAAAACCTCTATGAAGCCATATCTGAGCTGAACCGCGACGAAGTCATTCAGCAAGCCCTCGGGCAACATATTCACTCGCGCTTCTGCTATGCCAAGATCAAAGAATGGGAAAACTACAGTTCGCGCGTTTATCAATGGGAGATCGATGAGTATCTGGAGAAATTTTAGGCGGTGACAATTGGGTGACAGTTGGGGACGGTCCTTTTTTGTCAACTTTGTAAAAAGTTGACAAAAAAGGACCGTCCCCAACTGTCACCCAAAGGACCGTCCCCAACTGTCACCTACATGCGGCGCAGTAGACCGGCGACCTTGCCGGCGATTACGGCGTGAGGAACGATGATGGGCTGCATGGCCTGGTTTTCCGGGCGCAGCTCAACATAACCATCGTGTTTAAAGAGCCTTTTTACAGTGGCTTCATCCTCTACGATGGCCACAACGATTTCGCCGTTATTGGCATCGGCTTGCTGGCGAACGATCAAATAATCCCCATCTAATATTCCGGCATCGATCATGCTGTCGCCTTTTACTTTCAGTATGAAATGGTTGCCGCCGCCGATCAGTTCCGCGGGCACGGGTATAAATGCATCTATGTTCTGCTCTGCCAGTATCGGCACCCCGGCCGCTACATGGCCGATCAGGGGCAGGGATACGATCTCAGCCAGGCTCTGTTCTTCCTGTGTGGGTACCGGGATAATGGCGCGCGGTTTGGTGGGGTCTTTGCGCAGGTAGCCTTTCTCTTCCAACTGCACCAGATGGGCATGCACTGTGGAACTGGACTTTAAACCGACCGCCTGGCCTATTTCACGGACCGAAGGGGGATATCCCGTATCCTTGATCTGCTTTTTTATAAAATTCAAAATCTGCTCCTGGCGCGGTGTTAAACCTCTGGGCATCGGAAATCCCCCCATCATTTTTGTCAACATTATAGCATAACCGATCAGGTAAAAACACATGTTCGCATTGATTTTGGCTCAAATCGAGGAAAATAAAACGCTGTCAATTGTTATTGGGCGTAGATGACCAAAAGGTATCGGGGGCGGCATTTTCCAAACTGGCCAAAAAGCGCTGTCTGGCTCCGGGAAACTGCTGCTCAATCAAGTCCAACAGCTGTTTGACTTCGTCCCGCTTGGTCTGCCCGCTGGCCGGGCAGGCTGAGACCCTTGCCGGCAGTTTAAGCGAGGCTGCGCATTTGGCAATATCCTCTTCCGAAATATAGACCATGGGGCGTATAAGGGTAATATCGCTGCGATCCAGGTAGGTCCTGGGTTTGAAAACGTGGAAGCGCCCCTCAAAAAGCATGGATAGGAAAAAAGTATGAACCGCATCATCCATGTGATGGCCGAGTGCGACCTTATTGCAGCCAAGGCTTTTGGCGATGCGGTTTAAAGCCCCGTGGCGCAGATTGGAGCACAGTGAGCAGGGGTTTTTCTCCCGGCGGTGTTCAAAAACGATGCGGCCTATATGAGTATATTCAACCCGCAATTTCAGGCCCAGTGATTCGCAATAATCGGCAATCGCCTGGTGGTCTTCACCCCAGCCCATATCGAGCATGACCGGATAGAGAGTAAAACTCACCGGGGTGTATTTCTGCACCAGGGTGAGGAGGTAGAGCATGGTCAGACTGTCTTTGCCTCCAGATATTCCGGCCAGGATACGATCTCCATCCTCGATCAGTTTATACTTCAGACTGGCATCGCGCAACTGTTTAAACATATGTTTGATTCGTCTCTGGCTCAACTGACAGCACTCCAACTAAAAGATTATTCTTTAACAATCACAAGCCAATTCCAGCTCGCTTGCGAAAAATAAAACATTCCTTATGCGACCATTCAAGCAGCCAAGGGTACACAAATAGCTCTAAAGCCAGTTCCCGACTACAATAAATTATATCCTAATTTTGCCATAATGAAAAAACCTGGTTGAATCAACAACCAGGCCGAAATTCTGGTCCAGACTATGCAGTAGTCAGAGCCTTTTTATAAGCCCGCTGCAGCAATACCACCGGGTGCACAACCTCAGCATCCCAGTCGTTGCGCTTGCAGCCGAAGCTGAGCTGCATGATGCAGCTGGGGCAGCAGGTGGCTATAATCTCGGCCCCGGTAGATATAGCATTGGCCATCTTTTTATCCAGGATCTGCATGGATACCTGATGGTGGGTGACCGAATAAGTCCCGGATCCGCCGCAGCAGCTGGCAGCATGGGGCATTTCCACCAACTCCACCCCGGGAATGCGACGCAGCAATTCACGAGGCTGTTCGGTGATCCCCTGCGCATTGACCAGGTGACAGGGGTCGTGGTAGGTGACCCGCCATTTTTGGTCGGTTTCAAAGTCCATCTGAATATCCAGCACATCGATCAGGAACACAGTGAGATCCATGACTTTGGCGGCAAATGCCTGCCCCTCAGCCTGATGAGGGGTGCCGGCCAATACGAACTCGAGGTTCTTCTGCGACAGAGTGGCCGAACAGGAGCCGCAGTCAGTGATTATATAATCCACATTGAGGCTGTCAAATAATTTAATATTGTGCACGGTGAGCTGCCGGGTCACATCCAGCTTGCCATTGGCCATATGCGGCAGGCCGCAGCATTTAAGCCCTTGCGGAATGACAACCTCGCAGCCGTTGCGGCTCAATACCTCCACTGTGGCCTGAGCGATTTCAGGATTGAGAAAATCGGTGCCACAGCCCAGGAAGTATCCGACCCGGTATTTGCTGGTACCTACAGCCGGGGTGTATCCCGGCAGCTGGCTGCGGGCCGAACGGAGCGGGATATTGTCCAGTATTTTCTCTGCGTCCTTCAAGTCTCCCGGCAACAGCCGGGTCAAACCGACGTTACGGGCCAGCTTTTGCAGCCCCAGCCGCTGGGCCAGACTGGCCAGTTTGATGGAATGCTTCATCATTTCCGGTTTGGTCCAGAAGTGCTCGAATATCAAGTCTTTGCCCCGACTGGGGTTTTTCTCGCTCAAATAGGCCCGTGCGGCGGCATTGAGCTCATGTACGGCGATGCCCGAGGGGCAGTTGGCCGAACAGGTCTCACACATCAGGCATTGCCCCAGCCTTTCATAGACCTCCGGGCTGGGCTCTACCTTGCCGTCACGAAGCATCTGAACCATAAACACATGCCCGCGCGGGGCAGCCGATTCTATGCCGATCTCAGCAAAAACCGGACACAGTTCCCGGCATTTGCCGCAGCGCACGCATTTCATAAGCTGTTCTTTTACTGGCGGCAGTTCTCTGAATTCCATGATAAACCTTCCTTCTAGACTGGTCCTGGCTTAGAACAGCTTGCCAGGATTCATGATGCCTTTGGGGTCGAAGGCTGCTTTTACCTTTTTCATATATTCAACCGCCGGACCGTGTTCGAGCACTGCATAGCCCCGCCGGGCCACGCCAACCCCGTGCTCGCCAGTGGTGGAGCCGTTCATATCTATAGCCAGCCGATGGATTTCATCCACCAGTTTTTCTACCTTTTCGACCTCTTCCGGGTTTTCCGGATTGATTACCGGGGCACAATGCACGTTGCCATCTCCTATGTGCCCGTAATTGACCACCTGTATGCCGTATTTGTCGCCCAGGGCGCGGATGGCCCGCAGGGCCTCGGCCACTTTGGAAATAGGCACGCTGATGTCTTCACCGGCGAAAATGCGGCTGCCGTCAGCCCTTACCCGGGCTGCGGCTGCAGCCGTGATGCTGCGGCCTTCCCACAGTTCAGCCATGCGCTTTTTGTCAGTCGACCATTCCACCTGGCGCGCCCGGCGCTCGGCCACTTCCTTTATTACCTGGCCGTCGTATTCGACCCCGGGTGGATTGCCGTCCACTTCAAACAACAGAATGGCTTCGGCATCAGGCAGTTTAATATCCGGTTTAAAATCATTGACGGCTTTAATGGCCGAAGCGTCGAGTATCTCTATTCCCGAAGGCAGTACCCCGGCCTGATATACCTCCAGTACGGTGGCCGGGGCATCATCTAAATGGTCAAATACCGCCATGGCAATGCCCCGCGCTTTGGGACGGGGAAAACAGCGCAGGCGAATCTGGGTGATAATCCCCAAAACCCCTTCAGAACCGACCATTAATTTAGTAAGGTTTAGGCCGGAGACGTTTTTGATGCAGCGGGCCTGCTGGCCGCCGGTTATTATCACGTCGCCGGTAGGGGTAACCACTTCCAATCCCAGCACATACGGTTCGGTAGTCCAGTACTTGACCGCCCGCAGGCCTGAAGCGTTGTTGGCTACCATCCCGCCTATGGTGCACATCTTGCTGCTGCCCGGATCAGGGGGAAAGAACATATTGTACTTGGCCAGCTCGTCATTCAGGTCGGCATGTATGACCCCCGGACGGACCACCACCTGCATATTGTTCACATCAATCTCCACAATTTCCCGCCAGCGGGAAAGATCGAATACAATGCCGCCTTCGACGGCTATACAGCCCCCGGTTTCGCCAGTACCGGCCCCGCGCGGGATAATGTTGATATTATGCTCATATGCAAAACGCACCACCTTTTGCACCTCTGCCGTCGATGCAGGCAGGACCACCGCTGTGGGCGTTACCGGCTGCAATTTGGTCAAAAAGGAACTATCGTATGAATAATACATCAAATCCAGGTCATTGGTGAGCACTTTATCCTGACCCAGCATTTTAACCAGCTCTTTCTTGATATCGAGGTTATTCATATGTGTCCTCCTAAAGCGGCATCACCTGATACCGAATTTCCAGCCTATTATAACATAAAGGGTAAACTTTAAGGGTCAATTTTTAGCTTCGCCAAGCTCAAAAAGACATGCCCGACCCTGCGCAATTGGCGGGGCATATAAAAGATCATGATATTGAGCTTTACTTGATTTTCCTGCTTTAGAAGCATAAACTAATACCTATAAATAACGGCTGTACCGGCAGTTTGACACAGCCCGGGCTTTTTAAGGGATGGTGAGTGTTGTGCAGTACCGCCTGGCATATGGGAAGGATTGGCTGGTAGTGGATATTCCGGACTCAAACCTGTCCGCTGTCCTGGAACCTGACCGCAGGCCGCTGAAAAAGCCGAACCCTCAGGACAACCATATCATAATCAACCAGGCCTTGAGCCATCCTGCAGGCAGTCCCACCATAGGGGAACTCATCCGGCGTAAAAAAGCCCGGAGCGCGGTTATTATTGTAAACGACATAACCAGACCGACCCCTTACCACTGGATGCTGCCCCCGCTGTTGGAGGCCATCGAAGCTGAAGGGATTACCCCCGAGCATATCAAACTGGTTATTGCCCTGGGTATTCACCGACCTCATACCCTGGAAGAAAACCGGCAGATATTCGGGCCTGAAATCTGCGCCCGCTATCAGGTAATCAATCACAATTGTGATGACAACCTGATCAGCCTGGGACGCCTGTCCAACGGCTGGGAACTGGTGATAAACCGCGAGGTAGCTGAGGCCGACTTACTGGTGGCCACCGGGGTGGTGGAACTGCATTATTTTGCCGGCTGGTCAGGGGGGCGCAAATCGATCCTCCCCGGAGTAGCCTCCCGCAGCCTGATTGAGGCCAATCACCGTATGATGGATAACCCCAAGGCCTGCCTGGGCAATTATAGTGACAATCCCGTCAATGACCTGATGCTGGAGGCTGCCCGCATGACCGGGTTGGACTTCATCCTCAATGTGGTCACCGCCGGCAAAGATGAGATTGTTTACGCGGCTGCCGGGGATTTCTATCTGGCCTGGATGGAAGCCGTAAAATATGCGGAGGGCAGAAATGTGGTTTATATTGACCAACCCGCGGACGTAGTAATCGCGTCCTGCGGCGGGTTTCCCAAAGATATCAATGCCTACCAGGCACAAAAGGCCCTGGATGCGGCTGTTCAAGCAGTCAAGCCGGGAGGCACCATTATCTGGGTGGCAGAGTGCCGGGAAGGCCTGGGGGAAGAAACCTTTGCCGAATGGATTAAGAGCGCGCATTGCCCCAAAGACATAGAAAAACGCTTTTATGAAGCGTTTGAACTGGGGGGTCATAAGGCCTTTGCCATCTGCCGCATACTGGATAAGGCGGATATACTCATGGTAAGCAGCTTGCCCGAAGAACTGGTTAAGGCAATGTTTGTCACCCCCTGTCGCGATATAGCTTTAGCCCTGGATTTGGCCAGACAAAAGCATGGCCATAAGATGTCGATACTGCTCATGCCGCAGGCACCGCGCATCGCGGTACGGCAGGCGGGGCAAAGCATAAACAGCTCAAGTAACCAATAAAATAATAAAAACTGCCAGCCCCACAGAGACTGGTATTATATTATGAAGGGAATCAAAATGTATCAGGATATTTACGATATTATACCGGCTGATAGGGTTAAGTTTGATGAACCCATGGCACAGCACACCACTTTTCAAATCGGGGGACCGGCCGATATTATGGTCATCCCCACCACAGTGGAGGAGATTATCAATGTCCTGCGCTACTGCCATCAGCGCGATCTGCCTTTATTCGTGTTTGGCCTGGGCAGCAACATTCTGGTGCGCGACAAAGGTATACGCGGTATGGTCATGAAATTGGGTGAAGGCCTAAAAACGGTATGCATTCAGGGGCAACAGGTATATGCTGAAGCCGGGGTAAAGATGGCGGACCTCTGCCGTATGGTAGCACGTGAGGGATTAAGCGGACTGGAGTTTGCCGAAGGCATACCGGGCAGTCTGGGCGGTGCGGTGGTCATGAATGCCGGAGCATACGACGGGGAAATGAAGGATGTGATTATCTCGGTAAGTGCGGTGGATCTTTCCGGGGTGCGTTATGACTTCAGTGCAGAACAACTGCAGCTGGGGTATCGCAGCAGTATTTTTCAGGCCGGGGGATACATCGTGCTATCGGCCCAATTAAAACTCGAACCGGGCGACCCGGAGGCCATTTTTGCCACCATGGCGGAATATGCCCGGCGCCGCAGGGATAAGCAGCCGCTTGATATGCCCAGTGCCGGCAGTACATTTAAGAGGCCGAAGGGTCTGTTTGTGGGTCCGCTTCTCGAACAACTGGGGCTTAAAGGCTTCCAGATCGGCGGCGCGCAGGTGTCGACCAAACACGCCGGCTTTATAGTAAACACAGACAATGCCAGTGCTGCTGATGTGATGAATCTGATTCAATATATACAGGAAACCGCCCGGAGCAAGCTGGGCGTCGAGCTGCACCCCGAGGTAAAGCTGGTAGGTGAGGAGTAATCCCAGCCGAAGGGTAATCGAAAACAAGCCATGGCCTCGAAATCTCCTGGGAGTTAAACATCATGCAGGTTTTGTTGTGTGCAATCAACGCCAAATACATTCATTCCAATTTGGCCATCCTGTATTTACACCAAATCGGCCGTTCAGCCGGTTTTGATACTGAAATCTGCGAGTTCAGCATCAACGAACCGATCGGCTACATCCTTTCCGAACTGCTGCAGCATCGGCCCGATGTTGTGGCTTTTTCCTGTTATATCTGGAACATTGAAATGGTGTTGAAGCTCTGCGCTGATATCAAAAAAATAAACCCCCGCTGCCCGCTGGTATTGGGCGGCCCGGAAGTCAGCTTTTGCGCTGCGCAAATACTGAGTGATAATCCCGGTATTGACTACGTGGTCTGTGGGGAAGGGGAAGCCGTATGGCCGGGGTTATTGACCGCTATTGAGGAAGGCCGGAGCAATCCTAACCTGCCCGGAGTCGCTTTCAGGAGCGGACAGGTAGTCGCACAGAACTCATTGGCGCCTACCCTTGCCATGGATGAGCTGCCTTATCCTTATGAAGGCATCAGTCAAAGGCCGGGCCAGATCCTCTACTATGAAAGCTCGCGCGGCTGCCCGTTCAACTGCAGCTACTGCGTTTCTTCACTGCAAAGCGGGGTGCGTTTCATGTCGCTTGAGAGGGTAAAGGCCGATTTGCAGCGTTTGAATGCCCTTAAACCGCTGGAGATCAAGTTTGTTGATCGCTCCTTCAACTGTGATCAGAAGCGTGCCCGGGAGATCATGGAGTTTTTAGCCGGACTGCCCGGACAAACCCGCTTTCATATGGAAATTGAACCACAACTGCTGAATCCAGCTTTTTTGGATTTTTTAGAGAGGCTCCCCCAAAACCGTTTTGCTTTTGAAATCGGGGTGCAGTCCACTCATGATAAGACCCTTAAGGCGATAAACCGGAAAGGGGATTGGGAGAAAATCTCCGCCAATATCCGCCGCCTTCGCCAGGCGGCCAACATCCACCTGCACCTGGATTTGATCGCCGGACTGCCGGAAGAAGACTACTCCACCTTCAAGAACTCGTTTAATCAGGTCTATGCTACCAAGCCGCATCACCTGCAGCTGGGTTTTTTGAAGCTGCTGCCCGGAACCAGGATACGCCTGGAGGCGGAAAGCGGGCAGTACCAGTTTCAGAGCCACCCTCCTTATGAGGTTTTATCAAACGGCTGGATAAGCTATGAAGAATTGGTCCGGTTGCATCACATTGAGGATGTGGTCGAAAAATATTATAATGCAGGCCTGGCTGAAGCCACCCTGGAGGAGATAATCACCTGCCATTATAACGGCGATGCCTTTAGTTTTTGGGAAAGGCTGGGGGAGTACTGGTATGAAGAGGGCTATTATGGGATCGGCACCGCTGTTTTTGATCGCTACAGCATACTAAAACGCTTTTTAGAGCGGCAGCATCCGCAGGCGAAGCAAAAATATCATGATTTACTAAAATATGATCTGCTGAAAGGGCGTCTGACTTTTGCCCTGCCGGAAGGATTTAACAGTGACCCTGAATGCTCCGAAATCCTGCACATGATGCTGAAGCAAAACGGTTTTATTGACCAATACCTGCCTGAACTAAAAGGGCAGTCGGCCCGCGAAATAAAAAAGCGGGTGATAATGGAGAGGTTTACGCACCTGCCGCAAAGTCATGGGGCTTTTCCGCACCCCAGGCTGTTGCTGTTCGTATACTCTGACAAGAACCGGCCGGCGTCAAGAGTCACGGAGATAGACCCGGGAAACCTGAGCCGTCACTGACAGCGAGCAAGCACAGGCCTATTTTGGTTATAGCTTCATTTACCTGCGTTATAACCAGTAACTGCCAGCGGGAAAGCAGTGGCCAGGCCGGCTGGATGTATACAGTGTTTTTTACGTCAGACCCTTGACTATGAGCACTGTTGGTTTAGTCTATATTTATTGAATATTATATTTTTTTTTGGAATGGATAAGACGCATGGAGGGATGTTATGAAGAGCAATATCCGTGTAGCCATTGTCGGATATGGAAATATAGGCCGCTTTGCTGTGGACGCCTTGCGGTCAGCGCCTGATATGGAATTGGCCGGGGTGGTGCGCAGGGCCTCGTCATTAAATGAGCCGGCACCGCCTGAGCTGGCAGGCATACCAGTGGTAGATGATATATCCAAGCTTGATGAGGTGAAGGTGGCATTGCTGTGCACTCCCACCAGGTTGGTACCGCAATATGCCAAAAATATTCTGCAGATGGGCATTAATACTGTGGACAGCTATGATATTCACGGTCAACTGGCCGGGCTGCGCCGCGAACTGGATGCGGTTGCCAAAGCCAGCGGAACGGTAGCTATAGTCTCGGCAGGCTGGGATCCGGGGACTGATTCTATGGTGCGCTGTATGTTTGAGTTTATGGCCCCGCGAGGAATTACCTACACCAATTTTGGACCGGGAATGAGCATGGGGCATTCAGTAGCAGTAAAAGCGCTTCCCGGGGTAGAAAACGCCCTGTCGATGACCATACCGCTGGGAACAGGCATACACCGGCGCCTGGTCTATGTACAGACCGCAGGCCAGCAGGATTTCAAGGCCATTGAACAGGCCGTCAAGAATGATCCTTATTTCGTTAAGGACGAAACTCATGTGTTCCAGGTTGAAGATGTCGAGCAGCTTATCGATATGGGACATGGGGTGCAGATGGAACGTAAAGGGGTCTCAGGCCTGACTCACAACCAGTTGCTGAAGCTGGAGATGCGCATCAATAATCCAGCACTGACCGCACAGATCATGGTGGCATCGGCCCGGGCCACACTGAAACAGAGCCCCGGGGCCTATACCATGATTCAGGTGCCCATTATCGACTTTGTGTACGGCGATGAGGAAGACATAATCAGGCGATTGGTATAAAGGGGCCTCACCTATACATTTCGCAATGTCAATGTGGCTTGCGAAGAGAACCGCTGTACATTCATTTACAAATCAGGCCGGGTAATTGCAGTGGTGTTTGCTGCCGGGAATAAGAAGCAGGCAGGGCAGAACACCACCGCAATGCATATAACCTTGCTGGAGGATATCCTCCATGGGAATATCCGTCCTAATGGAAACCCCCTTGCAATGCTCATAACAATACTGGTGGATCTCACCCCGGGGATATCCACCCGAGTTAGAACAATCAGACCCCTGGGGCATTGCATCAGCCACAGGCCAGCCTATGGCTTATCGCGGATGACGGTTACTGAAGTGGAATCAAACATGGCGAAAACCTCATCGCCTTTTTTAAGATTCATATCTTTGGCGGCACTGGCGGTAATGGTGGCAGTCACTAATTGATCCCCGATATCGATCTGCACCTCAGCCATGTCCCGGCCTGGTTTGACCTTCAGTATTCTCCCTGCCAGTTTATTAGGATCACTTATGCGCACAGAAACAATCCCCCTCTTCAGTTTAAGTTTTGATTAGTATATGCAAATTGGAGCAAAAGCAACGAAGTGCCCGGGTCAGCTCGTTGAGCCGGCACAGATGATGTCGATAAACAAATGTTTACCTAAATTGTTATAATATTGGGGAATTAAGCGGGAGTCTCCTATAGAATAAACAAGTATTTATTCATATGACAAAAGGCTTTTTGTGCCAATTTGGGGTCTGCTTTGACAGTGTGATGATTAACTTCAGTCCGGTTTGCGGATAATTATGGTAAACTGCAGATAACCTATCATGTTGTTGGTGTATCCTGATAAAGTAATTTTTAAAGGTGAATCATTTGCACATGAAAACTTCATTTTGGGCAGGAATCAGGCGTTCTTACACCGTGGTAAAAATGTTTATCGACATCTTTTGGTCCTTCTATTCGCTGCGCTTTAAGAAAATTGGCCGCAGCAGGGACTGGGTGGAAGAGCAAAGGCGGCTTTTGTATGTATCTCAGGCCCGTTATTTCAGGGTGACTGCAGTCCAATTGGGAGGATTATTGATAAAACTGGGGCAATTCTTCAGCACCCGGGTTGATATTCTGCCACAGGCATCAATTCGAGAACTGGCCGGCCTGCAGGATGAAGTGGCCGAGGTGCCTTTTGAGCAGATACGCACCCTAGCGGAAAGCGAGTTAAAGCAGCCTCT
>LFSQ01000005.1 GCA_001512785.1 Syntrophomonas sp. DTU019
TAAAGACTCACTGATGAGGGGTTACGACGCGTAAAACTCCTTGTCGGGAGCGCTGCAAAAACTACTTTGCAAAAACAGGGAAATTGTTCTTGCAAAAAACAGGTACTTACTATGGGTAGCGGTTATCGGATAAATTGCAGTAATTGTGACTATTCGATAGGCTTTAAGACGGGTATCGGCTTTTTATATAGTCCCAAAAGTGTTATTCAAATGGATTCAGACGATGCTCTCTTACCTAGACTCATTTCGTCTAAAAAGACCTTATCCTATATTAGAAGACTTATCAGGGAAAAGAGTGCGTCGCTTAGCGATGACTATGGCCATAAACTAACTAGGCTTGTTGTGCTTATAACTCCTTATTCCGTGGTTTATTGTCTCTGGGGGTAGTTTACATTCCCTTTTCCAGTATATAAAGCACCGCTTTTTGTCCGTTTCCGTTGCGTACGTCCCATGAAAAAAGGCCTTGCGTATTCCTATATCTAGTAGAACTCACAAAGCCCAATATTACGGTATTATGGTGTCGGAGGAGGGACTTGAACCCTCACGCCTCTCAGCATACGCCCCTCAAACGTACGTGTCTGCCCGTTCCACCACTCCGACAGGTTGTGGTTATCATCAGGGCTTGGTTGCCCTGCCAATGCGTATTATACAACAGCCTTAACCGGGTGTCAAATAAGGAACAAAGCCCGTCCCTG
>LFSQ01000105.1 GCA_001512785.1 Syntrophomonas sp. DTU019
CGGATTGAGGGGAGCCCTTTGTCTAACCCGGGGCGGTATGATATAATAGCCCTAGTTGGGCCCTAGCTTTAACAAAGAGGGGTGGAAGGGTTAGTTATGACGCAAGCTGACTATTTGTGGCGCCTTTTTGAGGTGTCAGGTTGCATTATATATTACCTCTTGTATAAGATGATGGTAACCCAATAATAACCCTATAAATGATTGACGAGGAACAGGACCAGTAGCATGTTGTATACCCGACAGGGAGGTTTGGTCAGCGATTGAGAGCCGGGCCGAGGGTAAAGGCATGTGAATTCACCTGGGAGTTGTGGGCTGAAAATGGAGTAGGCTTAACCGGGGTGCCCCGTTACCGGCAGCATAAGTGAGTCGGGCGCTTGCCCGGCTAATTTGGGTGGTACCGCGGAACTGTGCTTTCGTCCCTTGAGGACGAGCATTTTTATTTTCTGGAGGAGGCGATACGGTTTATGCTGGCAAGATTGGAACAGCTGTTTCAAAACGCCAAGACAAGACTGGGTGCGGCAGAAGACCTGGAAGACTTGAACCAGCTCAGGGTCAAGATGCTGGGCCGTAAAGGGGAAATAACCCTTTTATTGCGGGGCTTAAAAGATCTGCAGGCTGAAGAGCGCGCCCGGGTGGGCAAGCGGGCCAATGAGATTAAAGCCCAGTTAGAGGGGCTTATACAGGAACGAGCCGAAGAGCTGCAGCAATCCCAACTGGAGAAAAGGCTTAAAGAGGAGACTATTGATGTTACCCTTCCCGGGGTGCCTTTGCCCAGGGGCAGCAAGCACCCGCTCACCCGCATCAACGAAGAGATCCTGCAGATTTTTACCGGGATGGGGTTTAGTGTGGCCGAAGGGCCTGAAGTCGAACTGGATTATTACAACTTTGAAGCCTTGAATATCCCCAAAGACCATTCTGCCAGGGATATGCAGGATTCTTTCTATATAGATGAAGATGTCTTGTTGCGAACCCATACCTCTCCGGTGCAGGTGCGTACCATGGAAAAGATGGCCCCGCGGCTGCCGGTCAAAATCGTGGTGCCCGGCAAGGTCTACCGCAGGGACGATGATGCCACCCATTCGCCTATGTTCCAGCAGGTGGAAGGCCTGTTGATAGACAGGCACATCACCTTTGCCGATCTCAAGGGAACCCTGATGCTGTTCGCCCAGGAGATGTTCGGCTACAATGTGCGAGTGCGCTTCCGTCCCAGCTTCTTCCCGTTTACTGAACCGAGTGCGGAGATGGACATCTCCTGTGTGATGTGCGGCGGCTCCGGCTGCCGGGTATGCTCGCACACAGGATGGCTGGAGATCCTGGGCTCAGGCATGGTGCATCCCAATGTGCTGCGCTACGGGGGCTATGACCCCGAGCAGGTTACCGGCTTTGCTTTCGGCATGGGGGTAGAGCGCATCGCCATGCTCAAGTACGGCATCAATGACCTGCGTTTGTTCTTCGACAATGACTACAGGTTTCTGCGGCAGTTTTAGGAGGTGACAGGATGGGAGTATCATTGAATTGGCTCAAGCAATATGTGGATGTTGAGGAGACACCTGAGGTTATTGCCCATCGTCTCTCCATGGCAGGAATCCTGGTGGAAGGCCTGGAAGAGAAAAACGGCGATATAATCATGGATTTGGACCTGACCCCCAACCGGGGCGACTGCCTGGGCATGATCAACCTGGCCCGCGAGGTTTCAGCCTTAAACGGCCGGCCGGTCAGGATGCCGGAGGTTGTTTTGCGGGAAAATGCCGAGAACATAGAGGATTATATCCAGGTGGAGATTGAGGACCCGGATTTATGCCCGCGCTACACCGCCCGGGTGGTAAAAAACTGTGTAATTGGGCCTTCGCCCGACTGGATGCAGCAGGCCCTCATCAATTCGGGTATCCGCCCCATCAACAACATCGTCGATGTCACCAACTATGTTATGCTGGAGACCAATCAGCCCCTGCACGCCTTTGATTACAGGCTTTTGGGGCAAAATCCCCGCATAGTGGTGCGGCGGGCTAAAGACGGTGAAACCCTGACCACTTTGGACGAGGTGGAAAGGCAACTGGACAGCGAAATGCTGTTGATCACCGATGGGCAAAAACCGATAGCCCTGGCCGGGGTGATGGGAGGTTTAAACACAGAGATCAATGATGATACCCGTGATGTTTTGCTGGAATCGGCCAATTTCCTGGGGACCAACATCCGCAAAACCGCTCGCAAACTGGCCATGCGCAGTGAGTCTTCTATGCGCTTCGAAAAAGGCCTGGATATCAACGGGGTTATTTATGCAGTAAACCGGGCTGCCCAGCTGTTACAGGATTTGGCCGGCGGTGAAGTGGTCAGCGGCATTTGCGACTGCTACCCGCAGCCGGTTGAACCGGTTACCATACTGCTGCGCCCGCAGCGCGTCAATCAAGTCCTGGGCACCGACCTTGGCACCGGGGAAATCAAGGGCTATATGAACCGGCTGGGTCTGGCTTTTGCAGAGCAGGACGATGGCCGGCTGTTGGTACAGGTCCCCAGTTACCGGGTGGATTTGACCCTGGAAGCGGATTTGATCGAAGAGGTGGCCAGGCTTTACGGATATGACAACATCCCCAGCAGCCTGTCACAGGATGCCAGCTGCGGATGGCTCAATCCCTATCAAAAATTCCGCCAGGTGGTCACCACAGTGATGGCCCGTTACTTTAATGAGGTCATAAATTACAGCTTTATCAACCCGATCGCCTTCGATATGATAATGCTGCCTGAAGACAGCCCCTTGCGTCAGGCGGTCAGGATTGCCAACCCGCTTTCCGAGGAGCAGAGCGTGATGCGCACCCTGCTGCTGCCGGGCCTGCTGAAATCCCTCAGCACCAACCTGGCCAGGAGAAATATGAACCTCTCCCTTTTTGAAACCGGCATGGTTTTTCGTCCCGGTGAAGGCAGATTGCCCGACGAGAGGCTGAAACTCGGGGCTATAGTCTGCGGGCGCGGTCAGACCAATTGGATGAAACACGATATAGAAATGGATTATTACTATTTGAAAGGCATGGCTGAGATCCTTTTGGAGGAAACCGGCTGCCCCGCGTACAGCTTTGCAGCCGCACCGGCACCTGGCTACCATCCCGGCCGCACCGCAGCCATCTCCTGCAAAGGGGAGGAGATCGGGATTATTGGTGAACTGCATCCCGCAGTATTGGAAGCCTATGGCATTAAAGAGCGGGCCTGTGCCATGGAAATCGATCTGGATAAGCTCTACAGCCTGTGCAGTCAGCGCATTGAAGCTCATGAGATTCCCAGGTATCCGGCGGTGGAACGGGACCTGGCCCTGCTTCTGGAGCAGTCCCGGATCATGGCCGAGACTGTACAGGTTATTCGGGAAGCTGCCAGCGGCCTGCTGGAAAAGGTCACTTTGTTCGATGTTTATGTAGGCGAGCAGGTGCCGGCCGGGTACAAGAGCCTGGCCTTCCGCCTCACCTTCCAGTCTTATGACCGCACCCTGACCGATGCCGAGGTCAATGCGGAGATGGAGGCTATTCGCAATAGCGTACAAGCCCGCCTGCAGGCCACCATCAGGTAAAAACCCGCCGAATTATATAAAAGCATTGGTTTAGATATATAGGGGCTTTTCCTCTGAAGGGGAAAGCCCCTTTTTACGCCAGGGTTTGCTTTCAGTTGATCCTAATCCTAATAAGGACCTTGCAGAACAAGCCCAGCCCTATTTGCTGCCTGGCTTTTATTCTACACCGGGTTGGCGTGCCAGATGCATCAAACACCCGGATCCAGACGAACTGCCCGGCTTTATTTTCAGCCGGGTTGGCCATACTATGAAAACCATCATAAAGGAGGCTTGGCTTTTGGGCTTCGGGAAGCGACATATGTCAAAGCGGGCCGGTAAGCCTGCACCTTTGATAGGGGCAGCGTTGCTGGTGGTGATAGGCCTGGTGCTGTTGGGATACTATCTGCCGGGATACTTGACAGGAGAGCGGGCTGTAACCCAACCCGCCTCGCCTGCAGATATGGTCAACCTGCAGGATTTTATACCCGGCATACAGATCGAGTTGGCCTATGCTACGGAAAACAATATCTGCCGGCAGCCTATTTATGACAGCGATCAGGCCTTATTAAGGCGGGGCACGGCCGAGAAGCTCAAAAAGGCCCAGGAAGCCCTGCAGGCACAGGGTTATTCGCTAAAGGTCTGGGATGCCTACCGTCCGCCGCAGGCGCAGTACAAACTGTGGCAGGCGATGCCAGATTCACGCTATGTGATAAATCCCCATAAGGGTTTCTCCAATCATTCCCGGGGAGTGGCTGTGGATGTAACCCTGGTTGACAGTTCCGGCGAGGAGATATTAATGCCCACCGGTTTTGATGATTTTACCCCCCAAGCCGACCGGGATTACAGCGACGTTTCAGCGCAACAGGCCCAAAATGCGCAGATATTGGAAAAAGCCATGGTAAAGAGCGGGTTTGTCAGCATTTTTTACGAATGGTGGCACTTCCATGATGCGGATAAGGATCAGTACGGGGTATACTGGCCGCCTGCAGCGGATAGCGGGGCTTCCGGATAACAGGTGTAAAATAATGCCAGCAGGAAAGTAAATTGCATTGCGAGAATATATTGTATCAATTAAAAGAGGCACGGTTCACCAGGACAGCGTCCACCGTGAAAAAGAGGGCTTTAGGCCCTCTTTTTTCTCCGGGCGGTAAAGAAGCAAGTCTTTTCTGTACGGGGACAGTCAGGGGAGCGGTCTTCTTTTATTCTCCTGGCAGCAAAGAGAGTTGGCCATACTTTCCGCAGCTCATCAGCAAGGGGTTTTAACCGCCCCTGCCCGGTAAAGTGCGATGATGACCACAATCGGGTCATATTGTATTATAATGAGGAATAGGCGGCTTGTTTAGGGAGAGGAGTGTTAGTATGGCAATTTCCAGCCAGAAAAGCCATGATATACAGGTTAATGTAAAGGGCCTGGGCCCTTACGTTATCCCCGCGCAGAGCACTGCCGGCGATCTGGTCGGCTTATTGCAGGACCGGGTTTCGCGTCAGGTAGCGGCGGTGATCGTCGACAACCAGCTCGAGGATTTGAGCTTCATTCTGGATAAGGATTGCGATATAGAACTGGTAGACACCAGCAGTGAGATCGGAGCCCGGATATACCGGCGCAGCATAGTGTTTATGCTCATCAAGGCCTGTCGGGAGCTGTTCCCGCACAGCGAGCTGATCGTCAAGCACTCCCTGTCAAACGGTCTTTATTGCGAGCTGCTGGATCAGCCCTTAACTGACCGGGATATCGAACAGATTCAGAAGCGTATGCGGGAATATGTGGTTCGCGACCTGCCCATTATAAAACGGGTGGTCAGCCGTGAAGAGGCCCGGCGTATTTATGCCCGGCAGTGCCAGCTGGATAAAGTGAGTTTATTGGAATTCCGTAACAAGGACACAGTACATATATATGAGCTTGACAGCTTTTACGAGTATTTTTACGGTTACATGCTGCCACGCACCAGTGCCATGGATTCTTTCCGGCTGCTCAATTACCCCCCGGGGATGATCCTGCAGACCCCGGAGGCCTACAAGCCGGACGGCATCCGCCCGTTTGCCGATCTGCCCAAGCTGTTCAACATCTATCAGGAAGCCAAAGAATGGGCGATGATGCTGGGTACTCCCCATGTGGCCGCTCTCAACGCCATTATCCGCGACGGCGGCTTGAAGGAATTGATAATGATCAACGAGGCTCTGCACGAGAAGAAGATTGCCGACATCGCCGATCAGATCTGCTCCAATCCGGAAATCAGGCTGGTAACCATCGCAGGTCCCTCCTCCTCAGGCAAGACCACCTTTGCCAACCGCCTGATGATTCAACTGCGGGTTAACGGGCGGCGCCCGGTGAGCATCTCCCTGGACAATTATTTTGTGGATCGGGATCTGACCCCGCGGGATGAGAGCGGGGATTATGACTTCGAAGCCCTGGAAGCCCTGCAGCTGGAGCTCTTCAATGAGCATTTGAGCCGTTTGATCGCCGGCGAAGTGGTGGAGATCCCGCGCTATGATTTTCTCACCGGCCGCAGCATCAGCCGGGCTGAAAGGCTGCAGGTCCCCAAAGGGGAATTGATCATAATTGAAGGCATTCACGGCCTGAACGACAGGCTGATCTTCAGTGTGCCCTCAAAACAGATCTTTCGGATTTATATCAGCGCCCTGACCCAGCTGAATATCGATTACAGCAACCGTATCCCCACTACCGACTCTCGCCTGATCCGCCGCATTGTAAGGGACAACCGGGTAAGAGGCTATTCTGCCCTGCAGACCCTGAGGAGATGGCGTTCGGTTCGCCGGGGCGAAGAGCGCAACATCTTCCCTTTCCAGGAGAATGCCGATGTGATGTTCAACTCTTCACTGGTATATGAGCTGGCCATATTAAAGCCCTATATTGAACCCCTGCTGGCGGAGATCGGGCCGGATAAGCGGGAATACGTGGAGGCCACCACTTTGTTGAAATTCTTGAGCTACTTCCGCTCCGCACCAGACCACTTCGTCCCGCCCAACTCCATACTGCGTGAGTTTATCGGCGGCAGCTGGTTTAAGGATTAGGCCTGACCCGGCTGCAAGGCAGCCCCGCGGCCAAGGCCAACCATGATATTTTGTCCTTTGATGTTTGGCTATCAGCGTTAAGCATGTTACTCATGCCGGTATCTACATGGTACAATGACTAATAATGCTAAATATGGCATTCCCCTGGGAGGATGCCTGACACGAGGGTGCCACTGATCGCAATTCCTGCACCTGCAGGGGTTGGTTGTCTCTCAAGGATTAAGGAGGGTAGTAATGTCCAGTCTGTTTCAACGGCGTTTGACCCTGTTTTACCTGGTGCTCATTGTGGCTGTAATGATTGCCATGGGTATAATCCTGAATATGGTGATCAAGCGTGGTTCTTTTGACCCCGGCATGGACAGGTTCCTTTCATACACGGCTCTGGCGGTGGTGGCAGTAGGTATTGTAGCTATTCTCATCAATATCTGGATAGCGGCGCAGATCTCCAAACCGATTGAGATCATCACCAGAGGGGTGGACAACATGGCCCAGGGCAACCTGCGTCATCGCATACACCTTTTGCCTTCAGACGAGCTGTATCATCTGGGGCAGTCCATAAATGAATTGGCAGAAACCCTGGAGAATAACCTCATTGAGATATCATCGATAAAAAACCGCCTGGCCCTGGTTTTGGATACCACGGTTAATGGAATTTTTTCGGTGAGCCAGTACGGCCGGGTAACCTATGTGAACCGGGTGGCCTCAAATATACTGGGTATTGGCCCCGACGATCTGGGCAAAAAGCATTCCGAAGTAATTCAGAATAAGACCTTGATCGAGCTTATCGACAAGGTGCGCACCACTTACCAGCCGGTACGTCGTGAAATCAAATTCCACAGGTACGGCGATCGCCTCTTAGAGGTCAATGTGGTGCCGCTGAAGGCCGGTTTGCATGGGCGCGAGGAAGGCACGCTGGCCATTTTTAACGATATTACCGAATTGAAGCGCCTGGAACGGGTACGCAAGGATTTTGTGGCCAATATATCACATGAGCTCATCACCCCGGTAACCAATATCACCGGCTATGCCAGGAATCTCATGAACTGTGAAGACATGGACCGGGATACCATTAAACAAAAATCGACGGTCATTTATGAGGAGGCCGATCGCCTGTACCGCCTCATCAGCAGATTGATGGAGCTGTCCAGGATTGAATCGGGGCGTATGCAGCTGCACCTGAGAAACCTCGATCTATCTGAAGTGATTGATAAATCCATTGCCATATCGCGGCGCGATCACAAACAGGAGATTAATGTAAAATTCGAGAAACCGGCTGAACCCATCATGGTAGAATGCGATGAAGAACTGATCATTCATGTGATGCTGAATCTCCTGGATAACGCCATCAAGTTCAGTCCCCCTGACAGCCCGGTGGTTATTGCGGTTGAAGACCAACCCCATGAGGTCAAGGTCATGGTAAGCGATCAGGGTGAGGGCATTCCTCCCCATGAGAAGGAGCGCATCTTTGAACGTTTCTACCGGGTTGAAAAGGACAGGGCCAAGGATGGCGAAGAGGGTTTTGGCCTGGGGTTATCCATTGTCAAACACCTGGTTGAGCATCACAATGGCAGATTAGGTGTTGAGAGTGAATTGGGCCGTGGGGCTACCTTTTTCTTCACCCTGCCCCGCAAGACTGCAGCCGATAAAACAGTAACAGAGTAGGGATGGAACCCAACCCAGGTGAGGCGGGCAGGAAAAAAACGCCTCTACAGAGAATAAACTGCAAATATTGACCTGATAAGAGGGGTGAGCCGGTTGAACAACAACAATCAAATTAATAAGGTTACAGTAGCGATTTTTAACGAAGACTATGTGGTAAAAGGAGAAGAGGAACCTGAGTATATACAGATGCTGGCTTCATATGTGGACAGGCGCATGCGCATGATTTTCCAGCGCAATCCCAATCTCTCCAGTACTAAGGTAGCAGTGTTGACCGCTCTCAACCTGGCAGACGAATTGAACAAGCTGCAGGAGGATTATGATGAGCTGGTAAGAAGCATGGAAGAGGAGCGCAAAAACAGGATGGGATAAACCCATGACCAATCTGGAAGTAGCAAGTATACTGGAACGAATTGCCGACTTGCTGCAGCTTAGCGAGGAAAACCCTTTCAAGATCCGGGCCTATCGCAATGCAGCCCGCTCTATCTGCAATCTTCAATCGGATCTGCACGAACTCTATGAACAGCAGCGCCTTAAGGAAATCCCCGGGGTAGGCAAAACGGTTCAAGCTCAGATCGAGGAGATTCTAACCACAGGTACCTCAGCTTTCTATCAAGAGCTTACGCAAAAAATACCGGAAAGCATATTGGATATGCTGGCAGTTCCCGGACTGGGCCCGAAAACGGTGATACAGCTCTTTAACCGGCTGGGAATCGATAACCTGGACGACCTGGAGGCTGCAGCTCGGGCCGGCAGGCTAAGAGAAATCCCCGGTCTGGGAGAGAAAACTGAAGCCCGGGTATTGGAGGGCATCAAGCTTCTGCGAGCCGCTTCCGGCAAGTATTCCATCGGACTAGCCCTGCCCCTGGCGGAAAAACTGGTCCATCATCTCAATAAGCAGCTGCCGGGAGTTCAGGTGCAAATAGTCGGCAGCCTGCGCCGGGGCAAACCCCTGGTAAGTGATGTTGACATATTGGCAGGCTGTCAGGACTCAAGCCTGGTGGAAGCTGTCCTGGCTGATTATTCCGGCATCGACCTGCGCGAAAAGCAGGCCGATCGCCTGGCGGGTTACCTGGCCTATGGCATACCCTTTGAAATAATCCTGGTCAGGCCCCGGGAATTTCACTATCACCTCTTTACATCAACCGGTTCCAAAGCCCATCGCGTTCGCATCCTGGATGCTTTGCAAACCGCCTCCCCGGCGTCTTTTGCGAGCGAAGCACAGCTCTACCGGCACCTGCACATGGCTTATATACCCCCGGAACTGCGCGAAGACCGGGGCGAAATCGATGCCGCCCGCGAAAACCGCCTGCCGCAGCTGGTGGAATTACGGGATATAAAAGGCGACCTGCATGTTCATTCCAACTGGAGCGATGGCTCCTGCAGCCTGGCAGAACTGGCAGAAGCGGCCCGTCTGTGCGGGTTTAAATATATTGCCATAACCGATCACAGCCACTCCCTGCCCATCACCGGGGGCTTAAACCCTGAACGCCTCAACCTGCAAACCCAACTGATTGAGCAGCTCAACCGGCAGCAGCCGGGTTTGCATATTCTCCGCGGCATAGAGGTGGATATATTAAAGGATGGCAGTCTGGATCTCAGCGATAAGGATTTGGAGCAGCTGGATATAGTCATAGCTTCCATACACAGCTATTTCCGCCTGAATCGCGAAGATCAGACCAGGCGTTTGCTGCGGGCCATAGAGAACCCCCATGTGGATATCATAGGACACCTCACCGGGAGGATGCTCAATAAACGGTCTGGCTATGATTTTGACCTGGAGCGGATTCTGAGGGCAGCTGCCCAAAACCGCAAGGTACTGGAGATAAATGCGCACCCCAGCCGCCTGGATATCGATGAGCAAGTGGCCCGCCGCGCGGTATCACTGGGGATCAAGATCGCCATCAACAGTGATGCCCATAACCTCACGGAAATGGACCTTCTGCGCTATGGGGTTTTCAATGCCCGCCGCGGCTGGGTTGAGGCCGCGGATGTCATCAATACCTGGGAGCTCAAAGATATCCTGGCCTACTTCCAATCCTGACCTCCCGGCAGGCTAAAAGGCTGCTCAAGCATGAATAATCAAGGTCCCCCGGCAGACTCAGAGGTTATATAAATATGCATAAACCCTCGATCCGCTGCTTGATGAAGCCCTCCACATCCATCACTCAAAGGCTGCTTGAGCATCAATATACTACATATCGGCTATCACAGCCGGCAGCATTGGACAACGGATGCTTGAGCATCAATAAACCGGCTATTGGCTATCATGGATAAAAGACCGTCAGAATTAGCCAAAGGCTGCTTAAGAGTATGAATACCCCCCCTGGTTCACCTCAAAACATGGTTGCGGCCTTCTTTCCCGCGAGAATAAAGCCTCAGGGCATGGCGCAATATTAAGGTATGCGGGGCTTAAGGAGGTTGGCAATATGTTGAGTTATGCGATCCGCGCTGCGGTGATGTATTTTATGGCTTTGATAATGGTAAGGGTATTGGGCAAGCGGGCTCTGGGAGAACTGGGGCCTTTTGATTTCGTAGTCATGACCGGAGTAGGTCATACCGTGGTTTCCATCGCCCTGGACCAGAGCATTCCTTTCATCGAAGGGGTAGGAGTCCTGGCTACCCTGGCTTTTCTGGAATGGCTGATGTGCTACCTGGGGCTGAAGAGCCAGCGGTTTTCCAATCTTATTACCGGAAGCCCGGTGGTTTTAATAGATAACGGCCGCATCATCAAAGAGAATCTGGCCAAAGAGAAATTCAATGTGGATGACCTCATGCAGGAACTGCGCAAACAGGGTATTCCCGATGTGGATATGGTAGAAAAAGGGGTCCTGGAGTCTTCCGGGGGGTTCAGCGTCATCCTGCGCGGCGGGGATGAGCCGCTCACCAGAAGGGATTTAGGCATAAATCCCCCTCCGCGCAATGAAATTTCCACCACCGTGGGCTTGTCGCGTTCGGAGTTTTTCCGGCAACAGAAAAAACCCACCTGGCAGGGTGAGCCGGAGTTTTCCCTGCCCCAGGCTTTCTGCCGGCTCGAAGCCCAGCTGCAGGATTTGTCAGGCCGCTTGGAGGAGATAAGCCGGGCGTTAAAGGCTTGACAGGCGGCCTGCTGATGCTTTGTGATATAATGGAAAGGCATTTTTGATAAGCCAGATTAAAATAAAGGGTGGTTAAATGAAGCTTAAAGAGATATATGAACTGGCCGTCAGTTTGGGAAAGCAGTATGATCCCCGCGGCGATGAAATCGAAGCCTGCCTTGAGAGGGAGGCCAGGGCTTATGAAGCCTTGAAGAGCAGCGACAAAGAGTACTATGACCTGGAGGCTTTATCCAATCCTTACAGCGATACTCGCATCCTCAACGGCAAAGGGGATGAAACCGTAGAAGCGGTCATGGCCGGGATTGACATCGAAACCCCGGAAATCCTGCTGGCCGATCAGCTCAAAAGGAACGGCAGAAGGATCGATGCGGTGATTGCCCACCATCCCGAAGGAATCGCTCAGGCCGCTCTGCATCAGGTGATGCAGGTTCAGGCCGATATGCTGGAACAGGCCGGCGTTCCTATCAACATAGCCGAAGGCATTATGGAAAGCCGCATTGCCGAGGTGCACCGCACCCTGATGCCGCTGAACCACCAGCGCGCCGTGGATGCGGCCCGCTTATTGGATATACCGTTTATGTGCGTGCATTCTCCGGCCGACAATCTGGTCAACCATTATCTCAATCAGCTGCTGGCCGATAATGCCTATCGCACCGTGGAGAATGTGGTAGAGCTGTTATTGACGGTCCCCGAATTTCAAACCGCCCGAAGACTGAAGGCCGGGCCGCGAATTATAGTGGGGGATAAAAAACGCCGGGCCGGGCGGGTATTCATCAAAATGACCGGGGGAACCGGGGGCTCGGAAAAGTCTTACGAAAAACTGGCCCAGGCCGGAATAGGCACGGTGATATGCATGCACATGACCGACAAGCATCGCCAGGCGGCCAAGGACAACCATATCAATGTGATCATCTCCGGTCATATGGCCAGCGATTCGCTGGGCATGAATCTGTTTCTGGATGAACTGCAAAAGCGGGGTATAGAGATACTGCCCGCAGCCGGATTGATCCGGGTGGAGCGTTAAATCCCTGCCCCGCTGTTTTAAGGAGGATAATATGAATGTTGGGCGGGTACACATTGCTGTGTACCTCAACACCCCGGTAGTTTCAGGAGGATAATATGGAGTTGTTGGCCCCGGCCGGCGACTGGGCTGCGTTACAGGCCGCCTTTGCCAATGGCGCGGATGCTGTGTACATGGGCGGCCAGCATTTTAATGCCCGGCAGTATGCGACCAATTTCAGTATGGAGCAGATCGTGAAGGCAGTTGAATATGCCCGTCTGCGCGGTAAAAAAATATACATCACTTTCAATACCCTGATTGACAACCAGGAATTCCCGGCAGCCCTGGATTATGCCTATTCGCTGTATTTGAGCGGGGGCGATGCCCTGATTGTGCAGGATCTGGGCTTGTTAAACTGCCTGCAAGAGCTGCTTCCCGAGCTGCCCCTGCATGCCAGCACGCAAATGACCGTGCACAACAGTGAGGGCGCGCGGCTGCTGCAGGAACAGGGCGTAGCCCGCATAGTCCTGGCCCGGGAAATGTCCCTGCAGGAAATAAAGCGCATGCACCAGCAAGTGCCCGGAATGGAATTGGAGGTATTCGTGCATGGGGCCTTGTGCTTCTGCTACTCTGGGCAGTGTCTATTCAGCAGCCTGGTAGGGGGACGCAGCGGCAATAGAGGGCGCTGTGCCCAGCCCTGCCGCCTGCCCTATCAGCTGCTGGCCGGCAATAATGGCAGAAAGCAGCCGGTCGATGCCCTAGGCCGGTACCTGTTGAGCACGGCCGACCTCTGCCTGGTGGACTACCTGGCTGCGCTTAAAGAGGCCGGGGTGAGTTCGCTCAAGATCGAGGGGCGCATGAAGCGGCCGGAATATGTGGCGGTTGTCACCTCGGTCTACCGCCAGGCTTTGGACCTGCTGGCTGCCAACCCTGAAGCTAGGATCGATGAAGAACAGCGCAAGAAGCTGGAGCAGATATTCAACCGCACCCTGGGTACAGGCTATCTGCTGTCAGGGCACAAAGCCTTGAACATCAACCGCCCCAACAACCGCGGGGTATACGTAGGCCGGGTGGTCAGCTGTGAGCACGGCTACATCACCATTAAACTGAGTGATAAGCTGGCTTTGGGCGACGGTCTGGAAATATGGGTAGCGCAGGGCAAAGCCCCTACTGCCATTGTCAAGGCTATTTATCTTGACGGGCAGAGTGTTGCCCGGGCCGGGCGGGGTCAGCAGGTGACCATACCCATGCCGGGACGAGCCAGGCCGGGCGACCGGGTCTTTAAGACCCATGATGAGGCTTTGATAGCCGGGGCTCAGGCCAGCCTGCACAGCCAGCGGGATTTTAAGATTCCGATTAAGATGACAATCCGCATAAATGAAGGAAGGCCTCTACAGCTGGTTTTGGAGGATAACAGCGGCCGCCGGGTGGAGGTCGAGGGCAGGGCTCGGGCAGTTCCCGCTCAGGCACAGCCTTTGGAGGAAGAGGTTATACTGGAAAAGCTGGGCCGGCTGGGAGGCACCCCCTTTATACTGGATGAGTACCAATTGGAATATGAAGGCAATTTGATCCTGCCTTTCAGCGACCTGAATGACAGCAGGCGCCGGGCGGTGGAGCAACTGCTGGCTTTAATCATCAATCGTCCGGTATACAGCCAGGAGCATCAGGAACGTTTTCAAAACAGGGTAAAACTCCTTCAGGGCAACAAACCGCGCCGTGCCCGTATTGCTCCGCCGTTGTTGAGCGTGGCGGTCAGCTCGGCAGAATCAGCCCGCCAGGCCATAGATGCCGGTGCTGACCGGGTATATATTGCTATACAGGGCCTGCGGGGTTATACTGCCACAAGGGAGGAAATCGCGGCTCTGGGGCGCTGGGGAAGACAGCGGGGGGCTGAGGTGGTTCCTGCCCTGCCGCGCATTCAAAAAAGCACCGCCATGTGGCCCTGGACAGATTTGCAGCCCAACCAGTTTCCGGCTGTGTTGGTGGGCAACCTGGGCGCTCTGCACTGGGCGGTGCAAAACGGGATCAACTGCCACTGTGATTACAGTATGAATTGCTTTAACCAGCACACCCTGGATTGGCTGGTGAATTACAGGGTAAAAGGGGTTTGCCTGTCACCGGAGCTAAACCTGCGGCAGCTTGAGAGTTTCAGGGACTTAAGTGCTGCCGAGCTGTTGGTGCACGGGGACTTGATCGTTATGGTGTCAGAAAGCTGCCCTATTCAGGCTGCTAGAGGTGAGGAGAAATGCGCCACAGCCTGCCAGAAGGCCGGGTACTGGCTGCGGGACGAAAAAGGCTATGAATTCCCGGTAGCCACTGATGAACAGTGCCGCTTCTATGTATTTAATTCCCGGCGCCTCTGTTTGTTGGATGATTTGCAGCAATTATGGCCATTGGGCTGTGAAAGCCTGCGCATCGAGGGCTGGCGTGATAGCCCGGGTGAGATAGCTGAGACTACCGCCGTGTATCGCCGGGCTATCAATCAATTGTCACAGGGCAAAAAGCCTGATCTGGCCTTAATGCGCAAAGTTCTGGAGCAGAAGCAGGGCTTTAAGATGACCAAAGGCCATTTATATAGAGGTGTAGTTTAGGATATTTTTGTTTAAATATAGAAATGAGTTGAAACAGTGAATAAAGAAACCCTGAAGAAATTGGAATTTGATAAGATCCAGCAGCAGTTGGCCGATCTCACCCTGTTTGAGGGCGGGTACCGGCTGGCTGTGCAGGTGGAGCCATCGCAGGATTACCAGGTTGTCTGCCGGCGCCTGGATGAGACTGAGGAGGCCATGGAATTCCTGCGCTTTGGAGAACCGGGCTATTTGGCGGAATTGAAACTGATCGATCAGGCCCTGTCCAAAGCGCGTGTCAGCGGGATTCTAAACCCCGGCGAGCTGCATTATATTTACCTGCTACTGCGTGCGGCCCGCCTGGCCGGCAAATCCATGCAGTCCGGCAAATATAAGGCTTTGTCCCGGCTTTGTTCCCGGCTTACAGTAATAAGCAGCCTGGAGAAGCAGATCGAGCGCTGTGTGGGGGAAGAAGGCCAGATCCTGGACAGCGCTTCACCGCAGCTGCGCTCCATTCGCAGCCAGATCAGCACCCTGCGGCTGCGTATAAAGGAATACCTGCAGGATTTCATACGTTCGGGCAACAACCAGAAACTGCTGCAGGACAGCATTATAACCGAACGCGACGGGCGTTATGTGGTGCCGGTTAAACAGGAACACCGCCATGAGGTGCGCGGCATAGTGCATGACGAATCAGCCAGCGGGGCCACCGTATTCATCGAGCCTATGGCGGTAGTAGACAACAACAACCGCATACGCAGCCTGCAGTCCGAGGAGAAGCGCGAAATCGAGCGCATCCTGCAGGAACTCTCGGCAGCGGTCAGACTGTATATCGATGAACTGGCAGAAAATCAAGAGGTTCTGTCCACCCTTGACTATATAATGGCCAGGGCCCGCCTGGCCTACCGCATGAACGCCTACCGGCCGTTGATAAACCAGTCGGGTATACTGGACATCAATCGCGGCAAGCATCCTCTCCTGGGGGAAAAAGCAGTTCCGGTCAATATTGAGCTGGGGAAGAGCTTTGACATATTGGTCATAACCGGCCCCAATACCGGCGGCAAGACCGTAACCCTGAAGATGGTAGGCCTGCTGACCCTGATGGCCCTGTCGGGGTTGTTCATCCCGGCCCGTGAAAACAGCCAGATCCCCATATATAAGGAAATATATGTAGATATCGGGGATGAGCAGAGCATTGAGCAATCTTTGAGCACCTTTTCCGGTCACATGAAAAATATCATCAATATTTTGGCCCGTGCCGACAAGCATTCACTGGTGCTGATCGATGAATTGGGAGCCGGAACTGATCCGGTCGAAGGCGCGGCCTTGGGCCGGGTGGTATTGGAGGAATTGTTGGCGCGGCGGGCTCAGGTGATAGTGACCACACACCAGAGCGAATTGAAGAGCTTTGCCTATCAGAACCCGCGGGTAGAAAACGCCTGTGTGGAGTTTGACCCCAAAACCCTTCGACCCACCTATGAATTGACCACCGGCATGCCGGGGCAGAGCAATGCCTTTCAAATCGCGGCCCGGCTGGGCCTGGACCAGGCTCTGGTGGAAAAAGCCAGGCGATTGGTGCCCCAGCAGGAAGCGGAAGTGAGCCATATGATCAGAGAGCTCAAGGCCGGGCTTCAGGCCGCGCAGAGTGAGGCCCGGCAGGCGGCCTGGCTGCGGCAGCAGCTGGAAGCCCAGAAAGAGCAGCTGGAGGCGGAACGCGAGCAGTTTGAACAGGAGCAGCGCGAGATTTTGGCCAAAGCCCGCCAGGAAGCAGCCCAGTATTTGCGTCAGGCCAGGCAGGAGACTGATCAGGCGGTGCAGGAACTGAAAGAGCTTTTGAAAGATAAACAGAACCCACCCCCATGGCATGAGGTGGAAGCCAGGCGCAAGCGCCTGGCTCAGGTGGGCACACAGCTGTCATTGAGCCAGCCCGAGCCCAGGCCTGCACAGGAAACCATCCGCACCGGGGATCATGTGATCATCAGCAGCTTCAATCAGCATGGTACGGTGTTGAGCGATCCTGACCAGGAAGGAAATGTCACCGTGCAGGTGGGCAACATGAGGCTGACCGTCAAGCAGAGCGAGCTGGTTAAGAGCAAAGGCCCGGAAAGCAGGCCCAAAAGGGAGCGAGCCCGGACTTATCTGGAAAAAGCCCAGGCCATTTCCAAGGAACTGGATCTGCGCGGTAAAATGGCGGATGAGGCCTTGTTTCTATTAGACCGCTACCTGGACGATGCTCGCCTGGTGGGCTTGGAATCGGTGCGCATAATTCACGGCAAAGGAACCGGGGCTTTAAGGGCTGCAGTGCGCAGCTACCTGAAAGACAGCCCGTATATCAAATCATTTCGCGACGGCCTCCGTGAAGAAGGCGGTTTCGGCGTAACCGTAGTCGAACTGTAGGTGACAGTTGGGGACCGTCCCCAATTGTCACCTCAAGGACCGTCCCCAACTGTCATCCAGTTATTGGTGGTCGGCCAGGGGGCAGCGCGGCAATTTGGTGCCTTCCTCTACTACGATTCTTTCCCAGTATTTCTCCGGGCAGCCGCCACTTTCGGATTTACGCGGAATGTTGGCCTGGTAGAGCCGCCCGTTGTGGCGGGGGTCGGTGCAGATTATCACATCATCGCGAAACATGCTGTAAACATTGATCTCAGTGTGAATATCACATGATTCCGTGGGGACTTTATCGGCTGCTCTGCTCTGTGCATTGGCAGTGACCAAAGCCCTGGTTTGGGGATGGGGACAATATACCCCGGCCAGTTTGCCCGATTCCGGACAGATGGTGACCAGTTGATGGCGGTCGCAGGTTTCAGTGGGGGCCGCAGTGGCCAGGCAGTAGTCGGTTATAATCTGATCGTCGGGGCAGATCTCGCTGGGAAGCATGCCCGAAGCCCGGCAGACTGAAACCTGAATGATATTCCCGGGCATGGGCGGAGCCCCCGGCTTGGAATTGCCATGGGCTTTGGCCAGTATAGAAGAAAACAACCGAGCCGGAATATCGCCGCCGAATGCGGTTTCCGACGGGTATTGAGGCGGGTAGTTGCGCAAAGTGTCCTTCTGGTCAAACCCCTGCCAGACCGCTGCCGCATAAGTCGGGGTAAAGCCGCAGAACCATGAATCCCTATAGTCGTCGGTAGTCCCGGTTTTGCCCACTGTAAATACACCCGGAACCTGACCTCTGGTACCGGTACCGGAAGTCACCACGGTGCGCAGCATGCTGGTCATCAACCAGGCCGTCTGTTCCGACATCACCCGCCGGGAATTGGGCTGGTAGGAATATATCTCCGCACCTTTGCAATTCACGATACGGCGTATGAAGTGCGGGTCGTTATACACGCCTTTATTGGCGAAAGCAGCATATGCAGCCGCCATCTGCACCGGAGTCACGCCATGAGTAAGCCCGCCCAGGGAAAGCGGAGCCAGGGCCAGGTCATTGGTGCCCGGTGTATCCAACAAAGGCAGGCCCAGGGAGCGCCCGAAGTCAAAGGCCGCCCGGATGCCAACCTTGTCCAGCATTTGTACGGCATAAGTATTGATGGAGTCCTTTACCGCCGCCCGCATGGTGATAAGACCGCGATAGAGGCCATCGTAGTTTTTCGGCGACCAAACCGTTCCGCCCGATTTGTAGCTGATAGGCGAATCATCCAGTATATAAAAAGGCATCAGCCCAGCCTCCAGAGCCGGACCGTAAACTGTGAGGGGCTTGATAGCGGAACCGGGCTGGCGATAAGCGCTGATGGCCCGGTTAAACTGCCGCTGCGCCTGGTAGGTGCGCCCCCCCATAATGGCTTTGACCTCCCCGCTGCTGACCTCCACTACCGCCATAGCCGACTGCACTATCTCCCCGCTGGGGCTGGTCTGTTTAAGAAAACGGCTGGAGTCGGCGTACAACTCCTCCGAATACTTCTGCAGATCAGCGTCCAGACAGGTATAGATTCTGAATCCAGCCCGGAATATAGCGGCTTCGGCTTCGGTGTGGTCACGGTAGACATTATGAGCTTTCAGCAATTCAATGGCCTCTTCTATAACCGCATCAACATAATAACCGTATTGCTTATTGGCTACCCCACCGTTTTTGAATTTGAGTTCGGCTTCAAAAGCGGCATCAGCGGTAGCCTGGTCGATGTATCCGGCCCACACCATATTGTTGAGCACATCGCGCTGCCTGGCTTTAGCCCGGTCCAGATGCTGGTAGGGATCATAATAAGACGGTCCCTGGGGTAAGCCGGCCAACAGCGAGCATTCCGCCAGATTGAGTTCGGAAACATCCTTGCCAAAATAGGTGTTGGCAGCAGCCTGCACCCCATAAGCCCCATTGCCAAAAGGAATGATATTCAAATACATTGTCATGATTTCATCTTTGGAGTACATGGACTCGAGCTTCAAAGCAATCAGTATCTCTTTGGCCTTGCGCTCCCAGGTGGTTTCTAAGGACAGGTAAGCATTGCGCGCCAACTGCTGGGTAATGGAACTGGCGCCTTCACCTTTGAGATCGCCGGAAGTCAGGTTGCGATAAACTGCCCTGGCTATGCCGCGGAAGTTAACCCCGTGATGCCTGTAAAAGTCGCGGTCTTCAGTAGCCACAAAGGCATTGATCAGATCCTGGGGCACTTTATCCAAACTTACTTCAGTGCGGTTCTGACCGGCGTGCAATCCGCTCACCAGATTGCCCTCATCATCATAGATCAAGGTGGTTTTGGCCCCGGATAACTGTGCGGGATCGAATTCAGGCAGGTCCTGGGCAGCATAGATAAACAAACCCATCAAACAGATAACCCCGATGGCAACCAGGCCGCCAAGGCATAGGGCAATAGCCCTGGGCCAGCTGTTTATCTTAAACGGCCTGGATTTCCTCTTTTTTTTAGTCTCAGTCATGCCAACAATAGCCTCCTGGAGATAATATTAGGACTAAGTAATAATTTGACGAAAGCCGGCGGCTTTCCTGCCAGCAGATGTAATGCCGGGAAAACATCGATTTTCTACTGTATACGCCGGTACTCTTCTCAATATTGCACATTATTGAGGCAGTGTGCTATCATTTCTTTTATGGTAAGGAGGTTATTTTGTGGAAAACACCATTGAGATGCAGGTAAAGCAGCAGTTGGAGCAAATCCGCCGGGGGGTAGTGGAGATAATTCCCGAAGACGAACTCGAGCAGAAATTGATGCGCTCCCTGCAAACTGGAAAGCCATTAAGGATAAAGCTCGGCCTGGATCCGACCGCGCCGGACATTCATCTGGGCCATACCGTGGTTCTGAACAAACTGCGCCAGTTTCAGGATCTGGGTCATGAAGTACATTTGATCATAGGCGATTTTACCGGGCGCATCGGTGATCCCAGCGGAAGATCCGAGACCCGCAAGCAGCTCACCGAAGAGCAGGTCAGGGCCAATGCAAAAACGTATCAGGAGCAGATTTTTAAAGTGCTTCAGGCTGACAAAACCATTGTCCATTACAACAGCGAATGGCTGATGCCCATGAACCTGGCTCAGGTGCTGCAGCTGGCCGGGAAGTATACCGTTGCCCGGATGCTGGAAAGGGACGATTTTGACAAGCGTTATAAGGAAGGTTTGCCCATCGGGGTGCATGAGTTCATATATCCTTTGATGCAGGGATACGACTCAGTGGTCCTGGAAGCTGATGTTGAACTGGGGGGCACTGATCAGAAATTCAACCTGCTGGTGGGGCGCCATTTGCAGCGCGAATACGACCGCGAACCGCAGGTGGCCATAATGATGCCCATCCTGGAAGGTACCGATGGGGTGCAAAAGATGAGCAAGAGCCTGGGCAACTACATCGGGGTAAATGATGAGGCCTATGAGATGTTCGGCAAAACCATGTCCATCCCTGATCAGCTTATCTGCCGCTACTTTGAGCTTTTGACCCGGGTCCCCATGGATGAGGTCAGGGCTATGGAAAAGGCCATGCAGGACGGCAGCCTCAACCCCCGGGATGCCAAGATTCGCCTGGCCAAGGAATTGATAACCATGTATCACAATGCCGCAGAAGCCGACAAGGCCGAAGAGCGATTCAAACTGGTATTCTCCCAGGGGGAAATCCCGGCTGATATCCCCGAAGTCATGGTTGAATCCGGGGAGGTATGGCTTCCCAAGTTCCTGCTCGACCATAAACTGGTACCCTCCACCAGTGAGGGGCGCCGTTCCATCATGCAGGGTGCTGTAAGGGTGAACGGTGAAAAGGTTGAAACTGAGAATATAAACCTGCAAGGCAACCTGGTTATTCAGGTGGGGAAACGCAAATTCCTTCGGGTTATAGCTCAATGATGCAAAAATGAATCACATCTGAAAACTGACAAGGGGACGGTTATGACAGGGGGACGGTTCTCTTGTCACCTCTTGGTGACAAGAGAACCGTCCCCCTGTCATAACCGTCCCCTTGTCATCATTTCACGGCATGGCCTTCAAATCCCGGCTCATCTCATCCAAATGGCCTTCGAAGAATATGGCATAACCTGCTATGTTGGGATATTCCGGAGAGATGAAGTTTATAAAGGTGAAACCCCGCTGCTCCAAAACGGAGCGGTCGGTGCTGCGCAGTATCTGCGAATCTTTGCTGTTCACCTTACGATTCCAGCAGTAAATCTCATTTCCTTTATGGTTTGTCATCACAGTAGCCACCAGTGTGCGCATCTGAATCACTCCATTCCTTAACGGTTTAAACTGATTTTCTCGGGTAGTCAGCAATTTAGCGCATCATCAACGAGTATGTTTTGCATTGCTTTTTATACGCCCGACTATATGAAAAGCATGCAGTGATAATTCGATGAATCACTAAATAATGCATAATTGAATCATTTTGCTTTGGACTGGGAGAAATACTGCCGCCTATTAAGCATATTCAATGTCGAAATCATGGGTTTTGCGTAAAACTTAATGATTTTTTAGCAAATTGGCACGCTTATTGCTTAAATAAATGTCGGTACTCGCATTACTATTACTTACTCCTTATCAGCTATATTTTATTAACATGCTGCTATTTTATAGTGACAGTGCGCAGAACATACTCAAAAACATACCAGTATTTGTGCCAGGATTCAAGTCGATAACCAAGCCACTATCAACCAAGCCATTATAAAATAGCAGCCCCCTCCTTTTTCTTAAAGCAGGGGACAGCCTTCGCAAGAGATACAATCTTTTTATCTAGCAGTATATGGAATACTTGAATAGGAGTAGGCTAAGTAGTGCATTTGCCTATGGCGCAGACGATGCTGCCAACACCGGGGTATGAAATTTAATAGGTTAGGGTAATGAGGAGGGAATATTTAATGTTGTATGAACGCTGGAAAGAGGAGTATCAGAAGAGGCTGCTCACTGCTGACCAGGCAGCACAGTTGGTAAAATCGGGAGATTGGATCGAATATGGTTTTGGCATTACCAGTGGACGTGACTTCGATGAAGCTTTGGCCAAGAGAAAGGATGAACTAAAAGATGTCAAGATCCGCTGCGACATAGGTGCTTATCAGCATTTTACCGCTGAAGCCGATCCCACTGGTGAAGTGTTTACCTGGAACAGCTGGCACGTAGCTGCGCATGATAAAAAGTTCATCGGTCAAAACCTCTATTATATCCCGATGAAGTTCCATGAAAATCCATATATGACCCGGCATGACTGCGAGCCCATCGACATAGCGGTGATTCAGGTCAGTCCGATGGACAAGCACGGTTATTTCAGTTTTGGGGCTTCAGCGGTAAGCGGCTGGGCTATGATGGAGACTGCAAAAATCCGCATCCTGGAAGTAAATGAAAGAATGCCGCGCTGCCTGGGTGGCAATCAGGAATGTGTACATGTAACCCAGGTCGACTACATTATTGAGAGCAAAAACGAACCCCTCACCACTATTCCCCCTGCCAAAGGGACAGAAACTGATCAGAAAATTGCCAAGCTTATAATGGAGCGCCTCTATGATGGCGTATGTATTCAATTGGGAATAGGCGGTCTGCCCAACGCAGTTGGTACTATGATAGCCGAATCCGACCTTAAGGATATCGGGGTACACACCGAAATGTACGTGGATGCCTACCTGGAAATGTATAAAGCCGGCAAAATCACCGGTGCCAAAAAGAACATCGACCGCTATAAACAAGTATACGCCTTCGCAATGGGCACTCAGGAACTGTATGACTTTATCGACGACAACCCGGGTTTGGCAGCCTACAGCGTTGACTACACCAACGATCCGCGGGTAATCTGCCAAATCGACAATTTCGTATCCATCAACGCCTGTGTTGAAGTCGACCTGTTCGGACAGGTTTGCTCTGAATCCTCCGGAGTGCGCCATATCAGCGGAACCGGCGGACAGCTTGACTTTGTTGAAGGTGCCTACAAATCCAAAGGCGGACAGAGCTTCATCTGCATGCCCTCCACTTTCAAAGCCAAGGACGGCACGGTGAAATCTCGTATCCAGCCCATCCTGACCCCTGGCGCAATTGTAACCGACCCCAGAACCGCAGTTCATATGCTGGTTACCGAGTACGGCATTGCCAACATGAAAGGCAAGAGCACCTGGGAAAGGGCCGAAGCTCTGATCAACCTGGCCCATCCGGACTTCCGTGAAGAACTGATCCAGAAGGCTACCGAATTCAAGATTTGGAGAAGAAGCAACAAGATCGCCGGTACAGGCCCGGTTGATGTTGCAGTAGGGAAATAACGGCTGAATAAGCCTTATTTCTGGAGCGCCCGAGAGCGCCAGATACAGTCAGTGAGTGCCTTTGAGCACCGACACCGAGGAGCGCCCCTGAGCGCTGGCAGAGTGCCACAGAGCACCGGCAGAGCACCACTTGAGTGCCAGGCAAAAAAAGAGCGCCAGGAGCGCCCCGTATAATAGGTGCCCCGAGCACCCGAAAAAGGTTATAGAGTACCTTAGAGTACCGGCGGTAGATAAGACGAGCTTATCTACCGCTTTCCTTTATGCCGTATTTGGCTGCTTTGCGGACCACAGAAGGCTGGCTGATGCCCAGAACTTTGGCCACCTTGTAGGTGGAATTGTGCAGGGAGAAAGCCTTCTGCAGGAGGCGCCGCTCGGTCTGTTCGATTGCTTCGGGAAGCGGCATCAGGTCAGTGTCGACTTCACCCTGAATGCTGGTGAGTTCCAGGCAGGAATGCACATCATCGGCGGTGATGGTATCGTGCAAATTGGTAACCACCAGGCGCTCGATCAGATTCTCCAGCTCGCGTATATTCCCCGGCCAATCGTACAGCAGCAGGGGTTTTATCGCATCGCTGGACAGAACCTTGCTCATCTGGTGCTTGCGGTTGTAATAATCCAGGAAGTACTTGCTCAAAACCGGGATGTCTTCGCGCCGCTCCCTTAAGGGAGGAACATACACCGGTATTACGTTCAGGCGATAGTACAGATCCTGGCGAAACTGCCCGGCAGTCACCATCTGCTGCAGGTTGCGGTTGGTGCCGGCCAGTATTCTGGTGTCAACGCTGATGGGACGGCTTCCGCCCACACGAAAGACCTGTTTATCCTGCAAGACCCGCAGCAGTTTGACCTGAAGGTCTAAAGGCATTTCGCTGATCTCATCCAGGAACAGGGTGCCTTTGTCGGCCAGTTCAAACATGCCCGCCTTGCCGGATTTGCTGGCTCCGGTGAAAGCCCCGGGCTCGTAGCCGAACAGCTCCGATTCCAGCAGATTGGCCGGTATCGCACCACAGTTTACCTTAATGAAGGGATGATCTTTGCGGTTGCTGTAGCTGTGCAGCACATCGGCGATGACCTCTTTGCCAACCCCCGACTCTCCCTGTATCAAGACGGTGGAATCGACGGAGGCCACATGGGTGATCATCTGCAGCAATTCCCGCATTTTCCGCGAATGAGCGATGCAATTGCGGCGGTTCTGCAGTTTGAGATGAGTAAGCTCGGCCTGATAGAAACGGCTCAGGCCTTCCAGGTGTTCTACCTTGACATGCAATTCATTCAATTCCGTCATATCCCTGACGTTGGTGACCACCAGGACTATATTGCCGGAATCATCGAAAATAGGCGTACTGGTCACCAAGGCGGTCTTGCCGGTATTGGCTTCCAGGGGAATAGTCACCTGCTCGCGCCTTTGCAGGGCCAAAAGGGTGCCGGAGCGGGAGAAAACCCCTTCGCGCACCAGATCGGCCATGTTGCGCCCAACTATATCCTCCGCTTTTACCCCCAGTATGCGCTCAAAGGCCTTGTTGATTCTCAGGGTGTTGCCTTCCCCGTCACTGATATAAAGACCGTCAAAAGAGGATTCAAACACAGCCGCCAGTTCCCTTTGCCTGCGGTCCTCGGCATGTTCCAGGCGGCGCTCCAATTCCATTAATTCCGTCATATCACGGACATTGGTCACTACCAGTACGATATTGCTCTGATCATCGAATATGGGGGTGCTGGTTACCAGAGCCTTTTTGCCGATTTTGGACTGCAGCGGTATGGTGACCCGCTCACGCCTTTGCAGGGCCAACAGGGTTCCGGAACGTGAGAAGACCCCTTCAGCCACCAGATCGGCCATGTTGCGGCCTACCACTTCTTCCGCAGTAACTCCCATAATGCGCTCAAAGGCTTTGTTGATCCTTAAGGTGTTTCCTTCTCCATCGCAAATATACAAGCCGTCAAACGATGATTCAAAGACGGCATTAAGCTCTTTTTGACGCCTGTCCTCGACCCGCTCCAGGCGTTTCTCCAGTTCAATCAATTCGGTCATATCGCGCACATTGGTTACCACCATCACTATGTTGCCATCGTTGTCGAATATAGGCACGCTGGTGACCAGGGCGGTTTTGCCAATCCTGGAAGTAAGCGGGATGGTTACGGTTTCACGGCGTTTTAAAGCCAATAAGGTGCCAGAGCGCGAGAAGACCCCTTCGGCTACCAGGTCAGCCATGTTGCGGCCTACCACTTCTGCAGCGGTAACCCCCAGGATGCGCTCGAAGGACTTGTTGATGCGCATGGTCACTCCCTGGCCATCGCAGATATAAAGCCCGTCAAATGAGGATTCAATGATGGCATCGAGCTGCCGGTTGAGCTGCCGGGTGCTTTCCAGTTCCTGCACGACCTTCTCCAGGTCAGAGGTTTCCTGCAATACCGCTACCGCCCCGACGATTTCATTATCAACCACCACCGGGCTGCGTGATGACAAAAAGGTTTTGCCCACGGTGTCGATGCGGCGCAACAGCTGGGTCTGTCCGCTGCGCACGATATTGGTCAGCTGGCTGTTATTGAATATCTCCCGGATATCCTTGCCATAGGCCTGCTTCTGTTCGACCCCGGTGACCTTGGACGAAGCCTTGTTGAAGATATTGATGCGGCCATACTTGTCCACGCCCACGATAGGATTGTAAACCCCATCCAGATAGGCTCGCCAGGCTTTGCGCTCCCGTTTGATCTGCCTTTGAAAATAATAAAGAACACGGTCTTTCCAGCCTTCCCCGGGAATGGTGGGTATTTCTCTCTGAAGCTCGCTGGCGAAAGACTCGAGATCGTCAGCATACTGGGCAAACTCCGGATCCCTGTTCATCAACGTATCAACTTTGGTCTCAGGGGGAATGCCGCTGGCGATTATTTCCAGCAGGTGGGCACGGGTCAAAACACCGACGGTTTTACCATTAGCAGTAACCTTCACCATATCCAGATGGTGATCCAACATGAAACGGGCCGCTTTGTTTGCAGTGGTGTCGGGGGTGATCTCAAGCGGGAAATGTTGTTCGGCAGTCTGGGTACTCATTACTCCCTATCCCTCACTTTTCCTCTTCTCTCTCTTTAAATAATTCAATATTTAATTTTGATTCACAATTTTATTATAACTCCCCCGGTAAGGTTCTCCAATAAATATTACTATAATGTAGCAGAATTGCAACAGTGATTTGAAATCGATTTATTATCTTTTAATCTTATATTATACTGCCAACAGAAATTAATTGAGGGGCAAATTGCAGGGCAGAGTTTTTAGAAAACAAAAAACACCGTTTTACCGGTGTTTGGTTTGCATGGGGCCGGGTCCAGGAGGTATTTGAAAGTGTTAAATGATTCAAGGCTCTGCATCGCAATAATTATTCATACAACAATGATGCCTGGCATCACATAGCATTGGTCAGATAGCTCTACTTAGCATGATTATTGATATAGCCATAAATATCAAAGACCGCCGTTATGGCGGTCCTTTTGGTTTAAATTGGTAGCCCCAAGGGGAATCGAACCCCTGTCTCCGCCGTGAGAGGGCGGCATCCTAGGCCTCTAGACGATGGGGCCATATGGCAGCCGGTCAAGGATTCGAACCCTGACGAACTGATCCAGAGTCAGTCGTGCTACCGTTACACCAACCGGCTGCATGGGTGAATACCCGCGAAACATATTATAATATAGCCCTGTAGTATTGTCAAAACAAATTCCGCCCTGCACGCTGCAGGAACTGATTTTTCCGGCGTTTATATGGATTTACCTTGCGATAACAGCCATAAAGATATTCTATCGAAACAGGTAAACGGCCCTTTTGGTGAAAGTTGGGGGTGACAAATGGGGACGGTCCGAGACCACTGAAAAAGTCCGAATAAAAAATAAAAAGCATA
>LFSQ01000146.1 GCA_001512785.1 Syntrophomonas sp. DTU019
TGATTAGCACCATAACTGGCTGCCAGAATGGTCTGATTGGGATTTATGTTATAGCCCAACAGGTGGCGCGGGCACAAATCAGTGCATAGACGGCATTGACAGCACATGGCCCGGGCCTGCCTTAAAATCGTCCCCAAAGGCCTGGATTGCACCTCGACTACCGGGTTATGCCGGGGTAATACCAACAAGCCTTTGGTGGTTTTGGTTACTGGCTGTTCAGGATCCGCCAACATGCGCCCCATCATGGGGCCGCCGTCGATAATGGCATAATCTGATATAAGCGCCCCGCCAGCCAGGTTTATCATCTGTGCTGCGCTGACTCCCAGCGGGACCAGAAAAGTACCGGGTTTAGCTACTGCTCCGGACACAGTCACCCATTTATGGGTTAGGGGATGGCCGTCCTCAGCCCTGGCCAGATTCCACAATGTCTCCACATTTATCACCACCGCGCCGATATCCAGCGGAATCTTGCTGGTGGGGATCAGCCTGCCGGTGGTTTCATAGACCAGCACCACCTCGTCGCCTGCCGGGTAAAAATCACCCAGAGGCACAATACGCATGGAGGCATAGGTTTTGATAGCTTGCTGCATAGTGGCGATAACTTCTTCATGTTTGGCTTTGATGCCTATGATGGCTTCCCTGGCGCCCAGATCAAGGCGCAGCTTTTCCAGCATCCCTGCCAGCAGGTCCGCATCTTTAAGCATGATGTTCTGATCGACCGACATCAAGGGCTCGCATTCCGCACCATTTAAAATGACAATTTCAACCTGGGCATCCAATTTAACATGGGTGGGAAAACCAGCACCGCCAGCCCCAACAACACCGGCTTGTCGCGCTATTTTAGAAATACGCTTGTTCATCGGTTTTCTCTCCTCAGTTACTATTGCCCGGCTAGCCCGACATACTCATTCCAAACCTCAACAGCCGCCTGGGCAACTTCCATATCCTGTTCCACACTGCCGCCGCTAATACCAATGGCACCCATTAACTTATCTCCGTTTTTCAAGGGGAATCCCCCTCCGAATATAACCAGTCGTCCCTGGTTGGTGGATTCTATCCCATACAAAGGCTGGCCGGGCTGGCTGGCCCGGGCTAATTCATCAGTGGGCATTTTGGTGACTGCAGAGGTGTATGCCTTACCCCAGGCAATGTCGATACTGGCCAGTATGGCATCCTCCTGGCGCTCCAAGGCCAAAAGGTTGCCAGACCCATCAACTACACAGGCTACTACCGGCAAATTCATGGTCTTAGCCTTTTGCTGAGCAGCTGCAATCATTTTCCGGGCCATAGCCAGGGTCATCCCCGAGGAAATCCCGTTCTCCAGATG
>LFSQ01000129.1 GCA_001512785.1 Syntrophomonas sp. DTU019
GCGGGTCTGCCATTGTCTTGACAGTACAAATGCTCTACTAGATCATAGATATGGTTGAAATCTACTACTTTATCTATTTTTCTTAATAAATGATCCTGGGGAACCATTCCTTCTAAGTCTACTATTTGTAAGTTGTTTCTTAGATTTGGCGCACGTTCTAGCAAATTTATCACCCTGTTGTATTGTATCATAAGCAACACGAAACCCCCGCTAAATCTGCGTTTTAACGGGGGTTTTTCGACAGTCTGCCCCGGGCTTAGGCCCGGGGTTTTTTATTTGGGTAAATAATTTAGGGCCTTGATGCATACCCTTTATATGTACACAGAGAAAGCCAAATACCTGGGAAAGGATGATGAACAGACTGTCACATCACAACTGAAGATCCAAAGTAAGGAGGAATCAAGTATTGTCAGACCTGGATATGATGGTCCTGCCGGAGCAGGTCGAGGCTGTCGGAGGCTATGTGATCGCCACCTACTACTTGCAGACTGCCAGAAGAGTAGACATCGTCAAAAAAATCACTTCCATCGCCATAGAACAGACCACCGGCACCTGGGTGCCGGTTCCTGAAGAGACGCCTGAAGTACGGGAAAAATACGTGGCCAAAGTGGTCGGAATATACGAAGTACCCGGCAATGAGTATGAGGTCCCCGCTCTGCAGGAGGTGCGTGAGTGGGTATTTCAATTAGCTTTCCCCGCAGTAAATTTCGGACCGCAGATCCCGATGCTGCTGTCCACCATTATCGGCAACATCTCGATGATCGGGCCTTTAAAGCTTCTGGACATCAAGTTTCCGCCAGATTTTCTGGCCCAGTTTAAAGGGCCTAAATTCGGGGTTACAGGGGTGCGGGAGCTGCTTAAGGTATATGATCGGCCACTGTTAAACAACATGATCAAACCATGTACCGGATACACCCCGGAAGTGGGCTGCCGCTTGTTTTCACGCGCAGTAGAGGGCGGGATAGACATTATTAAGGATGACGAACTGATTGCTGACCCGCCTTTTAACCCGCGCCTGGAGAGAATCAAGCTGTACATGGAGGTAATCCGCCAGCATTATGAAGAGACCGGGCATCGGGTACTGTACACGCCCAATATCACGGATAATGCCCTCAAGGTTTTGGACAACGCCAGGCGGGCTATCGATGCCGGGGCCAATGCGCTCATGATTAACTACCTGACGGTGGGCATCTCGGCTTTGCAGGGCCTGGCGGAACATCCCGATATCAATGTGCCCATTATGGCTCATCTGGATTTTGCCGGCACCATGTATGAATCCCCGGTATCAGGCATGAGTTCCTATTTGATACTGGGCAAACTGGCCCGTTTGGCCGGAGCCGATATGGTGGTTTTCCCCAGCCCATACGGCAAATTCCCGCTGCTGCATGAGCGTTACCTGCAGATCGGGCATCATCTCCTCAACCCCTGGTGCCATATCAAACCGGTTTTCCCCATGCCCGGCGGAGGAGTAATGCCTAATTGTGTACATGCTATTTACCGTGATCTGGGACCCGACAGCATTATGGGCGCCGGCGGGGCTATTCATGGTCATCCCATGGGTCCGGTAGCGGGGACCAGGGCTATGCGGCAGGCAATTGATGCAGCTGTAGCAGGAATTCCCCTGGTTGAAGCTGCCCGGCAGCACCCTGAACTGCAGGCGGCGGTGGAGGCCTGGGGTCTCATGGAAGAGGAAGAAAGCGGCATTTTTGACATTAAAGGATGATAAAGGAGGTAATGTTCAATGGCAAAACAGTATAGCAGAGAGCAAGTCAAAGCCCGGCTAAAAGCGGTTACTGATGCAGGTAGGCCTATCATCATCGCCGGCGCCGGCACCGGCATTTCCGGGAAATTCGCCGAGCAGGGCGGAGTTGATCTGATCGGGGTTTACAATTCCGGTTTGTTCCGTATGGATGGCAAAGGCTCCCTGGCCGGTTTGATGCCCTACGGGGATGCCAACCAAATTGTTATTGACCTGGCCCATCGGGTCTTTCCGGTGATCAAGGAAACCCCCATGATAGCAGGCATATGCGGGACCGACCCCACCAGGGAAATGCGGCCTTACCTGACTCATCTGCAGCATCTGGGTTTCTCCGCGGTCATGAATTTCCCCACCGTCGGTTTGATCGATGGACGCTTTCGCCAGGAACTGGAAGACACCGGCATGGGGTATGGAGTGGAAATAGAAACCCTTAAGATTGCTAAGGAATTGGGCTTTTTTACCCTGGGATATGCTTTCAATGTCGAAGAAGCGCGTTTGGTGGGCCAGGCCGGGCTGGATGTACTGATCTGCCATATGGGGCTGACCGCCGGCGGCTCAATTGGGTCCAAGTATGCTGAAAAGCAGCTGACTTTAGAAAAATCGGCTGAGCTGATTAATGCGATGACGAAGGCCGCCCGGGAGGGATACAAGGACATAATGATTTTTAGCCATGGCGGGCCGATCGCCTACCCTGAAGACACCCGCTACATCTACGAGAATACTGAGTCAATCGGCTTTTTAGGGGCTTCCAGTATCGAACGCATCCCCATCGAAGTACCGCTCAAAGAAGCCTGTCAGCAGTTCAAAAATATACCCATAAAGAAGCGTTAGCTTGATGGACGTTTTTAGCCATCAGGTTCGGCCATCATACCCGGCCGAGTCCGGAAAACGGGGGATGTGAGATATTAAGGCGGATAAGCTGATTGCAGTTGATACCACCCTTTCAATAAGCGAATATACTCCAGCGCGAGATAACAGCGTCGGTATAGTGATCGATGTCATCAGGGCCAGCAGCACCATAGTCACCCTGCTGGACAAAGGCTGTCACCGGGTATATACCCTGGCTGAAGAAAAACCGACCCTGGAATTGGCGAAGCGCAGAGGGATGCTCACCAGCGGGGAATGGCAGGGGATCAAGCTGAAAGGGTTTGATATGGAAAACTCACCTGCTGAAGTACTGGATTTCCCGGTACAGGGAAGGGAAGTAGCCTTGTGTACCAGCAATGGCACCAGGGTAATAGAAACCGCCCGGGGCTGTTTGGAGCTATTTATCGGGTGCCTGCTGAATGCGCAGGCCTGCGTGCGGGCTGCACTGGTCACCGCTCAAGCCGCCCAATCCGAGATCACCCTGGTATGTGCCGGACAGTACGGGCGTTTTGTGCTTGATGATGCTTATTGCGCCGGATACCTGTTGCGGGAAATGGAGATACAAGCCCAAAGGTTGGGCATAGGACTCAGGTTTACTGATGCCTCTAAAGCCGTCCGGGCTTTAACTGTCGCCTATCCTGATGCCCGGACGGCTTTCCGGGAATCGGCCAGTGGGCAGAGGCTGCTTGAAATCGGAGGAGAAAAGGACTTCGAGTTTTGCCTGCAGACCAATACTTCCCCGGTGGTTCCCCATATGAAACTGGACCAGGATTTGATTTGGTTTGCCGATTGGGGCAATTGAGCATTAAGAGAAGGAGGGAAAAAATGGCCAAAAAGGAGATTATAGTTGCGGGGATTCTGGACACCAAAGGGGAGGAAATCAAGTTTTTGGCAGAGCGGGTCAGAGCCGCAGGCGGCAATGCGACCATACTGGAGCTAAGTGTCGGACATGAGGTGGGATGGGCAGACATAAGCCTGAGTGAGGTGGTAAAAAGGGTCGGCAAGAAAAAGGAGGATATTTTTGCCCTGGATCGCAATGCAGCCTCCGATTTAATCGCCAGCGGTGCCATCAAACTGGTCGATGAACTGCGAAAGGCCGGCAAGCTGGACGGCATTATCGCTTATGGCGGCTCAATGGGGGCCAGCATAGCCACCAGAGTAATGCAATCGCTGCCTATAGGCGTTCCCAAGTTTATGCTCACCACTATGGCCTCCGGGGATGTCTCACCATATGTCGGCACCCGCGATATCTGCATGATGTACCCTATAGCTGAAGCTGGGCTCAACAAGGTTACCCGCCAGGTGCTCAACAATGCGGCCGGGGCTATTGTAGGTATGGCATCAGCGCCTGCCATGGAAGGCATCGCGGAAAAACCGCTGATCGGGTGTATGATGTTCGGTGTAACCACCCCTTGTGTGCTGCGTGCTTCTTCCATAATGGAAAAGGCCGGCTATGATGTTATCATCAATCATGCCGTGGGCAGCGGGGGAAGATCCATGGAAGAGCTGATAAGAGATGGCTATATAACCGGGGTTTTGGATATTACCACCCATGAAATCGGCGATGAGATGTTGGGAGGAGTCCTGGGGGCCGGCCCTGAACGTATGACCGCAGCCGGTGAATTGGGCATACCGCAGGTTATAGCCCCGGGCGGGCTGGATTTGATCAATTTTGGGCCCAAAAATACCGTTCCGGAAAGGCTGCTTAAAGAGACCGATCAGCCAGGGCGGGGCTTGTATGAACACAATCCAACTGTTACCTGTATCGGGGTATCATTGGATGAAGCCTATAGAATAGGGGAGCATATGGCCGCCAAGCTGAATGCTGCCAAAGGCCCCAGTGTACTCTGTGTGCCCATGCGGGGCTGGGGAGCCTGTGATTTGGCCAGGCCCAATATTGAACTGGGATGGGCAGGACCAGGTCCCGGACCGGTTTGGGTTGCAGATACCGAAAACCCCGCCTGGTCGAGGCGTGCAGTGGAGTATGTCAAAGCCTTGAGGGCCACCATTGATAGGAATAAGGATAACCTGGAAGTAATTCTGGTGGACAAACACATGAACGAACCTGAGTTTGCCGAATTAATGGCAGAATTACTTCTGGAGATGTTAAAAGGGAGCTGGAAAAAAGGCAATAAATCCGATCTGCCGTATGTGATACCTTTCTAAAGATTTTTAGGGGGCTAGTTTTATGGCTGTACAATATATGCGCCATGAGGTGGTAGAAAGACTGCGGGCACAGGTTGATGCCGGCCGGCCTCTTTTGATGTTTGGGGCCGGTATGGGGTTGACGGCCAAGTGCGCCGATCTGGGCGGGGCTGATCTGGTAGCGGTGTATTCCACCGCCAGGTACCGAATGATGGGGCTTCCTACCCTTTTGGCATGGATGCCCTACGAAGACTGCAATCAGCAGGTAAGGGAAATGGCTCAGGAAATCATACCGGTTGTAAAGAAAGCACCCTGTATCGCGGGCATAGGAGCCCACAACCCGGCTTTAAACCTGGAGCAGACCATCGATGAGATGATGATGCTGGGCTTCTCAGGGATTACCAATGAGCCTTTTGCCGGGCTTTATGGCGTGGAATTTGCCAGGCAGTTGGAGGCTGCCGGAATAGGCTTTTCGCGTGAGGTTGAATTGATCAGGACTGCTCATAGAATGGATGTGTTCACCGTGGCCTGGGTGTTCAATGAGGCGGAAGCCAGTATCATGGCTGAGGCCGGCGCGGATGTGATCGGGGCCATTGTGGGGGTAACCGGTGGGGGCTTGACCGGGACCAAACAGGTGATGAGCCTGGAAAAAGCCACCGCAGAGGTGCAGAAGATGTGCCAGGCAGCCCGCTCGGTAAACCCTAAGGTATTTGTCCTGACTCACGGTGGGCCGTTTGCGGACGTTGAGACCGCGCAGTACTCCATTGTAAATTCCGATGCGGATGGATATGCGTCGGGCTCCAGTGGGGAGAGGGTGCCAACCGAAAACGCGGTCATCGAGATTACCCGGCAATACAAAAACATGTCTATATCAGCTGTTTAACCGACCATTGCAGGGAAATGCCCAACCCGCATAGAGGTGTTCTTGTTGATAGGTACAGTATCAGTGACAGGAGCGGACAAAAAACTGAACTGAACCAGGCGAAGGAAGTACTTATATGAGCACTGTGCAAGCAAAAGGCGGGCCGAAGGGATTACCTTCAGGCCCGCCCTTGTTTCATCTAGTCCCCACTTGGTGAACTGGGCAAAGTTGTTATATCAACTCCAGCCGGAATTTCGAAAAGGCTGTCATCCTGAGGGCCAATCTGATAATTCTTATACTCGATCACAATCGGCCCCTCAGAGGTGGTTTGTTCTACCCTCACCGGCATGCCAATGTCCTTGCGCAGCCACATTTTAGTGAGGTTATCATCCTCATTCGAAGTCACTACCACACAATCATAGCCATCTTTCTTTTCTTCGCCGACAATTTTCCAATTGGGAGCATCACTGTCTGCAACCCATTCGTTGGGAAGTTCGACAGGCTCCTGGGGAGCGGTCATTTTTATCGCGGTGTTTGTATCTGGATTATACATGTAAACTTCTTCCTGGGCAGTGGTGATGGTGATCATCTTCATGCCCATAGCTTCCATCTCCATCCTCATCTTCTCGCCGCTGATATACATCTTGCCTTGAGTACTGAATGAGCTGGCATTACCGCTTGACATAACGATATCAAAGGACATCTGATTGACCTGACGGGCCGATTCCATGAGGTCTTTCAGAGGGTCGTCAGCGGCCTGCTGGGCCGGGGGTGTTTGTGAAGCAGCCGGCGTTCCGGGCTCCTCCGTCTTGCTGGAGCACCCTGCCAGGCTTCCCAGCATCAGGGTCAAAACCAACAAAGCTACAATCCACTTTTTCAATTCTCCTGCCCCTTTCTTGCATAGATTTTCCTCATCTGTATGCAGGGTAACAATTATCGATAACGCTGTCAAACCCAATCTTTTAATAATTTTTTATACCGTTTGGCCCAGGACCTCAATTAATACAGCCCCTGCTTGTCAAAATCAGCCCGGCCTGACCCTGTGGATCCTTCCGGATTTGTAGTTTAAACTCCGTAATAACGGCTTTTCCGGTACATAAATGATTTAATATGTGAAGGCGACCAGACTGATGGATGGCTGGCGCCAAGACATGAACTAAGCGGCATGCGGCAGGAAAGCTATCGGGCACCCGTTTATCGTAGTTTGTATCCAGGATATGAACAAACCCGGGGCAGTTCCTTTCCTGATGAAAGCTCTAACTGCCCCCGGTTGGAAGGCTAGAGGATGTTTTTCGCCCGGGAACAGGTTTTCATGTGCCCCTTTTCAATGCCGTCACAAAAGGGCATTGTCTGGGATTGACCGCAGCGGCACAAGGCCATTGGTTCCCGACGGGGGATAGTATTGCCCTGATCGTCTATTAAATCGGCATGACCGGCAATAATGATAGGACCCTGATTGAGTATTTGAATACGAGTTTCTGCCATTAGCTGCCCTCCTGTATTTCATTTTTCTACTATCATTTCCATAGCCGGGTGCATGCATGCATGTTACAGCACGGTTACAAGCTTAAGATAATCGACTTTAATCAACCCTTAACGGCCAAAAAGGCCAGAATATGGCTTCAATTAGGTGTCAACCGGTGAGAAGGCCGATATGACCGACTTATCCAGGCTGAGGCTATTTGTCCGATAAGTCGGGGATACGTTATGATAATACAGGTTGCTATCACCAATGTCAAAAAATCGTTAAAATCAAAATTTATTGGCCATTCTTAAGCTTAATTCCAGCCAGTTGGGCTGGAAGCGGGGGATCCAAATTTTGGGGTGAATCCAGTCACCTGGTAGGGCCACCCACAGCCCGAATCCGTCAGCTAACCTCGCAAGCATGCACTGGGGGAGAATGGGAAACAATTTCTTTCTTAATTTGACCTGCTTTTAGCCTATTTTTTGAAGGACTTTCCCTTTTTCCTGGATTGATATGGTTTGCCAATCGGTTTGAACGGTCATCATATATTTGTGGCCATGCCCGTTATGTCCTTGCATCACGGGTTGATAATGGCCACCCATGATTTGCACCGAATGAAGGAAGGGATGATATTGGCAAAAATCGAGATCCGCAATCTTACCAAAATCTACGGCAACAATGTTGAAAAAGCACTGCAGATGCTTAAAGATGGCAGCAGCAATCAGAGAATCAGGGAAAAAACCAGGCAAGTGGTTGGGGTTAGAGAGGCTTCTTTCTCCGTAGATGAGGGAGAATGCTTTGTAATCATGGGGCTCTCGGGCAGCGGCAAATCAACCTTACTGCGCTGCATCAACCGTCTCATCAAGGCAACAGAGGGCGAAATCTTGATAGATGGAGAAGATGTCAATAAAATGGCACCGCGGAGGCTGGAGGCGCTGCGCCAGGAAAAAATGGCCATGGTATTCCAGCGCTTTGCATTGCTTCCCCATCGTACTATTCTGGATAATATTGCTTACGGCTTGGAGGTGCAGGGCATGCGACGCTCAGAGCGGTATGAAAAAGCCCTCCAAGCACTGGAACTGGTCGGACTTAAAGGCTGGGAAGATGCTTATCCAGGGAATCTCAGTGGTGGTATGCAGCAGCGGGTAGGCATTGCCCGGGCTTTGGCTACCGACCCCGATATTCTCCTTATGGATGAACCATTTAGTGCTTTAGATCCTTTAATCAGGCAAGATATGCAAGATGAACTACTGGGTATCCAGCAAAAGCTGCAAAAAACCATATTGTTTGTGACTCATGACCTGGACGAAGCTCTAAAATTAGGGGATCGCATCGCATTGATGAAAGATGCCAGCATTGTACAGATAGGTAGCCCGGAAGAAATACTGCTCTCTCCGGCCAGTGATTATGTAGCTCGTTTTGTGGAAAATGTCAATCGTTCGCGGGCCTTGACCGCATCAGCAGTGATGGTGAAGCCCCGTGCAGTAGCCCATCCTAAAGATGGCCCTTTAACAGCCCTGACCTTTATGGAAAAACACGGCCTGTCGACCCTGTTTGTAACCGACCGGAGCGGACGGTTGCAGGGATATGTACAGGCTGAAGATGCCTCGGATCTGGTGGACAAGGGTATCAGAGAACTGGATGGTATTATTCGTGATGATATGCCTACTGCCACACCTGATACTATGCTGGCAGATATCCTGGATACCTTGGCCTATTGCAAGGTACCGGTGGCGGTTATTGATGAACAGCGCAAATTAAAGGGCGTATTAGTGCGTGGCTCTGTTATCGCAGGTCTGGCCGGTGAGAGGAGGGGAAGTCATGCATAGTATTCCCAGACTGCCACTGGCCCAGTGGACGGACCAATTGATCAATTACTTGCAGGCGAATTGGGGAACGTCTACACAGGCCTTTTCTAATCAGATGGAAAGCTTCATCAAAGGATTGCAGCAGGTTTTAATCGCTATTCCTCCGGAATTGTTCATTATTGTTATGGCCTTTTTGGCATGGTGGCTGGCGGGCAGGAAAATGGCGATATTTTCGCTACTTGGCCTGTTTTTTATTTATAATGTACAGCTGTGGGAAGTTACTATGGAAACATTGTCCATGGTGATTGCATCGGTGTTATTGTGCGCTGTGGTCGGCATTCCATTAGGAATATTTTCTGCTAAAAACCGAACGGCTCATCAATTGATTTCGCCGGTTTTGGACTTTATGCAGACATTGCCGGCTTTTGTATATTTATTGCCTGCAATCCCCTTTTTCGGGTTGGGCGTCGTTCCGGGGGTCCTTACTACTATAATCTTTGCCATGCCCCCGGTGATAAGGCTTACCGATCTTGGCCTGAGACAGGTTCCGGAAGAATTGATCGAACTGGGCAAATCGTTTGGTTCCACCTTTTTTCAGATGTTGTTTAAGATCGAGCTTCCACTGGCCAGGGCCACCATTTTAGCAGGAATCAACCAGTGTATAATGCTATCACTATCAATGGTTGTAATAGCAGCTATGATTGGCGCCAAAGGACTGGGGGGAGTGGTATGGCGAGCCATACAGACGCTTAAATTCGGAATGGGCTTTGAAGCGGGAGTGGCTATCGTTGTGATTGCCATTATCCTGGATAGAATTACCCAGAATCTGGGAAAAAACAATAAGAAAGGAGAGATCTAGTTGTTGGCGAAACGTAGTATGGTGTTATTGTTGGTTATGACTGTGATGGCGGTTTTTGCTTTAGGGGGTTGTTCAAGCCCTGCGGATAATCCGCCTGCGGGGGACCAGAGCGTTAAGAGCCAGTTTAAGGGTAAAATCATAGGCATCGATCCTGGAGCTGGTATCATGAAGGCCACAGACATCGCTGTTGAACGGTATGGCCTGGATTATGAAGTGGTGGAAGGAAGCGATGCTACAATGGCAGCGGCCTTAAAGCAGGCCATCGATAATCAGGAATGGGTGGTGGTTACCGGTTGGACACCTCACTGGAAATTTGCCCGTTGGGATTTGAAGTTTCTGGATGACCCCAAAAAGGTATACGGTGAGGCAGAAACCATAAATACTATAGTGCGCCAGGGTTTGAAGGAGGATATGCCCGAGGTTTATGCGGTATGTGATGCCTTTAAATGGGATAGCAAACAAATCGGATCCGCCATGGCAATGGCTGAAGAAATGGGAGACGACAAAGCGGCTGCACGCAAGTGGGTGCAAGAAAACCAGGAACTGGTAAATAGCTGGCTGCCTGAAGGATATGATGCTGCAAAAACCACCGCTAGCTTTGACAAAGGCAAGGTCAATCTGCTTTATGTGGAATGGGCCTGTGCCCGTGCCGAAACCCATGTAATGGCTGATGTGCTGCAAAATATCATGGGATACCAGGTGGAACTCACCCCGGTAGGGGCTGCAGCCATGTATGAAGGGCTGGCCGCCGGCGAGGGTGATGCCATTTTCACCGCCTGGTTGCCCGTTACCCACGGTGACTACCTGGAGGCAGTCAAAGATAAAGTAGAAGATCTTGGTCCCAATTATGAGGATGCCCGTATCGGGCTGGTAGTACCCAGCTATGTGACTATCAATTCCATTGAAGAGCTGATGAAATAGCAACATCAAGAACGATTAGATCCCCGCACCGGCGGGGATCTTTTTTCGTGCGGCGTGCCCAGCCAAGCACGCATCATCTCGCCGGTGAAAGTCCGGTCGGGGTAAACGCC
>LFSQ01000060.1 GCA_001512785.1 Syntrophomonas sp. DTU019
ATTATTATGCAGTACGGCTGTTCATTTTCATTTCTTACGGTTGTACGGTAGAACGGGAGGAAGACACACATGCCAATCATGGATTTCTTGACTCGCAATGCTGCTCTCTATGGTTCGGAATTATGCCTTACCGAGATTAACATGGACCTTCAGGAAAGCCACAATGTTACCTGGCTGGATTACGAACTTATCGTAAACAATCCGGCAGGTGAATACCGCCTGGACATGACCTGGAAGGTTTTCAACGAAAAAGCCAATCGCATGGCCAATCTGCTTATCAAAAGGGGTATCAAAAAAGGCGATAAAGTGGCCATACTACTCATGAATTGTCTGGAGTGGTTGCCGATTTACTTTGGAATACTGAAGAGCGGCGCTGTCGCCGTGCCGCTGAATTTCCGCTACACCGCTGAGGAAATCAAATACTGTTTGGATTTATCCGATGCAGTTGCCCTGGTATTCGGACCGGAATTTATCAGCCGCATGGAAGACATTTATAAACAGTTGCCCAAAATAAAGCTGCTTCTCTTTGCTGGAGAGAATCGTCCCATTTTTGCAGAAAACTATGATCGCCTGGCTGCCAACTGCTGCTCGGATGAGCCTCAGGTCGAAATCGATGACCAGGATGATGCGGTTATTTACTTTTCTTCGGGAACCACCGGTTTTCCCAAGGCTATTCTGCATTCTCATGCCAGCTTGATGTCGTCGGCCATCACTGAACAGCAGCACCATGGCCAGACCCGTGAAGACAACTTTCTCTGTATTCCGCCACTCTATCATACCGGGGCTAAAATGCACTGGTTTGGCAGTTTGGTGGCAGGCAGCAAAGCGGTTCTGCTCCGTGGGGTTAAACCTGAATGGATTCTCAAAACCGTATCTGAAGAGCAGATTACCATTGTATGGCTTTTGGTCCCTTGGGCGCAGGATCTGCTGGATGCTATCGAAAGCGGACAGGTGAGGCTTCAAGATTATAATCTTTCCCAGTGGAGACTGATGCATATAGGCGCACAGCCGGTTCCGCCCAGCCTGATCCGGCGCTGGAAGCAATATTTCCCGCATCATCTCTATGATACCAACTATGGTTTGAGCGAGGCGATCGGCCCCGGGTGTGTTCACCTGGGAGTGGAGAATGTCCATAAAGTCGGGGCCATAGGCATTCCAGGTTACAAATGGGAGGCCAAGATTACCGATGAAGAGGGTAATCCGGTACAGCAGGGGGAGGTAGGCGAATTAGTCGTCAGGGGCCCCGGCTTAATGAAATGCTACTACAAAGATCCGGAAGCTACTGCAGCGGTTTTAAAAGATGGCTGGTTGTTTACCGGTGACATGGCCCGCATGGACGAGGATGGCTTTATTTACCTGGTTGACCGCAAAAAAGATGTCATCATCAGCGGCGGGGAGAATATCTATCCGGTGCAGGTGGAGGACTTCCTGCGGGCTCATCCCGCTATCAAAGATGTAGCAGTAATCGGCCTGGCCGATAAAAGGCTGGGGGAGATTGCTGCGGCAATTATAGAATTGAAACCGGATGCTGCATGTACCGAAGAAGAAATACGGGCGTTCTGTGCCCCTATGCCGCGCTACAAACGCCCGCGTGCCATAATTTTTGATGAGGTTCCACGCAATCCTACCGGAAAGATTGAAAAGCCCAAATTAAGGGAAAAATATGGTGCAACCAGATTGGTAGCGGCTCAGACCGGAAGCTGAGCAGACACAGGTAGAGGACACAAGTGGGGCGGTTCTGTTGTGTAAGACGAGTTTACACAACCGGATCGGCCCTGTGTTTTTGTTTGGACCTGAAGTTTGTACTCGAGTTTCAACCACTGGTAGACCTGCAACACGGTACTGTGCCTTATTTATCTTATTTACAACTGATGCCCATACCGCTGATCAGGCCTATAAACCCCCTCTATATGTCGCATATCGTGCCAATCAGATGTGAATATCTCCATAAACAATGTTGCACAATAGGAATAACGTTTTTTCATAATCAATTCCATGAGGTTTTTTATATGCGCCAGTCAGCAAGCCAGGTCATTCGCCGTCCCAAACTCAACATGACTTCATACAGTCTTAACAGTCTTCATCTCAGGAAGCCCTGGGTAATTGCATGGTGGTCTTTAGCTTTTCCTGGATTTGGTCACATAGCCTGCGGAAACATGGCCAAGGGGGTCTTTCTCTTTATAGGGGAAGCGCTCATCAACGAAATGGCCAATATCAACCTGGCCATTGTCTATAGCTTCACCGGTGAATTCGCCAGGGCCAAGGAAATACTAGATACTCAATGGCTGCTGTTATACTGTGGTATCCTGGCTTTCTCTATTTGGGACAGTTATCGTCTCGCTATTGAGTGTAACAAGTTATCGGTGTTGGCTGATAGAGAACATGCTCCTATTAATCCGACTTATATTGGCCCCGCTTCCATAAATGTTCTGGACAAACGGAATCCATGGATACCTATGGTTTGGTCTCTATTGGCCCCCGGTATAGGTCAATTACATACTGTGGGAACAACAAAAGCGGTATTTTTAATGGTGGTCTCATTTTCTGTCATAGTCGCATCAAATGCCCTCCCAGCCCTTGGTTATACTGCTGTCGGCGATTTTCAGCAGGCTAAAGCGGTGATTAACTGGCAGCGTTTTATCAATATACCTTCATTTTACGGTTTTGCAGCCTGGGATGCCTATGTCACCGCCGTTGAAATCAATAAGCTTTTCGTTTTAGAGCAAGCCCGGTATTTTCGCGACACTTTTCAAAATGCCGCTGCCAGAAAACCGCTGCCCAGGCAAGGAGGGTAGGGTTTGTTTATCGTAGCTTCGTTTGATTATTCACTTTACCCTGAGCTGGCTGTCACCGAATTGATAGAGAAAGGCCTGAAAAACGAACAGATATTGGCCTTTCCCATGGAACTGAGCATAGAGCCCAGGCAAATTCTGGATACCAATCACCATTCTGATAGCATAAGCATGACAGATTTTGGGTTCATTCTGGGTACTGCCTTTATGATCCTCGGTGTTATATATGGTTTTGTCTGGAAGTGGGGCCCTATCATCTGGGGTCTGATTGGCTTGGTAGGCGGGTTTTTCTTGGGATGTACACTGGATTACCTGTACGGAAAGATTAGAAGGTTTAAATGCCTGCGCAAGCCCATTACTGAACTTATCATTATGATTGATTGTCAGGAGGATCAGGTGGAAATGGTTAAGCAAACCCTGCAGGGGCATTTTGCTTTGGGAATATCGATTCTGCCATAACATCAATTAGGCTTGGTATGCAGGAGGAGAACTATATCATGAGTGAACCCAGCTAGAGGGAAATCAGGTCTCATAATACTGGCAAGCAGGTATGGAAGGTATCACTCTTAGCAGGTTAAAGTTATTTAAAACCAGTCTTAAGCCCGAGACCTTGAAGATCTGGTCCAAAGCAAGATAGCACATCACTGTCCAACGAGGGATGCCAGGGGTGCGATGACAGCTCATTTACAAAGTAATTTGCTTTCTGCCATTTCGTTTAGACAACACCAGCATCATCCACAAAAGGTGCTAGAATATATTGCCCAGAGAGACCGCTTCCTTTCTGGACATATGTTCGATCATCAGCCTTATTTCGGACAATTGCCCCAGGGAAAGAGGGGCGTTTTTGCAGGCCACATATTCCTTGCATTTAGCCATTGAAAACTCGATATTGTCCATTTCGTAGTGCTCGAAAAAGATCGGCCACCAACCGGCTTCCTGTTCCCATACTGCAATCAGCCTGTCAGTTTCCCCGGCTGCGCCATCCCAATCGTCTTGCTCTATCGCTGCACTAATCCGGTCAATCTGTGCCACCAGTCTATCGGTGGCCATACCGAGCTGGCGGTTGACCCCCAAACCGGCTGCAGTGACCAGGGCTACAGCTAATAAAACACTCAACAGCAGTCTCATAGACCCTCGCTTCTTCCATAGCTGTTTTTAGGTGGAATTTTTCAGCTGATAAAAGAATTGCCCATTGCTGTCAATAGCGGCGAATAGCACCTGCCGGGGAGATTGGACCCCGGAATTATGGAGTTGATTCTGCAGCCATGCTATATCAATGCCAGCCTTGGGCAGGTTTTCTTCCGCTATTTGCCCATCGATCACCAGAGTTATGGGAATTTTTGCTGGAGGCGGAGCCATACCCAAATCATGCGGCTGAACCGGTCTTTTGTCTGACTTGAGAATAACGCTCAATTGCCCGCTGGTTTCGAGTATGGCATATTCAACATCATTTATGTCAGGTACATTTTTCAAACGCAGTTGCTCCAGCAGATCATTGATATTGTAGCGCACCTTTTTGAGTTCGCTCTCCAGGATTCTGGAGTTTTCTATCAGTATGCTGGGTTTGCTGCTGATCAGTTCCCGGGCCCGTTCACTTTTCAAGCAGGCATAGGAGAGGATTATCTCTGCTGCTACCAGGATTATAATCGGGATTATGCCATTGAAGATGGGGATTCCGGTGTCCTGCATGGGGATAGCCGCCAGCTCAGAGATCATGATGATAACCACCAGCTCAAAAGGCTGTAGCTGTCCTACTTGCCTTTTCCCCATAATGCGCAGCAGCAGCACAGTAGTGGCATATAGAATCAAGGTGCGGATGATTACCAGGATCAAGTGCTTTCCCCTCGTAAAACATAATTGGCTCATCAGCCGGTTGGGCAAAATAAAAGGCACATTTTTATTGTGCCAATATACCGGTATGACTATTCAAAACCATGTAAGGAGCGGTCACCATCCCCTATGCAATCCAGTGATCTTCAGTATGATTAGCCTGAGAAGGGAATGGCTCATCTGCGGTGGGTTTTTTCGCTCTTCTTGACCAGTGAGTACGCTGGCTTTTGATGTGGCTTCTAAGGCGCATACAGTCGCAGGAGGATGATGGCACAATCCCTTTTTGGGCATATAAACAAAAGTTTAGACAAAATCCCCTTAGTATAATAAATCCGGTTATATACGATTTAGCAATATAATCATAAGCTTATCAGCTATTGTTTTAGACAAACCATTAAACAGTGTTGTTAAACCACCGTTAAACCATGTTAAACACAAAATAATGCTTCATTTATCGAAAAACATCTTCAGTGAAACCAGCAGCAGGACTGCCGCAAACATCTTTTGCAAAATGTTGTTGGGCAATTCTACCGCTATTTTGCCCCCTATCAGTCCGCCAATGAAAAATCCGATCACGATAAAGGCTGCTATCTTGAGATCGACCAGCCCGCGGGTATAATATGACCAGGCTGCCAGCAGGCCAACTGGGGGTATCATTATTGCCAGTGTGGTGCCCTGGGCCTGCTGCTGGGTTAACCCAAATATCAGCACCAGGGCGGGCACAATGATTATACCTCCACCGATGCCAATCAGGCCGCTTAAAATGCCAGCCAACAACCCTAGAATAACGTAAGGCAGTATGTCGGGCAATTTTGTCACTCCTTCAAAACAGATTCTCCAGATCTAATCATATTAAGACCGCATTCCTTTTGACTGTATAACAGGTAAATCTTGGATGCAATGTGAACTATCTCTTTTCATGCCTTGAACGCTACAGGTATCAATTCATGTTCCCACAGTATATGGACTACTGGAATACCGGAATAGTGAATTGGTGCAATACCTTTCAAAAATCCAGTTCTATTTATTATTCTCCAATGTCTATGGTTAATAAAAGCCTGGTATTTATCGAACGGGCAGTTTTATGAATAAAGCCCGGCTGCCCTCATCCCCGCAAGCTGGTCATGGGCGGATATAAGAATACTAATCGAGGGAAAATAGGAAAAACCCGGGGGAGGAAGGCTTAAGAAAAGCCATAATTGCGCCTCAAAGGGCTGATTACAAATTCTCCAATCACAGGCCGGATGATCTGGTAGGGGCGTACATTAAGGCAATTTTCCGGGGCATAACAAACAAGCAGCATCTCAAGAAATTGGACAGAAGGTTGGTTGTTTAATGAAGCTTAGCAATTCACCCACCGCTGCCATGCTATGGTCACTGTGCATTCCCGGTTTTGGGCAGCTCTACAACCGGGATTATATAAACGGTCTGGTTCTTGTTGCCCTGGAATTTTTGATAAATGTTCAGGCTAAACTCAACCTTGCCATACTGTTCTCATTTAGAGGCCAAATCGATGTTGCCAATCAAATCGCGGACATTCAGTGGCTGCTTTTCTACCCTTGCGTTTATTCTTATTCGATGTGGCAGGCATATAATAGAGCTGCGCAAATCTGCCGACTCCATGCAGAGGCAAGCGAAAACTGTCATCGGTTGCGCTATAACGGACCCTTTATTGGAGCGGCCATGGGCGGTACTCTGGGAATTATATATTTAGAAGCGATTGGGGTAGTATTGGGGGGAATTTTGGGGATGATAGCAGGCGCTGTGATTGGCTGCGCCGCAGAACGGCTTGTAAACCGGAGGTTTGATTAATTGCAGGTCCTGCTGGAGGAATGTGAAGTTCCGGAAAAGCGCTACTGGGATAAATATCTTGACCCCGTTTTGGTATGGTTAAACTTTTATCAACTGCTTTCCTGACAGCACGATTATTTTATTCCCGGTTTCGTGCTCATGGTCAGTTTCTGTAAATGGCTTGCCGGAATTGTTGCCGCACAGGGTATGCAACGCGAAGAAGGTATAAGCGGCAAATAAGCCGGCCTGAGTAGAGGACAAAGCCATTCATCACTTAAAACCGGTATTATTTACCGCCAGGCCTGCCAAACAGGCGCTGCAACCACCGCTGCAAAACAGTTGCCTTTTGAGCGGGCTCCTGGACTTTGACCGCCTTGACAGCAGGTTTTTCTGCTGTATGGTCAACAGCGGGAGAGCGCTCCGCACGCGGCAAATCTGCAGATTTGGCGGGTTTGGGTTCTTGGGGGGGCCTGTATTTACCCGCATTTTGAAGCGGTTGACGCTTATGGCTGACTGATTCCGCTGCATGAGGATGGTTGCGGTTGGATTGCCGGGACCTTCTTTTTCGGGAAGCAGAGCCTTTTTTTCGCACCGCAGTACCTTTCTCTGCAGTCTGCCGGGATGATTTGAATATCTGGCGATGGGCCTGTTTCCACTTCTCGGCCTCCTCGCGGTTTTCCCGCAAATCAGCCTCAGTGGGCAATTGTGCTTCTGGTATCATTACCCCGATATGCTCTTCGATCTCATAGAGGCTGATTATGTCATCACTGGTTACCAGAGAAATGGCGCGCCCGCTTTGCCCGGCCCTTCCGGTACGGCCAATGCGGTGAATATAGCCGTCTTTTTCATTGGGAATATCATAATTGATCACCAGGGACAAATCATCCACATGAATGCCGCGCGCGGCCACATCTGTAGCCACCAGCAGCGGGAACAGGCCTCGTTTGAAACTATTTATGGTTTTCATGCGCTGGCTTTGAGAAATGTCGCCGTGCAGGGCCATGCAAGCATAGCCTTTACGGGCCAAATACTTTTGCACCTGATCAACCCTGGCTCTGGTATTGCAGAAAATCATGCAGCTTTCCGGTCTTTCCATGAGCAAAATGCGATTCAGCTGAGTATTTTTCTCATTGTAATCGACCCGGTAATAGAATTGTTCTGTGGTCTCAACCGTGCTGGTGGCTGATTCGATCTCAATGCTGACCGGATCATTCATGAAATTCCTGCACAGCTTGCGAACCTCGTAGGGGATAGTGGCTGAAAACAAGAGGGTGGCCCTATCCCGGGGAAGTTTTTTGATTATTTTGACCACCTGATCCAAAAATCCCATATCCAGCATACGATCCGCTTCATCAAGAACCAAAAAGCGGATATTCTTGGTAATCAAGTTCCCCTGACAGATATGATCATAGACCCTTCCCGGGGTTCCGGTGACAATAGCGACCCCTTCCTCAAGAGCCTTTATTTCCGTGTTCAGGCTATGTTGCCCGTAAATAGCGGTGGTTTTATGCCCCAGGTGACTGGACATCAGCTTAAGATCGCTGTCCACCTGCACGGCCAGTTCCCGCGTAGGGGTAAGAATCAAGCCCTGGGGCTGGTTTGCGCGGGGATCGATAAGCTGCAGCATGGTTACGCCAAAAACCGCCGTTTTACCGGTGCCGGTCTTGGATCTGACAATCAGGTCTCTGCCTTTCAAGCCATGTGGTATGGCTTTGCTCTGCACTTCAGTGGTTTTTTTAAAGCCCATCTCCTTGAGGGCTTTCAAGATCGGGGGTGAAATACCTAAATCGGAAAAACTTCTTTTCATGATTAAACTTCCATCACTAGTTCATTGGTTTTATGGAGACACTGTGCTGGTTCAGCTTTGTATGCAAATCTGCTCAATATTAATTGGGGTCTACTGATAATATTTCGTATTAAACCCCTGGTGACTTTATGGTTAGGTTAGGCCACAACTCATGGACAGGATAAACAGATCGACCCCGGCGGGGTTATCGGCTTTATGTACAATAAAGCCTGAACCTTTTCAAGATTATTATGTCTCCATCGCGGACATTATAAGCCACCCTATCTATAGTGACATATGGCCGCTCATCAGTCAATAAAAGCCAACGCCAAACCCGCTGCATTAAGCAATATTCCCCACACAAGCCTGTAGGGGAGACGTCCTGGTGAAATATATTGTCGCTAAAATGTCTGAACTTGTGCTTAATGCACGATTATGGGCTATAATCATTGCATAAGGGCTTAGTCCCTAAAGAGGTTAGCGGCTATGTCAACCAAATCTGTTTATGAAAGGGGTAGAGGACTTGAAGAAGAGAGTAGCAGTTCTTGTGATGTTGATGCTTATTCTGGTTAATCTGGCGGGTTGTGCCCAAAAGGAAAAGGTCGAAGATGTTCTGAGGGTGGCTTACACAACTGATCCCCAGGGCCTGGATCCTCACCGGACCGCTGCGGTGGCAACCTTTAATATTACCGGCAGCATATACGATACCCTGCTGGCTGTTACTCCGGACTGGGAGATTGAGCCACGCCTGGCGGAAAGCTATACGATATCACCTGATGGCATGGAGATCACCTTTAACCTGAGGAAAGGGGTCAAGTTTCATAATGGCCGGGAAATGAAGGCACAGGATGTGAAGTTCAGCTTTGAACGGCTTAAAGGAGAAGACAGTCCCAAGGCCGGAGATTATAAGAATATCGATGGCATAGAAGTGCTCGATGATTACACCATTAAATTCACCACCACAAATCTGGATGTCGAGCTGGTCAAAGCCTTTACTTATCCCTGGACAGCCATTGTTCCCGCTGAAGCAGCTGATACCCTGCAAACTGATCCTGTAGGAACTGGCGCCTATAAGTTTGTGCAGTGGATTCCCCAGCAGCAGGTGAAATTAACGCGCAATGACGAATATTTTGGGGAAAAGGCCAAGATCAAGGATCTGGAGTTTATTCTTATCCCTGATGCCACTTCACAATTGGCAGCTTTGCAGGTCGGAGACATTCATATAACCGAAATAACCGGCAATCAGGTTAAGACCCTGAGTGAGAATCCAGACTTAAAGGTATATACTGAGCCCATGAACGCAGTGCAGATTCTGGCCCTGAATCAGGAGAACAAAGCCCTGGCAGATGTGCGGGTACGGCAGGCCATTGCCAAGGCGATTGACAAGGATGCTATCATCGAAACTGTAGTATGGGGCTATGGCGATAAAATAGGGGCCCATCTGCCGGTGAATTATCCGGATTATATAGATACCAACCACGTCATGCCCTATGATCCTGAAGGGGCCAAAAAGCTCTTGGCCGAAGCCGGATACGCGGATGGGCTGAACCTGGAATTAATTCTTCCCAAGAGCTATCAGATTCACGTTGATACCGGGCAGATAATAGCTGACCAATTGAGCAAGGTAGGGATTAACACAGATATCAAGATAATCGAATGGGGCCAGTGGTTGAGTGATGTTTACAGCGGCAAACAATACGAAATGACCGTAGTAGCTTTGTCAGGACGGCTGGATTCCTATTATTTCTTGAAGCGCTACCATTCCGAGAGCAAGGATTTCATCAGTATACCCAGTGGCGATATTGATGAGCTTCTGGAGCAGTCGCTCAAAGAGACCGATGCGGCCAAGCGGCAGGAGATTTTCCACCAGATTCAAATGATACTGGCAGAAAGGGTCCCGGTGGTATATATACAGACCCCGCATAAAACATTTGGACTGGCTAAAAATGTTGAGGGTTTCCGGATTTACCCCATAGACATTTACGAATACCAAAATGTATACTTCGCTAAATAGCAGATTGAAATTCCAGGCTTAGAGGCAGTGTAAATGCTCAGTTATATCTACAAAAGAACCTCTAATGCGGTGCAAGTGCTGCTTTTTGTCTCCATCATAACCTTTGCGGTTTTGCAATGGATACCGGGAGATGCTGCTCAGCTTATACTGGGTTCAGAAGCAACCCCGGAAAACCTGGCCCGGTTGCGCACCGCATTAGGCCTGGACCGCCCCTGGTATATACAGTATTGGCACTGGTTGAAAGGCCTTGTGCAATTTGACCTGGGCCGTTCATATGTCTTTGGCCAGGATGTGGTCACGCTTATTCAGCAAAGACTGCCAGTAACCATATCGATTGCAGTTTTTTCCATGCTGATAGCTTCAACCATAGCTATCGTATTGGGAATACTGGCAGCAATCAGAAAAAACACCATGGTAGATTATCTTGCTACCGGCATCATGCAATTGGGATCAGCTGTACCAGCATTCTGGCTGGGCATGCTCATGATCGTTTACTTTGGGCTGGAGTTGAAATGGTTTCCGGTGTCCGGATATGTCCCTCCTGATCGCGGCCTGGGGGGATATTTGAACAGCATAGCTATGCCCAGTATAGTCCTGGCCATAGGGGAAGTAGGCATGCTTTTACGCACGGTAAGAACATCCATGCTGGAAGCCCTGGGCCAGGATTTCATGGATATGGCCAAAGCTAAAGGCCTGTCCAGTTTCACCATTTACTTTAAGTATGCCCTGCGCAGCGCCATGATAGCCCCTATAAACGTAATGGGGCTGCAATTCGCTAAACTGGTGGGAGGCACAGTGGTGGTTGAATCAGTATTTGGCCTGCCCGGTGTGGGCCGCTTGATCCTGGTCGCGGTGGAGCAAAGAGACGTATTCCTCCTGCAGGGCCTGGTGATGTTTGTGACCGCCCTGGTTATTTTGATATCACTTTTGGTGGATATTGCGGTGATGTTCATCAATCCCCGCATCAGGATAGAAATGCAAGGCGAATGAGGTTATGGTACGGAAGAGAAAAGGTCTTCAAGAGAGATTTCAGCTAGTCGGGGGAGCTATATTGACCGCAATGGTAGTGGGGCTGTTTTTGCTTTCTTTTGTGTATACGCCCCATGATCCCAATGAAATGCAGTTAACCATGAGGTTTATCGGTCCCGGGGAAAATCCCCGCTATATACTGGGAACCGACTATTTTGGCCGCGATATACTGAGCCGGATAATATATGGGTCCCGCAGCATTGTTCTGGTAAGTTTTGTGGCCGTTACCCTGGGCTCGGTAGTGGGCTCGCTTTTGGGAGCAGTAGCCGGTATGGTGAAAAAAGGCCCCCTGTCGGCCATAATAATGCGCGCTATTGATGGCCTCATGGCTTTTCCCGGCATTCTGCTGGCCATGATGATGGTGGCTGCCATTGGAAAAGGCCAGGAGGGTGCAATTGTAGCTATCAGCGTTTTTATGATTCCGCCCTTTGCACGCCTGGTCTATTCGCTGATACTGGACAGCGAAACCCATTTATTCATCAAAGCTGCCAGCAGTTATAATATCAGTCGCTGCAGGCTGTTGTTCAAGCACTATCTGCCCTTGCTGCTGCCGCGGCTGATTACGCTTTTTACGGCCTGTATCGGAACGGCTATAATGATTGAGACCTCGCTGTCGTTCCTGGGACTGGGAGTACAACCGCCTCATGCCAGTTGGGGTCTGATGTTGAACGAGGCCAGGCAGCACTTTCTGCAGTATCCGTATTTGGCCATGACCCCGGGCATTGCCATCGCCCTGTCAGTATTGGGCTTTAATCTCCTGGGGGATGGGTTGAACGATGCTCTGAGCAAAAGGAGATCTCGATGAAGTGGCTGAAGAAAAAGTATTGGACATAGAGAACCTGACTATCAGGACTCAGAGAGGGCGCACTCTGGTCGACGGCATTTCCCTGCATCTTTATAAAGGTGAGGTTTTGGGGGTAGTGGGGGAGTCAGGGAGCGGGAAGACCCTGACCGCCAAGACCATACTCAACCTGCTTCCTGAAAACCTCAGCTGGGAGGCTGATAGATTTGCGGTTCTGGGCGCGGATTATCTGACTCTGGGCAAAAAGGATACCAAAGCCCTGGTGGGGCAGAAGATAGGTTATGTGCCCCAGAACACCGGCTCCTATCTGCATCCCATGATTCGCATCAAGGACCAGATCATAGACGGGTATTTGCGCTATACTAAAAACAATCGCGGGGAAGCCCTGGAAAGGGCCAGAGAACTGGTCAAAGCGGTGGGCATTCGCGATACTGAGCGACTTCTCAAATCATACCCCTGGCAGTTGAGCGGCGGTATGCGCCAGAGGGTTAACATCGCCATGGCATTGATGAACCAACCCCGGCTTATAGTAGCCGATGAACCTACCACCGCACTGGACAGCACTATACAGATGCAGGTGCTGGACCTGCTGAAAACGGTTAATGACCTGTATGAAACCCCGGTAATACTGGTATCACATGACTTAGGCCTGGTCAAGTATTACTGTGAGCGGATCGTAGTGATGTATGCCGGGCAGATAATGGAAGCGGCCACGGTGGAACAGGTATTTTCCAACCCCAAACACCCCTATACCAGGGCTTTGATCAAGGTGATACCTTCCCTGAACATAAAAAAAGGGGAAAGGCTGGCCGAGATACCGGGGCAGCTTAATGCGGTGGGCACTGCCGGCGGAGGCTGCGCCTTTAAGGAGCGATGCAGCTTTCGACAGGAGGCCTGTGAGTATACCATCAGAGAAAAAACCGTTGCTGATAACCATTATTACCGTTGTAATTTGGACTTTTAAAAGCGAGAGGGTGCAAAATGGCCGTTCAACCTTGCCGTCATCTCTTATGCGGGCACGATATCAGCAAAGCATTCGTTGTCGAGCGATGGCCCATAATTGGTAAACCCCGGAAGCAGTTTACTGCGCTTGAAAAAGTATCGTTCCATATCGATGAAGGTGAGACGGTCGGCATCGTGGGTGAATCCGGAAGCGGTAAAAGCACTTTGGGGGAGATCCTTGGGGGTTTGCGCACCTGCACGGAAGGCTCTGTACACTATAAAGCCGTGAACATTCGGGACATGAATCGCAATCAATTTCGGGTTTTTCGCCGCAATGTGCAGTTTATTTTTCAGGACCCCAAGGGTTCAATGCACCCCTACTTTCGTATCCGGGACATAATTGGGGAGCCCCTCAAAACGCTGAAATTATGCAGTGATCGTGAGGAGATCAGTAGCCTGGTTGAAGAGATGTTGGCCCAGGTGGGCCTGGATAAGGACATTGCCGACAAGTATCCGGGACAGTTGAGCGGCGGGCAGTGCCAGCGGGTGGCCATTGCCCGGGCATTGATCGTTAATCCCCAGATCATCATATGCGATGAAGCGGTTTCCGCACTGGATGTATCAGTACAAGCCCAGATTCTCAATCTGCTCAAAGATTTGCAGCGCAAGCACAGGATGGCCTATATTTTCATATCCCATGACATAGGTGTAGTAAATTATATGGCTGACCGCATCGTGGTGATGAATCGCGGCTCTATCGTTGAGACGGGAACTGCCGAACAGGTTTTTATTACTCCCACTCACCCTTATACCAAGAAACTGGTAGCCAGTTCTTTTGTTAACTGAAGGTATTATCTGGGGTTTGGGAGTTTAGCCCTACGAACCCAGTAAACCCGTCCAGGCCAACTCAGGTCAATCTAAACTGTTTAAGGGCATAAGCCTGGCAGGCTTAAATTAATATCAACTGCGGTGCTGGTATTAAACCAGTAGCCTGCTTGCTGCTTGTTGCCGGAAGAATAGTTCAATCAACACAACAGGAAACGCTTCTTAAGTCTTGCCGGGCTTAAGCTAAACCGGCTATGCGCTCCTTGGCATTATGGTACTAATATCCCAACAATATTGTTTCAATAATAGTAATTTGGGCTCATATGCCTATAAGTCCTAATATGCTAAGATAATTCCAGCACAATGTCCGGGCATTTGGAGGAGGTCGAAGTGATGTCAGGCGATACAGCTGCCTTCAATGAAGAAGATTTTGACCAACTCAGAGCTAATGTTGAAACTATGACCATAGTATCGGAATTGCGACGCCAGCTTATAGGCGGTATATGTGAAGAAGATGTAAAAAAATGCATTAATGACATACAGCACCACTACCAGGATGCCGAAAAGGCTCTGTTGAACCGGATTGAACACCTGGAAAACAGCAAACGCGAAATAATTCGGGAATTTGAAGCCTTTAAGCAGGAAAGTGAAAAGCAGAAAGCCGGACTGCAGAAGAGAATAGAAAATGCTTTGGCTGATCTGAGCGATTCTCAGACTCGATATCAGGAGCTTGAGGCTAAACTGCAGGCAGTTGAAGAATGCTACATATCCGAACTGAGCCGCATAGAAGGTGAAAAACACGAGATCAACCAGGAATGCCAGGAACTCGCCAGGCACGTAGCTGACCTGGAAAAGCATAATCAAGAAATCGCCGAAGAAAAACTGGAGCTGGAAAACCAGCATCGTATTCAGAAGTTCCGCATCGCTGTTTTAGAACAGGAAATTGAGCTGGTGCGACAAGAATTGGAGGAACGCAGTACTCTTTGTGAGGAATTAAGGCAGCAAAACAACGAACTGGCCCTGGCCCTGCAAGAGAGTGAAGGCAAGGCTGAAAAAGAATTGCGGGCCAAACGCATCGAACTGGCCAACAGCATGGAAATGCGTGAGATGCTTGAAGCCCGCATCGAAGAACTCGAGCAGCAATTGGCGCAAAGCCAGAAAAAGAACGAAGAGCTGTATCAGGCATTGGTGGGAATGAAACAGAAGGCTCAGTCGCTGGAGGAAGAGGTTGCCGAGAATTCCAGGCGTTTAAGCTACAAAGGCGAAATAGAAGCAATTTATCAGCAGTTAAACCTGCTCAATGAGCAATTGATTGTCAATGAAAACCTGCAGCGTGAGCTGGATGCCCAGAAAATGCGGGCCAAAAAAGCGGAGCAAGAAATGGCCGAATTGCTGGAATGTGTTTTGGAGCTTAAAAACCGCCTTTATGCCGATCAGATCCAGCTTGAGAACCACTTCATCGAACTGGAAGAAAAACAAAAAGCCATGCAGGCCGATGTTGATGGGTTCCGCCTCAATCTCCATAAATTCTGCGGAGATACCGGAACTGAGATTAATGATTTATATGAGCAGGTCAAGAGCCGTTACGAATTGTTGAAGCAGTCAGGCAGTCAATAAACTGATTTAAACCGGGACCTTTATCCCTCCCTCCCTCGAATCACCACAGGCCTTTCCTGGCGGGAAAGGCCTTTCTGCATTGCCGGGGTATTTACAGGGGCAACAGCATCAGAGTCTGGCAGATTACCCACAAAAGGATTAATTACTTGGGTATTGCATAGGGCATATATTCCCCAGCTCTTATTTGAAGAGCTATTTAATAGATGAAACTGCATAGCTGGCAGCTTCCAAAACCACGCATTCAGGGTCTCAATACATGCCGGTCAGTATACGCTGTAGTCCCCGCAGCCTGTGGCAGTGGAGCAAGCCATAAAGGGTTTGGGCAATTATTGTCGAATATTGAATCGTCTGGGCTGGATGTAAAACATGCCGGCACAATATGGCGAGATGTTCACCCAATCATAATAGACAGAGCCCGCTGCATACAAAACATGTTGGCACAAGCAGGGGGTTGCACCTATCGATTACTGGATATAAACTCGGCAGGAGGTATAGCCCATTAAGAACCTGTACTATTATCAAACCGATTTAGGTTTAATTGGAATTGCCGACAATGGCCAAGCAATCACTGATTTGTTTTTCGCCGGGGCTGAAGCTGAGCATGGGGATATGTGCTTAAAGGAAACCGCGCTTATAAGGCAGGCAGCTTATCAAATCGAGGAGTATTTTAGGGGTAAGCGCAGATGCTTTGACCTGCCGCTATACCTGGAAGGAACGCCTATGCAAAAGGCGGTGTGGGAAGCCCTGCTCAGCATTCCATACGGCCAAACCCGCAGCTATAAACAAATTGCCGAACAGATTGGCAGGCCCAGGGCTTACCGCGCGGTTGGCATGGCCAATAATCGCAATCCTATCTCTATCATAGTACCCTGTCACCGCGTTATAGGCGCAAATGGGAAATTGGTGGGATATGGCGGTGGTCTGGAAAAAAAGCAGTATCTGTTGGATTTGGAGCGAGTCCATTCCGACCACCATAATGTTTAAAACCAACCATACTCACCGGTAATCCGCCTGCCAGCCATATTCGTGCAGGCTAAGCATCCTGGCGGGAAATGGAGATTAAAAACCGGTTTATTTTAAAGAATTGGCATCAGAAAATATATGTTTGTTGTATTGCAGCGAGTATAGTTAACAGTAATTTCAATAATGATTTAGTTTAATCAAGCGGTTTGTTGTCATAAACATCACACAGTTGATCACGAAAGGCGGTTGCGGATGAAAAAAGGAAAGATTTATGCAATTTGCATCAGCCCGGAGAGGGGGCAGCTGAAGCACGAAGTTGCTGAAGCACGGGTCATAGCCAACTATGGTATAGAAAACGATGGGCATGCCGGGGATTGGGGAAGGCAAATCACCTGCTTAAACTGGCAAAGTGTGCTTAAAGCCAATGAGCAGTATGGCTTGAATGTTGGCCCGGGCGGTTTTGCGGAAAATATACTGATTGACGGATTGGATTTCTCCCTTATCGATGTTGGCAGTAGGCTGAAACTGGGACAAGAGGTGGTTATCGAGGTATCCCAAATCGGCAAGGAAGATCACCCCAGCATAGTGACCAGAACCCTTGGTGTCAGCCTGTTGCCCGCTGAAGGCCTGTTCTGCAGGGTGCTGCAGGGAGGCATGATACGCAAAGGTGATGCGGTCGAAATACTATGAGCACCGGCCCATACCGGGCGGGCTTTTCAGGACCAGGGCATAAAACCAGCCGGCAGTCTTGCCGGGTAATCACCATAATTAAGCTGCCCTGGTATGAATTCATGATTTGGATCCATTCGGGTATATTGGGGATAAGCCACTTTTTCCTTAAATAAATGTGAGTTTAAGCACTCATTTGTATGGTAGACTTTTATTTATGAATGAGATAAAGCCGGTTTACAAAACAGGTAAGGAACAGGAAGGCGCGTTTGATCCGGTTCACGCAAACACTGCCAGTACTTTTGTACAGGGGGTTAGAGCCGGGCTGCCTATTGCTATTGGTTACCTGCCCATTGCCATCGCTTTCGGGCTCCTGGCACGCTCTGCCGGGGTCTCTCTGTATATAGCGGTATTGATGTCGCTGTTGGTTTTTGCCGGGGCCAGTCAATTTATAGCCGTCAACCTGCTGGCTCTGGGCACACACGCCTGGGAAATCATATTGACCACCCTGGTTATCAACCTACGCCATTTTTTGATGAGCGCTTCACTGTCACAGCGCCTGGCTCCGCAATTGTCCAGGGGATGGAGAAGCCTGCTGGCTTTTGGGTTAACTGATGAAACCTTCACCGTTGCCTCCTTACAGGCCCAATCGGTTCTTGGCGGGCCATTTGTGCTGGGCCTCAATTTGATCGCTTATGCCTCCTGGGTGGCGGGAAGCGCAGCCGGGGTGTTGTTGGCCAGCGGATTGCCGGCGGCAATACAGGCCAGCATGGGCATAGCTCTCTATGCTATGTTTATTGGGCTGCTGGTTCCTTCTCTGCGCAACGGCCTGCCCGTCATCATAGTGGTAATGACTGCTGTGCTCCTGCAGGCCATCATGACCTGGATACCGCTGTTCAGTTCTCTGGCCACTGGCTGGAAACTGGTCATTTCCGCCATTCTGGCTTCTATGCTGGGAGCAACCCTTTATCCGCAGGGGGTGGAGAAGTGAGTGCTTTCGAGCTGACGCTGATCGTGGTTTTCATGGCTGTGGTTACCTATATGCCCCGTATGCTGCCACTGGTTTTCCTGCGCGATATAAAAATGCCCCCCTATCTGCGCTCCTGCCTGCAATTTATCCCCTATGCCATTCTGGGGGCCTTGATCTTTCCGGGGGCGCTTTATTCAACCGGTAATATGCTGACCGCCATTGCCGGGATAATGGGAGCAGCAATTCTGGCCTATTGCCGCCTCAACCTGGTGATAGTCGTGATCGGCGGGATTATGTGTGCCTATCTATCCGGGCTGTTTCTCTGATGAAACAGGGGGACTGCAGATGACGCCCCGCTGGATTGCAGGGGGAGGTTGTGGATGAATAAGTACAAATGTGGTTCAAAAGCTGAGGCTGTCTCTCATTTTTATAGCAGACAGCCTCCTCACTGTTTTTATTCTTCCAGCATAATTCTTTCCAGTTCCAGCGGCTGTACATGTTTGCCGTCTTTGTAGGCCCGCATATTGCCGCCGGAAATCTCGTCCACCAGCGTGATCTGCTTTTCGGGGCCGACTCGGCCAAATTCGAATTTTATATCATACAGCTCCAACCCTTTTTTGGCCAGCTCATCTTTTACCACACGGGTGATTTTGCGGGTCATTTCCTTTAATACCTGGTACTCTGACTTGCTCAGTATACCCAGCATATCCAGAGCGTCCTCAGTAATGGGCGGATCCTCGCGGGCATCATCCTTTAAAGTCACTTCCACAAAATAGTCCAGTGGCTGCGCTTCCTCTACATAATCACCATAGCGGCGCAAGAAGCTGCCCACCGCGCGCAGGCGGCAGATGACCTCCAGGCCTTTGCCGAACAGAGTGGCCGGTTTGACGGTCATGGTGGCATTTTCAATATCAGCCGAGATATAGTGGGTGGGGATGCCCTGTTTTTCCAATAATTCAAAGAAATACTTGCTCAAGCGCAAACCGGCCCGTCCAGCTCCTTCTATGGTCAAACCAATGGTGTTGGAACCCGGATCAAACACCCCGTCCGTTCCGGTGGCATCGTCTTTGAATTTTAGCAAGTAATTACCGTCCTCAAGGCGGTAAACATCCTTGGTTTTGCCGGTATAAATCAATTCCAATGGCAACTATCCTTTCTGCATCATTTTGGGCTTATTATATCCAAAGTATGGCTGTGGAAGCAATGTATACATAAGGCTTGAAATAGCCCGCACATGCCGGATATTATATGACGCTATGGGGTTTTGGCCGGCCCCGGCCTTACAGGGGCGGACTGTTTACCAATACGTGATTCAGCATGGCATCACGGAGCTCTTTAGGACCCGCACCATGCCCGGATTCAAGCCAGATCAGCTCTTTGTAAGGGGCTTCCAGCACATTGTAATAGCGCTCCACCAGTGAAGCCATGGCATTGACATCCTGCCGGCCCACCAGGAAATACATGGGGACCTCCATTTTAGCGGCCTGGGTGGTGAAATCCAAATCCACCAATTGCGGGTACACTACTGTGAATGATTGAACCAGTCCGCGGTAAAAATTGAACTTATCCACCAGGCCATATTCGTCGGCGAACTGCGGAACCAGCAGGGCTACCATTTGCACGCTTATAGTCCCCATGTGCTCAAACAGCACATTATTGTAGGCAGCGTATTTGTAGGCCATCCCCTCCCCGAAATAAGGGGGTTCGCCATAACTGCGAAGTTCTTGCAGCAGAGCCTGATCGCCTTTTTGCGCAGCCAATTCCAGACTGAGTTGATAACCGAGACGGTCATTTTCCACGGTATTAACCATCTGTCCGGTTCCTATATATGCATAATAGCGTTCCGGGTGTTGATACACCAGCTTGGTGCCCAGTATAGTTCCCCATGACAGCCCCATCACATATATCTTATCGCGGTCGAAGCGCTGGCATAAGTATTCCGTCAGTGCATGGGCATCAGCCACGAATCGATCGACTGTCAGTGTGGATATGGGAACCGCTCCATAAGATTTGCCCGTGCCGGGCTGATCCCAGTTGACCACCACAAAATGGTCTTCCAGTGGTTTGAGGGTCAATGCATTGGCCGGGAAGCCGCCCGCTCCGGGTCCACCAATTCCCAAATACAGCAGGATCGGCTTGTTGACGTCTTTGCCGCGGATGGTAATCCACTGTTCGCTTCCATTGAGCTCTACTTTTTCCAGCACGGCAATGCTGTTGTCACCGCTTATTTGCGGTGTAGCCGCATAATGCTGGGATGCTGCCACCGCCAGCACAGCGAGGCCAACAATGCCTGCTATGATCCCGAACGCCAGGAAAACGCTTTTCCGCATACGAAACCACGATATAAACAACAGGAATTGCAGAGCAAACAGCACCAGCCAAACATAGAAGGGCACGGCAGTGCCTATAGGAAGATCTGCCACCGGCAGCAGGCCTATTATATATATCACCAATACCATTGCGGTCAACAATCCCCGTCCAAGGTTGGTAACGCTTCTGTTGCTCATAATATGCCCTCCTGTTATCAGTTATTTATTAACTTTGTATCACATAGCGGCTACAATGAATAGAAGTAAATCGCCTGGTGGTGTAAAATCACCAGTTAAGGGGGTTTTGGCCATAATCACCTTCGACCAATTTGCAGATCTGGTGGATCAGGCCATCAAGCGCATCCCGGCCCGTTTTTACCGTGACCTTAACGGAGGCTTCAATGTACAGCCAGGTAAAAAGCGCGACGGCCGTTGGTACATCATGGGTGAATATGTATGTGACAGCTATTTGGGATGCTTGATCATTTTATATTACGGGTCTTTCGTTGCCTTACTCAAGGGTGAGCCTGAACCTGTCTGGGCACAGGAGATTATGGAAACGGTAATACACGAGCTGCAGCATCATCGGGAAGCCATGGCGGGGCGCGATGATCTGGCCCGGCGGGAAATAGAGGAATTGGAGAAAATCTTAAAGTCATAGTCTGGAGCGAACGGTTTGACCCGCGCATAAAATTGTGCTGTGCTTGATTTGATTGGTTTGACAGCAACCCGGGGCATGGCTGACGGATCGGGGCCGGGCACTCAGGCTGAATTTCAGCACAATAACGTTAAAACCAATAAATACCTTAGATAGATGTACACAAAATCGACATAATGGTGTGCTACCATATACAGAGACAAAAAGGAGCATTCCTGTAATGCTTAAGAACGATCTTTGAAAAAAGAGACGCCCATCAATACA
>LFSQ01000015.1 GCA_001512785.1 Syntrophomonas sp. DTU019
CGCGGACTTCCCGGCCGGTTAAGCCGCCAGCCCGTTTTAGGGCCAAATGATCTGATCGAATCATACACCTTGCTGCTGTCAGGCCATTTCATGGCTTTCCCACCCCTTTATAACCATATCCTTGTATTTCGTGCTCACAAAAACATAGAAAGCTGTCATGACGAGAATTAAAACCACCGCTCCGGTGAGAATGCTCACCGTGAACTGGTAATGAATGAAGGACTCAAGGGCTTGAATGGCCATAGTACCGTGCATTAACCCCAGCAGGACCGGCAGAACGAAGGCGATGCCCACCTGCGTATTTATGCTGCCGCTCACATCCTGTTCGGTCATGCCGATGTTCCTCAGGATTTTATACTGTTCCCGGTCCATGATAGCGTCGCTCAAAATCCTGAAATACATGGTGCTGAAGGTTGAGATCATAAAAACCACCGCCATCACCAAACCCATGAAATAAAAGGCACCGATAAGATAGTACTTGTACTGGTATTGCCCGGCATAGCTGTTCAGATTATCCCGGGGGTTTCTCATCACCGCGGCAATTTTTTCCACCAGGGGGAGGCTTTGCTCCGGGGCAGTGATATTGATCCCGTAGATTGACATCTCCTCAAGGTTTTGCTTTAACTGCTCATACTGCTTGTCGCTGACTACATAGGTATCGTATTGGCCGATGGCACCCAGTTCACCTATAAACGGTATCCTCACAGTTCTTGTCAGGCGGTATGTACGGTCCTGAATGACAAAATCCTGCCCCACATAGCTGACCCCGGAAAAAACCAGATTGGAGTGTGGTATGCACACGGTTTCATTGTCCTGAGGCTCCAAGCCCTTCAGCATCTGCCGGTAATTATCAGGCCGGGTTACGGCCAGTGATTTCTTAACCTCCGAGAAACTGGTTATCAGGCACTTCTCGGTGCGCTGTGTGGTGCCATTGTAATATGAAACCTCACCGCTCAGGAAACGGGCTTCATGCCGGGCAATGATCTGATGACCGGAGGCTTCGATCAGACTTATGGCCTTTTGCCTGGCAGCCTCATCCTGATCGAACAAGGTGATGCTGTAAGGCGCTTCAATTGCGGTATTGGTGTCGGCAAAGTATTTTAAGGCCAGGCTCCCGCTGAAAGCGGCTAAAGTAGCCGCAAACAGGATGGCGGTCATGGACAGGCTGCGGTAATTGCTGCCCAGCCGAAACAGGGTGTTGCTGAAGCTTACCAGGCGGGATCTCCTGTAAATGAGCTTTTTGTTTTGCATCAGCCGGTCTAAGACAATCGCCAAAAAGCTGCTGAAGAAAAGATAGGTGCCGCAACAGATCAAGATCAGGATCAAAACCGTGGTTTGGTAAAAATCCATCTGCATATCAAACGGCAAATCAGTGATATTCAGGGCCAGGTAATAACCCCCGGCAATGGCCAGCACTCCCATTATGCCGCGCATCCCTTTGATTTTAGGCATTATCTGCTCTTTCTTGGCTGCGTTGAGGATTTCTATAAGCCTGCTGCTGCGCACCACAAAATAATTCTTTAAGCCCATGACCATGATGATAAAAGCCATGATCAAGAGCAGCAGGCCGATGGCCCTTACTGGGATATAAAAAGGTATCTGTGTGTCCAGAATCATGGCTTTGCCGAGCATCATGAAAAACAGCTTGGAAAACAGCACACCGACAGGCAGTCCGATCACCAGGGCGGTCACCCCCAGCAACATGCTTTCCAGGGCAAAGACAGCCCCGATTTTGCCGCTGGGGATGCCCATCAGCATATAAGTGCCAATTTCTTTGTAGCGCAGCCGGTAAAAGAAATTGTTGGCATGGTACATAAAAGACATTATGGTGAGAAATATTATGATGCTGCACAGCGAACTGGCGGTGCGGGCAAAGACGTACTGCTCATTGAGCACCTGCAGGTAAGGGTTGTAGCTTACCGCCAGAAAATTGTAGTAGATAGCCGTGCTGACAGTAAGTACTGCAAGATAGAACTGGTATAGTCTGAGGTTGTTCTTGAACAGCAGCCAGGCGATTTTAAAAGCGTTCATTGCTTTTGCCTCCTAATACCGCCACCATATCCAGTATCTTTTTAAAAAACTGGCCGGCGTTCCCGCTGCTCTCCAGTCTGCCGCATATCATCCCGTCTTTCAAAAACATCACCCGGTCACAGTAACTGGCGGCAGAGGCATCATGGGTTGCCATCACCACCGTGGTGTTATAAAGGTTGCGGGCGTTTTGAAAACAGGCCAGCAGTTCAGAGGCAGCCCTGGAATCCAGGGCGCCGGTCGGCTCATCGGCAAAGAGGATTTTGGGCTGGTTGATCAAAGCCCGGCAAATCGCAGCCCTTTGCTTTTGCCCGCCTGAAAGCTGGTAGGGATACTTATGCAGCTGATTGTCGATGCCAAACAGCAGGCTCAGCTCTTCGACTCTGCGCAAAATTTCTTCTGTTCGGACATTGTTCAGTGTCAGGGGCAGGGCAATATTATCCTGAATGGCCATGTTATCCAGCAGGTTGAAATCCTGAAAAACAAAGCCGATAGCATCCCGGCGTAAAAGAGCCAATTCCTTTTCCTTTAACAGCGTGGTATCCCGACCGGCGATGATCACCCGGCCCTGAGTGGGCTTATCAATGGTAGACATAATATTTAACAGGGTGGTTTTGCCGGACCCGGAAGGTCCCATAAAAGCGACAAAGGCTCCGGGTTGGATCTCGAAACTGACCTCGTGCAGGGCCCGGCATACCGCGCCCTGCCGGCCGTATAGCTTGCTCAGGTTTTCAACCTCGATTATCGCCGCCATTGCTTTTCTCCCCAAGATCTGACGGGTTATTTGATGCTTTAATTGTACGGCTTCCTTAGGCCTGCTTCCATCGATTTGCATGACATTTCACAGCTTGATGGTGACTTATTTGTCACTTTGGCTGCGCTGGGTTTGCATATAATCGGAAAGCTTATAAAAGGATAGGACAAATTCGGTGTAAACACCCGGTTCGCTTTGGGCTTTGAGGCCAATCCCCAGGGTGTCGGCCATCATTTTGGCATAATACAGGCCCATACCGGTGGACCTGGCACTCATCCTGCCATTGCTGCCGGTAAAGCCTTTGTCAAAGATACGGCTGAGTTCCTCTTTGGGTATGCCGATGCTATTGTCTTTCAAATGCAGATGGTATCCCCATTCATCTTCATGAGCGCTTATGGTGATTTGGCCGTTTTTCTCCGTGTACTTGCTGCTGTTGTTCAGGATTTGGGTGACGATGTAATGAATCCACTTTTTATCACTGACAATATGATACGGCCTGAGGTCGCTCTCAATACTGATGCCTTTGGCTATAAAGAATTCGGCGTTTTCGCTGACCGCCTCTTTAACCACCTGTTGGATATCAACGGTTTCCGAGAGTATATCGGTGCTGTAATGATTGGCTCTGGTGATGGAGAGGGCCTGATTGATGCGAAATTTCATCTGTTCAATCTGAAATAGCAATTTGTTGGCTATTTCAGCCTGATCTTCCAGGCGGTTAACCACCATTTCACAGACCGCCAGATTCACCTTCAGATCATGAACGGTTTGAGTCAGGTAATCTTTCAAATCGTTCATCAGCTGCTGGTAATGGGCTTCTTTCTCCTTGAAGAGCCAGTTTTTATATTCCAGTACTTCCTGTATCACACCGATGCCCGGAGCCTTGTTGCTGTCCGCTGCTGAGGGCTCGCGGAACAGCCAGTCGATGTCCCGGCCTTCGGCCATGGCCTGCCTGATTTGTGAATAAGCCCGGTTCAGACGCCGGTAATGAAGAAAATAACCGGCAGCGGCTACAACTATTACCAGCAAATCGAGATAAAAAATCTCCCCCAGCGCGTAGGCCAGGGGAGTGCTAACCAGCAGAATCAAATTGACCAGGATAATGATGCTTATCTGACTGGCGATCCATTCCCACTGTCCCCTGATGTAGGCTGTCATCTTCATAAAACCCCATACCCCATTCCTTTCTTGGTGGTAATAAATGATTGCAGTCCCAGTTCCTCCAACTTAAGCCTGAGGCGATTGACATTGACCGTCAGGGTATTGTCGTTGACATAGATTTCATCATCCCACAGGCTTCTCATCAAGGCTTCGCGGCTGACTATTTTACCCTGATTCTCCATCAGCAGCTTTAATATCTTCAGTTCGTTTTTGGTCAACTCGCATTTGTGCTGGTTATAAACAACCGTGGCTTTCCCCACATCCAGGGTCAGCCCCTGATGGTGAAGCACATGGGGTTGCTGAATACTATATTCATAAGCCCTGCGGATAACTGCCTGAAGCTTGGCTACCAGAACAGCATTGTCGAACGGCTTGGTAAGGTAATCATCCCCGCCGTTATTCATGGCCATGATAACGTCCATGCTGCTGTCCCGGGAGGAGATATAAATGATGGGAACAGCGGAAACATCCCGGATTCGTTTGCACCAATAAAAACCGTCACAGCAGGGGATATTTATATCCATCAAAACTACCTGCGGCTTAATGGCCAGAAACTCCTCCAGGATGTTGTCAAAGCTCTGCGCAACCCAGACCTCGTAGCCCCATTTCATCAAGAGCCGGCAGATCTCGTCGGCCAGCATCGCGTCATCTTCAACCACATATATTTTGTATGGCTCTTTGGATATCATTTTGATGCCTCACAGATCTTGCTTGTATCACTGCCTGCCTCAAATTGCTGCCCTTCAGGGTGCTGCTTTCAATCATACAAGCTGCCTAATAAAGATAATACCCCAAGGTTTGCGTATCTCAAACGCTATTATCTCATGCTATACTGCCCAACTGTCAACCAGCATAAGTAAACCATGAAAGGCGCATCCGGAGAATGCTATAATCCAAATATGGACCATAAAAAAGACAAAATCAAAATAGAAGAATATAAAAAGAATCCCATGGCCAATCTTGCAGACTCAATTAACCGTTCAATGATAGGGGAACCGGGGGAGTTAACAAGAGGAGGCTGTCTTACCAGGATTGCCACTGCAGTCGCACTTTTCGCAATAATGATTATTCTCTATTTGTGGCAAAAAGGGTAAAGGTATTGGCAGCATAGCAATACGCATTAGACAAATCCAAAGATGTGGCACCTTATCATCCCGATTCGCGCCGGACTGGTCATGCCCGGCTTTATTTCCTCTTTACCGGGATCCAAATCTCGCTATATGCGTAATCATTCCTTTCAGGATTCATTTTGGTAAATGAGAAGGTGGGGAGATTGACCACTTCGTAATCGGAAGCCGGAAGCCATTCCGCATATATTCTGGCCATGGTATTTTGCATAGTGGCAGGAAATGGCCCTTCATTGGGAAATACTGCCCAGGTGCAGGCTTTCACCGGCACTTTTTCCAACAGCTCGCTGACCTCATCTTCAGTGGTCAAAACACCGATCAGGTGGGTCAGATCCCCTTCTTCCTTTAAGAAATTATAGTCAGCATCGTAGGAAGCGTTGACGACTTCGTAAGGCTCCATATTCTGCAGGGCATGCATGGCTGCTCTTTGTTCAGCGGTTATGCTTTCGGCAAGCTTTACAATCTCCCGGTTAATGCCTTCAAACTGCATGGGCACGCGTCTGCTCACCCCCACCAAGTTGAAAGCCGGCTTTTCTTCAATTCTGAATTCCACAGCAATTCCTCCTTTAACGCTTATTGCAAACCACAGCCGGGGAAACGATTTGCTCAGGCCTTTTTTGGTCACCTCTGAAGGCAAAAACCCGCTCCATTTTTTGAATGCCCGGGTAAAGCCATCTACTGACTGATAGCCGTATTTGAAAGCAACCTGGGTTACCTTTTCGCCATTCAACAGATCCTTATTGGCTTCCGACAGTCTTCGACTTTTGATGTATTCGCTGAGCGTAAACCCGGTAAGATAAAAAAATATCTTTCTGAAATGATAATCCGAAACCCCGGCATATTCAGAGATTACCTCCAGGGACAGATCGTCGGTCAAATGAGCCTCAATATAGTCCATGACCTGATTTAATCCCTTTAACATGATGGCCCTCCTTTACATATTCACATCATACCCAAAGCTGCTATAAAACTGCTCGACTTTTTATAACAAAATATGTCGGTTCGCCTGGGGCAGATAATGCCTGCCTGGTTAACCGGTTAGTGTCTTCAGGGCTTCTAATCCCCGCTGGGCGACGTTGAGCAGTCTGGGAAATTGGTGCTAGAATGGCAAAAGAAACTAAGACCAAACAAATATGGGGTTATGAGGAGAGAATGGCATTTATGAAAAAAAGGAAAATCACAGCCGCTATTCTGGCATTTGCCATGTCAGGAATGCTATTGACGGGTTTTACATATCAGCCGGGCATAGGAAACGTATACTATGAGACCAAATCAAGGATTTACGATCAGGCTACCTATCACGAACAGCTGGCCGGCCATAATCTCAACGGGATCGAGAGGGCCTATTTTGTCAACGCGGATACCAGAGACACTGATTTAAAGCCTTACGTATTTGAAGGTGAGGTTACCGGGACCTATACCTTAAATACCATGATCAGCACATTGGAGAATCAGGGCTACAAGGTAGTGGCGGGAATAAACGGGGATATTTTCGATACCGCCTCCGGAACCCCCAAGGGGCTTACCATTCATGACGGCAGGATCAAGACTTCCGGGTATGCCCCGGAATACGTGATATCCTTTGATGAAGACGGCAACGCTTCTCTGGAAAAGGTGGATCTGCGATATACACTTAAGGGGACCATCAACGTCCCCACCGTGGTTGAAACCGAGCCGCCCCAGCCGGCAGATGCGGATCAAGACCCAGACCCGTCTGAGTCGGATGATAGCAGCGATTCTAGGGATACATCCCGGTTGGAAGACCCAATCCGGTCGGAAGACCAGCCTGAGACGATAGATTTACAGCCTGTGCAGCAGATTGTTTACGTACCTACGGAATACCATGCCGATATTGGCTATTTCAACGTTCCCCACGGCGAGAGCAAGGCCTTGCACCTGTATAACCGCCACTACGCCTCTTCCACCAAAACCCGGCAAACCTCGGTGGAGGTAATACTGGAGGCGGGTTCGCCTGAAAATGCGGAACTGACCGTGGGAGGCACCATTACCGCGCAGGTGGTCGAGGTGAGAAACGGCAATTTCAATACCCCTATCGGCGACAGCCAACTGGTGCTCTCAGCAGCGGGGGATTCCCCTTATGCAGTCCCCTTGGCCCAGCTGATCCCGGGCAGTACAGTGGAGATAGCGGTGACAGATTACGGCGGAAACCTGTCCGACAGCACAGAGGCCATCGGTGTCTACTATGTTTTGTACCACGACGGGCAATATGGCTCCAGTGGAACCAACCCGAATCCCCGGACCATCATCGGCATCAAACCTGACGGCACCCTGATGCTGTACGCCCTTGACGGCAGGCAGCCCGGATTCTCCGAAGGCCTGGGTTTGACCGACACAGCCCGGCACCTGGTGGCTCTGGGCTGCAGCACGGTAGTGAACATGGACGGCGGGGGCTCAACCGTGATAGCGGTGAGAGAAGGGGGCATCGATTCCCGGGCCGTTGCCAAGAACTCCCCTTCGGGAGGTACACAGAGGAAAACCACCAATGGCCTTTTCCTGGTTTACGATGGGCACGGCACTCCCCAGGCGGAGCACTTGCACACTTATCCCAGTCAGCCCCTGGCCATGCCCGGAGCGGAGATTCAGCTGAGAACCTACGCTTCCAATGATAAATATGAGCCGGTTCTATTAAGAGAACGGGTGGAGTACAGAGTTGATACCGATTTGGGCCACTCGGTGGACAAAAATGGACTCTTTACTGCCGGAGAGGCCATCGGCACGGCGGTGATTGAAGTGAGCAGCGGAGACCTTAAAACCACCGCCCAGGTTGATGTTCAAAATGACATAACCTTTACGCCCAGTGTGCGAAGCCTGCAAATTGATCCGGGGGAAAGCTTCGATATCGATATTACCGCCAAATACGGCTATGCTCCCATTGCCAGCCATGACCGCCTGTTTACCTGGACCTGCGATCCTGCTATCGGCACCATCGATGCCAACGGGCTGTTTCAGGCCAGGGATGAATCCGGCATAACCGGCTATATATATGTTGAGTATAATGGCCGAAGGCAAGCCATCCCGGTTCAGGTCGGTGCATTGAGCCTCGATTTTGCCGATACCAAAACCCACTGGGCCCGGGAGTACATCGGCAGGCTGGCCGCCAAAGGGATAGTGAAGGGCATGGGCGATGGTCTCTTTATGCCGGATAATTCCCTGACCAGGGCTGAATTCCTGACCATGCTGGCCAATACTATTAAAGACCTGGATGTAACCCAGGCAAGACCGGCGGGCTTTAAGGATGTACCCGCTGCCGCATGGTATTACAACTATGTCAACTGGGGTTTTGAAGCAGGTATCGTAAAGGGGATCGATGATGTCACCTTCGCTCCCAACAATAAGATAACCAGGGAGCAAATGGCGATCATGCTGGATAATCTGGCCCAGAGTATGGACTTGATTCTTCCCGAAACCGATGCGGAAGTATCATTTAAGGACGATGCCTTGATCAGTTCCTGGGCAGCCCAATCCGTAGGCAGGATCGTATCCGCAGGCCTTATGGGAGGGTATCCGGAAGGCGACTTTAAACCGCAGGGATATGCGACCCGGGCCGAAGCCGCAACCGTGGTCTACAAATTGGTGATGATGCAGGGTGAGCAGTAAACCCGCGGTTATGTATTTCGTCAAAAGCCGCATAAGCTGATATGGAACTGGTTAATAATACGCATAGCGTTCACCTGATGCGTATCTTTATGGGGGTTGGTCGAGCTTTGACTCGGCCAGCTTTTTTTTCGGCGCTGAAACCGCCTGTTTATGCAGTAATTATTGGCACCGGCGGTAATGTTTGCATATTTCCCGCCTTGTTTATCAGCCCTCTTGTGTGCCGGTATTTTTTAGCACTATTGTCACACTCCGGCCAGCCTCGTTTTTGCAAGCCGCGGACTTTACGGATATAGGCCGCTTTACAGAATAATCCTTGGATAATAATGGCTGGACCGCTAATTAGAGACTATTGGAAACAGGCGTTGCCACCAAATGGTAACGGGTAATAAAGATGCTTATCGGGCATCATTTAGCAGGTTTGTCACAGATGAGGGGGAATTCCCGTTTTTATGCCCGGATAAGCCATAAGCTGCACCATTTGCGAGATTTGTCACCCACCGGGCAGGCGGGTAGAATTGAACAGCAAGTGGGACAGAACATGGAAGAAAGGAAGAGTGATATGAGACACAAGAAGCTTGCAGCAGTATTGTCGAGCATACTGCTTGTACTGACAAGTTTGAATATAGCCATGGCAGTACCACCTAAAATGAATGATAACGCAATGCCAATAGAGATGCAGGATGCGAAGCTGACGGAAATGGCGGAACAGCAGGTAGTGGATAATAACCCGGTTGCTGAAGAAAAGGAAATTAACGCTGACAACACCGTTGCGGCGCAGCCCGTCAGACAGTCAAAGCCTGAGCGCAACAACCAGGTTGCTGTTTCGCGTCATTCGACCTATCAATCCAGACATAACCTGGATAGCCTGGCCAGACTGGTTAATGGTGAGGCGCGTGGAGAGCCCTTTGTGGGTCAGGTAGCCATAGCGGCGGTGGTTTTAAACCGGGTGGAATCTGATAAGTTCGGTGATACCATCAATGAGGTCATATTTGAACCAGGCGCTTTTACCGCTGTCAGCGACGGGCAATATTACCTGCAGCCCGATGAACAGGCTTATAAAGCAGCACAAGCGGCCTTAAACGGGTGGGATCCCACCAACAATGCCTTATACTACTGGAATCCCGCCACAGCCACGAGCAAATGGATATGGAGCCGTCCCATCACCCTAAAAATAGGCAGACACGTATTTGCCCGGTAATAACAAAAATCCTGCCGAAAAGAAGCGTTCACTTAGGGATTGAAGAAAAACTTAAATGAACAGCTTCAAGCGGGGCAAAAAAGACCAGTCACTTCAAGCATTCATGCCTGATTGTGACTGGTCTTTTTATAAAGATATTATTTTTTGAATTAGCGATTGATATTAATCTATATCAATCCTAAATACTTCTCAAAGAATAACATTAGTTTTTCGATAATTCCTTGCTTTTTCGCGGCTCTGCCTCCGCCAAAGCGAGATACAGGTGGCAT
>LFSQ01000033.1 GCA_001512785.1 Syntrophomonas sp. DTU019
GGAGGGTATTTTTTATGCGTAAAATCCTGATTATGACTATGGCGGTTTTGTTGATTGCGCTGTCGGTAGTACCGGCCTTAGCGGAACCTGATTTTGTGCTTAAGCTGAATGGACAGGAGTATAGCGGTGCTTTTAGCGTTACAGAGGGTCACACCGCAGTGCCCTTGAGCTTCGTTGAAGAAGCTGTGCCGGTTGAGACCGTGGTTGAAGACCAAACCATTACAATTAGCCTGAGCGATGTGAGCATAGTGCTCACTTTAGGCAGCCCAACGGCAGTGGTGAACGGTATAGATACACTTATGCCGCTGGCACCACAAGTGCAGAATGGGCAGACCATGGTTCCCCTGCGGTTTATTTTGGAAAGATTCGGGGCCAAGGTAGGCTGGAATCCCAGCACCTATGAGATTTCGGTCACTTCACCGGTTTTGAAGCAAGGCCTGACTGCCGAACAGATGCTGGGCAGGATTACCGAAGCCATGAGCAGTGAAGGCAGATATAAAATGAAAGCCGACACTACCATGCAGATGGAGATAAATGCTGACGGCCAGACTCAAAACGTGGACATGTCAGGGCAGGTAAATGCTTCCATTCAGGAAAACCCACTTTTGGCCTATGTGTCCACAACTATGAAAGTTGACAATATTAGCGGAACAGACGAAGCTATTCCCGCTAAAGCCCTTACCAGTGAAGTGGTTCTTAACGAGGAAGGCATGTTCATGACCATGCCCGGCTATGATGGATGGGTCAAGATGGAAATAGAAGGCCTGGACCTCAACCAGTTGATGGAGCAGTATGGCAGCCAGGACCCGGTTCAATCGATTCTGGAGATGAAAGAGTACGGCGCGGTGATCCAGTATGGGGACGATAAGGTAATTTACGGGAAAAACTACGGGGTTATCCATGTCAGTATGAGTCAAGAAGCTCTGAGTAAGTATCTTGACTCTGTTATGGAACAAAGCGGTTTGCTTAAAGCTGTTGGTGCAGGAGCAAATGGGACTGACTTCGAAACCATCCTGAACCAGGCTATGAAGAACCTCAAAGCCGATATCAGCTACGATATGGTTTTTGACTATGAGACTTATCTCACCGTTTCCATGGATATGTATATGGACATGGATATGGCTATGGATATTCCCGCTGATGCTGAAGCCGGAACCCCGGCTGCTACGATGCAGTTAAACATGAAACAACAGGCTGTCTATCAGATCTATGATTATGGCGTGGAATTTGAGGTGCCGGATGTAAGCGGCGCCAAGTCAATGTCCGAAGTCATGGCAGAGCTGTCCGCTGGGACACCTGCTGAATAATCACAACTGAACCAGGAGGCCATCCCTGGCGGGATGACAAAATAAGTGTGGTGCCTGGCACCACACTTATTTTTGTCCGCCCGGCAGAACAAGTGTGATGCCTGGCACCACACTTGTTCAGGACCGTCCCCGTTTGTCATCTGTATAAATGGCTTTGATTGCAGCAAGCTAATAGCAACAAATAATTTAGCAAGAGGTGTTACTATGCAAGATGCTCCCAACTCATTCTGGATGGCCTCAACCCCGGTTACTGATTATCCGGAGATACAAACAGACCTAAAGGTGGATGTAGCTATTGTCGGCGGAGGTATCGTCGGCATTACCACTGCTTATCTGTTAAAAAAGCAGGGGGTGAAAGTGGCGGTAATCGAAGCCGATCGGATTCTGCAGGGAACCACCGGACATACCACTGCCAAGATAACCTCACAGCATCACTTGATATACGCCCGGCTGAAAAAACAGCTGGGGCAGGAACTGGCTCAACAATATGCCGATGCCAATGAGAGTGCCATACACCTGATCGCCCACACCGCTGCCGAAAACAAAATTGATTGCGATTTTTCCTGGCGGCCGGCATATGTATACACACAGTCGGAACAGTATTTAAAAGACCTGGAGGATGAGGCCCGGGCAGCCTGCAGTCTGGGTATCAAGGCGAGCTACATGGACCACAGTCCCTTGCCCTTTTCTGTGCAGGCTGCGCTCAGGTTTGACAACCAGGCTCAATTCCAT
>LFSQ01000012.1 GCA_001512785.1 Syntrophomonas sp. DTU019
CCCCTGATCTCAATCTGGGGGTGTCGTCACTTCAGCCCAGTTGCATGAGGGGAGGGAAACAATGAGCGAAGTTAAAGTAGGAAAAAATGAATCACTTGATTCTGCTCTGAAGAGATTTAAACGTTCCTGCCAGAAAGCAGGCGTAATGCAAGATATTAGAAAACATGAACACTATGAGAAGCCCAGTATAAGGAGAAAGAAGAAATCTGAAGCGGCTCGCAAGAAGAGAAAGTATTAGAGCCGGATAACAGAATCGTTTTAAGGGGAAGCATATGGCTATATGAAGGAGGCTATGATAACAAACCAGGAGCAAAAACCGGCAGCCTATATATGGAATAAACTCAGTACAGGCCGGAATAGGCGTTTTGATGCCATGCTTCGAGAAAGATATAAAAGTCTGGTGAACCTTGCGGTTGCCAGGCTTTTATTATTTTATTTTTGAATTAATGGTAATATATAGATAGCAAGGAGGTAATTGGCTTGGCATTCCTGAGAAAAAGCCGGCATACTAAACAACGGGTATGGCTGTCAATTATCGTGGGACTGGTCATTGTCTCATTTATGGTGAGCATACTTGCCTTTCAGTTCTATTAAGCGACAGGTTTGGAGATGATGAATTTCTATAGAAAGAGAGGTGAAGCGCCTGAATGCAAAGGTTAATGTTCGACCTTTGTTTCGGGTCCGAGATATGGGCAAGAAAATAGTAATTGTAGGCGGGGTAGCGGCTGGGGCCAGTGCAGCCGCCCGGTTGCGTCGGTTAGATGAAGAAGCCGAAATAATCATGTTTGAAAGGGGACAGGACATCTCCTTTGCCAACTGTGGCCTGCCATATTATATCGGCGGGGTGATCACCAAGAAGAATCGTTTACTGGTACAAACCCCGCGAGGTATGTCGAGGCGTTTTAATATTGATATACGGGTACTGACTGAAGTGCAGCAGATCATCCCTGCAGAAAAAAGGGTTGTAGCTCATGATTTGGCTAGCGGCGAAAAATACTCGGAAAGCTACGACTATCTGGTCCTGTGTCCGGGCGCAAATCCAGTTATTCCTGATATTCCAGGGGTTAATCGGCCTAATGTATATACGGTTAGAAACATTCCTGACAGCGAAAAGATTAAGGCGCATGTGGAACTGAGCGATGTGCGCAATGTGGTGGTTATTGGTGCTGGTTTCATCGGCATGGAAATGGCAGAGATGATGCAGTTAAGGGAATTAAATGTAACCGTGGTGGAAGCCAGTCCGCAGATACTGGGAGTGCTGGATCCGGAAATGGCCCGCCTGGTCGAAAAATATGTGGCTTTAAAAGGGGTTAAATTTATTACCGGGGATATGCCGGTAGAACTGCAGGGAGATCCGGCGGTTAACAAAGTTGTTCTCAAAAGCGGAACCGAGTTGCCCGCTGACCTGGTCATCTTGGGTATCGGGGTACGACCCGAGACCTGGCTGGCCGAGCAGGCCGGTTTGGCCATAGGGGAAACCGGAGGCATATTGGTGGATGAATACCTCAGGACCTCAGATCCCTTTATATTTGCAGCCGGCGATGCCATTCAGGTAAAAGACTATGTAACCGGATATAACACCCTGGTTCCTATGGCAGGGCCGGCTAACCGTCAGGGATGGGTGGTGGCCAACAATATCGCCGGTCGCAATATTAAATACCCGGGCAGTCAGGGTACAGGCATTATCAAGCTGATGGACATGGTTGTGGCCGTAACCGGTAGGAATGAGAAAACCCTCAAAAGCTGGGGCATAGATTATCTGACCTGCCACGTTCACCCCAACTCGCATGCCACTTATTATCCGGGGGCCAGCCAGATGACGATAAAACTGATCTTCAGTAAAGACGAAGGCAAGGTACTGGGGGCTCAAGTAGTCGGTTTTGATAATGTGGACAAAGCCATTGATTCCCTGGCTACTGCTATTCGTGCCCGGATGACGGTATATGATCTGCAGGATCTTGAGCTGGCTTATGCGCCACCTTTCTCGTCGGCCAAAACCCCGGTTAATTTGGCGGGCTATGCTGCCGGTAACATCCTCGATGGCCTGGTTGAGCCGGTAAGATGGGAAGAGGTAGAATCACGGCTTAAAGCAGGCGCAGTCCTGGTGGATGTACGTACCGAGGAAGAATTCGACAGCATGCCGGTAGAAGGTGCCATAAACCTGCCGGTTGACGATTTGCGCAACAAGCTGGATCAGCTTCCCGAAGATCAAGAAGTCCTGGCTTTTTGTCAGGTGGGCTTAAGATCATATGTGGCCAACCGCATTCTGCGCCAGAAAGGCTTCAAAGTGAAAAACATCAGCGGCGGCTACAAACTCTATCCCAAAGGCAAATAAAACCTTAACGTAAGTACGGTGCCTGGCACCGTACTTTTGCGTTTTGTTCTGTCAGCCGGTGTGCCGGCATATACTTGTGTGAGTGAATTTGCCGGCAGAGGTGATTGCAATGGAAAACCGCCGCGAAGCCTTCAATAGAGCCCTGGCTGATTTTTTGGAGATACCGCGCGATTTGGTTTTGGATATACCCAAGCTGACCCTGGTGGGAAGGGAAGAGCTCTATCTGGAAAACCATCGCGGCATCATACAGTACAACCCGGGACTGCTGCGCATCAACCTGAGCCGGGGGTTCCTGGAGATAGAGGGCCGGAATATGGAAATAAAAGCCTTGATGCCGGAAGAGCTGCACATCATCGGCCAGATAATCTCGGTCAGGTATCGGGACTAAGGGGGATAGAGAATGAGCAACCGCTTTCTCGAGCAGTTTGGCGGGGTGATAACCATCATTGTGCAGGGCCGCTATCCGGAACGCCTGATCAATATGGCCTTAACCCGGGGCATATACATATGGAACATCAAGCCGGTGGCCGGTGGGATCAGGTTTGAAATTCGCAGCAGCGGATATGAGGCCTTGCGGGCCATGGCCGAGGAAAACGGCTATCAGCTGAAGATAGTGTCCAAACACGGCCTGCCGGTATACAAGAGCATCGTTAAAAGACGGGTTGGTTTCATGCTCGGCGGGGTTTTCTTTATCATCGCTTTATACCTGATTTCTTCTTTTGTATGGTTTATCGAGATTACAGGTAATGAACGGATCGACAGCCAGAAGATCCTGGACACTGTGGCCAAATATGGCGTATACCAGGGCGCCCCCAAGTGGGGCTTCAGCCGTACTGCGGTAGAAGAACAGGTTTTGCGGGATATCGGCGATCTATCCTATATTAAGATCGAGATTCGCGGCGTGAAGGCCAATATTGAGGTAGTTGAAAAAATCGTCATCCCCCCGCAGGAGATAATCGGCCCCAGCGACATGGTCGCAGCGCGCAGCGGCATAGTGGAGGAGATTCTGGTTTTGGATGGCCAGGCCAAGGTGGAGGTGGGGCAGGTGGTCGCCAAAGGGGATGTGCTTATTTCCGGAACGGTTATCCCCAGCTTAAGCCCATACGCCCCTCCGCCCCCAGAACCCCTGCTCCCCTATCAAGTTCAAGCTCGCGGGGTGGTAAAGGCCCGGGTGTGGTATGATGGCTACGGGGAATGCCCGCTGAAAACAGAAAACCGGGTTTTAAGCGGCCGCAAGGCCCACCGGGTAATACTCCTCACCCCCTGGCGGGAATTGCTGTTGTGGGGAAAACATTCTCCATTTGCTAATGAACAGGTGGCTCAGAGGGCCTATAAGCTTGATACCCCGATTGGGCCGCTTGGCCTCAACTACCAAAAACACAGCGAAGAAACCCTTGAAGTTGTCACCCATACTGAAGCGGAAGCAACTCAGATTGCCAGGCAAAAAGCCCTGGAAAGCCTGCAGAGCCAAATCGCACCATCCAGCAAAATCATCGACAGCACCATGACTGTGCTCTCCTCCCCCAGCGATGCTATTCTGCGCGTCAAGGTGTCGTTGGAAGTCATTGAAGACATAGCCGTTGCGCAGCCTATCAATAAGCTAGAAAATAGTCCTTTCCAATGACATATGCTATAATAACTGCATAATGAACCGAGGTATTATTAATCCAGGGAGGAAAGGCTGTTTGACCGAAAAAGAAACCCGTATATCCATTGCCAACAATGACATTGCTTCGGCGTTTTTCGGCACGGGAGACGAGAACTTTCGCTACCTGAGAAGCTTGGTCCCGGCTGATATCTCAGCGCGGGGCTCTGAGATCTATGTAAAAGGAGCGGAAGCGGAGGTCAATCAGGCCACTGAATTGGTGAACAGCCTGCTTGATATTGCAGGACAGGAAGGTCAGCTGACCATTAATGATATCAATTATGTGGACAAACTGATAAAACGCGGTGAAAAAGCCCGCCACAACGAAATTGTGTCTTCTACCATAATAACCACGGTCAGGGGCAAAGCCGTAAAAGCCAAAACCCTGGGGCAAAAAAGGTATATTCAAGCTATAATTGACAATGACGTGGTGTTTGGCATTGGCCCGGCTGGAACCGGCAAGACCTATCTAGCCGTAGTAATGGCGGTCAGAGCCCTGAAGAGCAAGGATGTGGACAGGATTATCCTGGTGCGGCCGGCGGTGGAAGCCGGTGAAAAGCTGGGTTTTCTGCCCGGTGACTTTATGGAAAAAGTCAATCCCTATCTGCGCCCGCTTTATGATGGCCTCTTTGATATTCTGGGGGTAGATGTGACTCAGCGCTATATAGAGCGCAATATAATTGAAATCGCCCCGCTGGCATACATGAGGGGGCGAACCCTCAACAGCGCGTTCATTATTCTGGATGAAGCCCAGAATACTACCCCGCAGCAAATGAAGATGTTCCTAACCCGATTGGGATTTGGCTCCAAAGCGGTGATAACTGGTGACATCACCCAGGTGGATCTGCCCAAAGAGGAGTTTTCAGGGTTAATCGAGGTTCAGAAAATATTAGGTGGGGTTGAGGGAGTAGCATTTGAATACCTTACCAAAGACGATGTTATCCGCCACCCCCTGGTGCAAAAGATTATCGATGCCTATGAAACCCACGGCAGTTAGAATCCCCGGCCAATCCCCAAGCTGATTTTGTAGAGGAGCGGAACATGAAGATTCCCACACTGATGCAATATATATGGAAAGGCTGCAGCAACTTCCTGCAGCAGTCGCGAACCAAGAAATTCTTAAGCATATTCATCTTCTTCAGTGTTACCATATTGATCCTGTTCAGCAATTTCAACCCCAAACAGGTGTGGCTTAAGCCTGATGACGTGGCCCCGCGCAATATACAATCAGATATCAATGCGGTGGTAATCGATACCCAACAGACCGAGCTGTTAAGACAGCAGGCCATCAGCAAGGTGCAAAAGGTTTATCAGGAGGATAACTTTGCACTGGCCAACACGGAAAGGGATATCAATCTCTTTTTCAGCGCCATCACCAGTGCTTTGGCCCAGCCCGAGGAAGAGCAGATTAGCGAGCTGCACACTCTGCTTAATAAGACCCATGTTAAAAAGAATGTGTTCCAGCTCCAGTACCCTGTGGAACGGCTGGCCGAGTATTTGCGGGTCACCCCGGCCGAGGATCTGGAGATGATGCGGCAGAGCACCATAACCACAGCCCGCACCTTGATGGCCAATCCCATCACCGATGATACCCTGGACAGCATTTACCAGCAGGCCCTGGGCAAGATCAGCGATCTCAGCTATGCCCCCGAGGCCAGAGAGGTGATCAGGATTGTCACCATCAACTCGCTGCGGGCCAATCTGATCTACAATGAAGCAGCCACCAACGAGGCCATAAAAGAGGCCAGCGACGCGGTGCAACCGGTGCAAAAGACTATCAAAGCCGGGGAGATCATCGTCCGTGAAGGCGAGCGGGTCACGGCCGAGCAGATATCAATTCTTGAACAGCTGGGCATTCAGCGCAGCAAGAGCTATCCCATCACACTGGCCGGCACAGCCCTGTTTGTCCTGCTGACCTTCTGGCTGGTGCTGGAATTCCTGCGCCGCTATTACCCGCACATTCATCGCGATGATATGATGATGCTGCTAATTGGCCTGATCTTTATTCTGGTTCTGGCTATCACCCGTTTTGTCACCGTTATAAAAATAGGCGATGACCCTGAACTACAGCTCTTGACCGGTTATCTGCCGCCGGTGGCCGCCGGTTCCATGCTTATCGCCATTTTGCTGGACAACCGCCTGGCTTATTTTTTAACCGCCATTATGGCCTTGTATGTGGGTTTTCTCACTCCGGGGGAACCATTGAATTATGTGGTTACAGCCTTTGTGGGCGGCAGCGTAGGCGTTTTCGGCGTGCACCGCCTCACGCAGATGTCCGATTTGGCCAAGTCGGGCCTGCGCATAGCTATTGCCAATATAGTCACCATCACTACCCTTACGCTGATTGGCGGTGAAATCAGCCCGTTCTACTACAGCATGAGTGTTGTTATGGGGGCTGCCAATGGGATACTGTCAGCGGTTTTGATGATCGGTGCGCTCCCTTACCTGGAGTCTGGTTTTTCCCTGACCAGCATGATCAAGCTCTTGGAATTGTCCAACCCCAATCACCCCTTGCTGCGGCGTTTGCTTTTGGAAGCCCCGGGAACCTATCATCACAGCTTGATGGTGGGCAATCTGGCCGAGGCCGCGGCTGAGGCTGTTGGCGCCAATCCGTTGCTGGTGAGAGTCGGGGCCCTCTTCCATGATGTGGGCAAAATCAAGCGCCCCGAGTATTTTGTGGAAAACCAGCGCGGTTTTGATAATCCGCATGAGAAGCTGGCCCCGGCTTTAAGCACCTTGATTATCACTTCACATGTCAGGGAAGGTGCGGAATTGGCCCGGGAGGCCCATTTGCCGCAGGCGGTGCTGGATTTCGTGGAACAGCATCACGGCAACAGTTTGGTGAAGTATTTCTACAGCCGGGCTTTAGAAGAGGATGTGGATGGCAATGTCAATGAGGACAACTTTCGCTATGAAGGGCCCAGGCCGCAAAGCAAGGAGGTGGCCCTGGTGATGCTGGCGGACTCGGTGGAGGCGGCAGTGCGGGCCTTGCAGGACCCAACCCCGCAGAAGATCAGTCAAACCGTGCGCATGATCATTCGCGATAAGCTCAGCGACGGGCAATTAGAGACTGCTGATCTGACCTTTAAGGATCTGGACACCATCTCGAAATCTTTCTGCAAGTCCCTGGAGGGGATGTATCATAAACGCATTGAATACCCGGAAATAATAGAAAGGGAATTCGAAAAGAGGAGGGAGCGGGATGGAAACCCTGATAATCAACCAGCAGAACAAGGTGAATTATAATCGCAACCTGCAAAAAACCATCCTTAGCGTAGCCAATGCAGTGGCTAAAATGGCCAAAATCAGCAAGAATACCGAATTGAGCATATTGATCGTGGATAATAGCTACATACAGGAACTGAATTACTTATATCGCCAGCAGAACTGCCCCACTGATGTGTTGTCCTTTGCTATGAATGAACTGGTTGATGACGACCCTGACCTGGATGTGGAGGGTGAGGTCAAAGTCCTGGGAGATATTGTGATTTCACTGGAAAAGGCCCTGGCCCAGAGCGAGGAATACGGCCACAGCCTGGAACGCGAACTGGGCTACTTGGTAGCTCACGGCATGCTGCACCTTTTGGGTTACGATCATGAAACCGAGGCGGAAAGACAATTGATGCGAAGCCTGGAAGAAATGATCATGCAGAAAGTTAAACTGGAAAGATAGCCTTATGCCTTCAGATGGTGGTATCATACGCAAGTTTGCCTGGGCTATTGCCGGCCTTATGGCAGTAATTGGTGAAGAACAGAATATGAAAATCCACCTTATAGCAGCTGCCATCGCTGTGGGCACAGGCTGGATACTCGGCCTGGAGCGGGTCGAATGGGGGCTTTTGTTCATTGCTATCACATTGGTTTTGATGGCTGAGGTTATAAATACAGCTATCGAAAGAACCATTGACTTAATCGCCCCGCAATACCATCCCCTGGCTGAAAAGGCCAAGAATATGGCAGCAGGTGCGGTTTTGCTAAGTGCTCTGGCGGCGGTTATACTGGGAGTGATAGTATTTGGGCCTCACCTCCTCAATATCATTGCCTTGATAATTGAGCAATAACAGTTCTCTTAAGCGAATAAATCAGCAATAACCTGATAAGGATAATAAGACAGCATGGAGATTGCAAAATTGATTGAAATAGCCCATCAGGCCAGGGAAAAAGCTTATTGCCCCTACTCGCATTTTGCGGTAGGCGCGGTTCTGGTGAGCAGGGCAGGGCATATCTATACCGGGGCCAATGTTGAAAACGCTTCTTATGGATTGACTGTTTGTGCCGAACGAGCGGCTATAATAAAAGCGGTCAATGCAGGCGACCTTGAACTGGAAGCCATTTGCTTGGCCGGCAGCGATAAGGGATATACCTATCCCTGTGGGGCCTGCCTGCAGGTTATGGCGGAATTCGCGCCTCATTTGAAGGTGATTGTGACTGACAGCAGCGGCAATTACAGAGAACATCAGCTAAAGGACCTGCTGCCTTTTCAGTTTCAACTCGATTTGGAGGAATAAATACTTTGAAATCAGGTTTTGTAACTATAGTAGGACGCCCTAATGCCGGCAAATCGACATTGATGAATCACATAGTGGGGCACAAGGTAGCGATTGTCTCCGAAAAGCCTCAGACTACGCGCAACCGCATTCAGGGCATATACACTACCGCACAGGGCCAAATCGTTTTCGTTGATACCCCCGGCATTCATAAGCCCAAGCATTTGCTGGGCGAGTATATGGTAAAGGTCTCTACCCGTTCGCTGCATGAGGTGGATCTGATCTACTATATGACTGATGTGACCAGGCCTTTCGGCAGCGGTGAGCGCTACATCATCGAATACCTGCAGGAGGTCTCAGTACCGGTATTTCTGCTGGTAAACAAGATCGACCTGGTCGATGTCGAGCAGGCCAACCATCATGTCCGGGGTTTTTTGGGATATATGAATTTTGCCGAAATCATTTTTTTATCTGCCATGCGCGGCACCAACATACCTGCTTTGCTGGAAAAGACCTGGAGCTATCTCCCGGAAGGTCCGCTCTATTACCCGGAAGGTGACCTTACCGACCAGCCGCTTTCTTTTATGGCGGCTGAATTGATCAGGGAAAAGGCCCTGTGGCTGACCCGCGACGAGATTCCCCATTCCCTGGCGGTGGATGTGGAGGAACTGCGCCGGCCCAACGGCGGCAAAGCCTACCTGCGGGCGGTTATATACCTGGAGCGCGATTCCCAGAAGGGCATAGTTATCGGCAAGAACGGGCAGATGCTGAAGCAGATCGGGGAGCAATCCCGCCAGGAGCTGGAGGTTTTGTTGAATTGCCCGGTATACCTGGACTTGTGGGTCAAAGTCAAAAAGAACTGGCGCGACAGTGAAAACAACCTCAACCAACTGGGTTACAGGGGCTAGAATACATTAAAGAAGGCGTAATCTATGATCGCGGCTTATCTGGACAGCACCAATCTGAAACCGGACAGCAGGGCTCAGGACATTATAACCCTCTGTGAGCAAGCCGCCAGGTATTCCATGGCTGCTGTTTGCGTCACCCCTTACCGGCTGCCTTTAGCCAGGCAAATACTCTCCGGCAGCACGGTGAGAACCTGCACGGTCATAGGCTTTCCCCTGGGGGCTGAGCCGGCCCGGCTGAAAAAGGAGCAGGCCTTTTGGGCTCTGCAAAACGGTGCTGATGAACTGGATATGGTGGCCAATCTGGGGGCCTTAAAGGATGGGCAGCTGGAGGTCATAAGACAAGAGGTCAGCGAGCTAATGGGGCTTAAAGCGCATTATGACTTCGTGCTCAAAGTAATAGTTGAAACCGGCCTATTAACCCCAGGCGAATTAATCGCGGTACTGCACCTCCTGGAAGGGCTCAAGGTGGATTTCATCAAGACCTCCACCGGCATAAACAGCCGCGGTGCATCGTTAGAGGACATACAGACTATTTGTAAGCACCGCCAAACTCAGATCAGTATTAAGGCCAGCGGGGGGATAAAGACCCTGGCATTTGCCCGGCAGTTGATCGCAGCCGGGGCGGATCGCATCGGCAGCAGCAATGCGCTGAACCTGGTTATGGAGGAAATGGCCGAAAAAAGGCCTTAGTCTGGAGGGTTGGCGATTCAGTTTCACAGTGAGGCTATTGTCTTAAAGAATATGGATTACCAGGAAGCTGATAAGCTGGTAAGCGTTTTCTCCGCAGTGAGGGGGAAAATACAGGTAGTCGCCAGGGGGGTGAAGAAACCCGGCAGCAGCCTGCGGGCCCTGGTACAGCCTTTTTGTCATGTACAGCTCTACCTCGTCAAAGGGCGGAGCATGGCTGTGGTCACGCAGGGCAGGATGATAGATTTTTACGGCAACATCCGCCAGGATTTGTTCACTGCCATGCAGGCTGTTTATATGATGGAGCTGCTGGATAAAGCCCTCATGGATGAGGTGCCTTTGCCGAAGCTGTTTTACAGCACCCATCAGGTCTTAAGGGCCATGAATGAAGGCTGTGTAACCCCTCTGCTGCTGCGCTATTTTGAGGTGCGCCTGCTGGTTGAACTGGGCTATACTCCGGTTCTGGACCGCTGTGTTAACTGTGGTTCAAAAGAGATCGGTGCAGGCTTGTTCAAACTCGCTGCAGGCGGCCTGTTGTGCCCGCAATGCGCCCGGCAGGAAAACGGTCTTATTGCGGTAAGGCCGGACAGTCTGGCTCTGCTGCGCCTGCTGACAAACGCCAGTGCGCATGTGATCGACCGGATTCACAGCAACCCGGCCAGCCTTAATCAGCTGGAATGGTTCCTGGAGCAATATCTGGAATACTATCTGGAACGGCGTTTTACCATGAAGCACACCATTCGCTGGCTGAAAAAAAAACTGCCCGTTAACGGGTGATTTTGTGGCCTTATGGTTATATTCTCGTAGTATTTGGGGAATGCTAAAATTTAGCCATTTACATTGACAAGGCAAAAAGCGGTTGATAAACTTAATAGGTGATTTCAAGCATATATCAGGCGATGATGGAGACGAGTACAAAGAGTCCTGTCTTTACAGAGAGCCGGGGGAGCTGGAAACCGGCAAGATAGTCTTTGGAAGGCACTCCAGAGCATCGGGAGGAAAACCGCAAAGGTGAGTAAAGCCCGAAAAATGAGGTGGGCGATCAGCCAACCAGGGTGGAACCGCGGGTATCAATACTCGTCCCTGTGATTTGAGGGACGGGTTTTTTATTTATCAACCAACAGGAGGAGTTGCCAATGAATTTTCAAGAGATAATTCTTCGCCTTGAAAAATTCTGGGGTCGGCAGGGCTGTATCATTCAGCAGCCCTATGATGTGGAGAAAGGCGCCGGCACGATGAATCCCGCTACTTTTTTGCGCTGCCTGGGGCCAGAGCCGTGGAAGGTGGCCTATGTAGAACCGTCCCGCCGGCCAACCGACGGGCGCTATGGTGAAAACCCCAACCGCCTGCAGCACTACTACCAGTACCAGGTTATACTCAAGCCTTCGCCGGACAATGTTATCGACTTGTATCTGGACAGCCTGCGTGACCTGGGCATAGATCCTGATCATCATGACATCCGCCTGGTGGAGGACAACTGGGAATCTCCCACTTTGGGGGCCTGGGGCTTAGGATGGGAGATCTGGCTGGATGGCATGGAGATAACCCAGTTCACCTACTTCCAGCAGTGCGGGGGCTATGACTGTTACCCGGTCTGCGCGGAGATAACCTACGGGTTGGAGCGCATTGCCATGTATATTCAAAACAAGGAAAGCGTTTTCGATATCGAATGGGTGGAAGGCATCACTTATGCTGACGTGCATCACCAGGGTGAAGTGGACCACTCCCATTACAATTTCGAACTGGCTGATGTGGAAGCCCTCAGCACTATGTTCAATATCTGTGAAAAAGAGGCCCTTAACGTGGCCAGCCATCACCTGGTGCTGCCGGCCTATGATTATGTTCTGAAATGCTCCCATCTGTTTAATCTTTTGGATGCCAGGGGAGCCATCAGCGTGACCGAACGTACCGGCTATATTGCGCGAGTGCGCAATCTGGCGCGTATCGTGGCGGGAGAATACCTGGAACAGCGCAAAGCCCTGGGTTACCCGCTGCTCAAGGATCCCGAGCTGCGCCGCCAGATACTGGCTGAAGAGGAGGTGGGTTAAACCATGAACAAGGACCTACTGCTGGAAATCGGGGTGGAAGAGATGCCTTCCGCCTATATGCGAGCAGCCCTGGAAAACCTGCAGAGCCTGGCAGCCAAAGCCATGGAAGAAAACCGGCTGCCTTATGAGGACATACAGGCCATGGGCACACCGCGCCGTCTGGTATTGTTGATAACATCCCTGGCTGAGCGGCAAAATGATGCCGTGTTGCAGAACCGTGGGCCGAAAAAGAGCCTGGCTTTTGATCAAAATGGCAAACCTACCAAAGCCGGGCTCGGTTTTGCCCGCTCTCAGGGCGTGGATATCAGCCAGCTGAGCACTATTGAAGTTGACGGGGTGGAGTATGTAGCCGCGGTGCGCAGGGAAGAGGGCAAACCGGCTAAAGAGATACTTCCCGGGCTGTTGAAAGGCATAATTCAGGCCATGCCTTTTCCGCGCTCCATGCGCTGGGGGTATTACCAGACCCGTTTTGCCCGACCGATACGCTGGCTGCTGTGCCTGCTGGATGCGGAAGTATTGCCCTTAAATATAGAAAATATCGAAAGTTCCAGGATGACTTACGGCCACCGCTTCCTTTCCCAAGGTCCTATAGAGGTGAAGGATGTAAACGACTATTTTGCCCGGTTGGAGAATAACTATGTCATCCTTGATCATAACCGGCGCAGCCAGATGATCTGGCAGCAGGTGGAACAGGTTGCAGCCGCTGCCGGAGGAAAGCCCATGGAAAATGCGGACCTCCTGGAAGAGGTGAGTTTCCTGGTGGAATACCCCACCGCGTTTTTCGGCGCTTTTTCCCCGGAGTACCTGGATGTGCCCCCTGAGGTCCTGACCACTACCATGATAGAACACCAGCGTTACTTTCCGGTATTCGATCCGGAGGGCAGGCTTTTGCCCGGCTTCATCGGGGTCAGGAATGGCACCGATTTCGACCTTAAGACGGTTATTGCCGGCAATCAGCGGGTTCTCAAGGCCCGCCTGGAGGATGCCCTGTTCTTCTGGCGTGAAGATACCAAAAAACCCATACAGGAATTTGTGCCCGGCCTGGCCAACGTGATGTTCCACGAGCGTTTGGGCAGCGTTTTGGACAAGGTAGTGCGCCTGCAGGCCCTGGCCGAATTCTGCGGGGCCGAGGCCGGCCTGAGCACAGCGCAAAAGCTTACCCGGGCGGCTTACTTGTGCAAAGCCGATCTGTTGAGCAGCATGGTTTACGAGTTTCCCGAGCTGCAGGGAATCATGGGGCGCTACTACGCCTTGTTGAGCCAGGAGGATCAAGAAGTGGCTGCTGCCATTTTTGAACATTATCTGCCGCGTTTCGCCGGCGACCAGCTGCCCGCTACAGCAACCGGTATGGCGGTCAGCCTGGCGGAAAAGATCGACAATCTGGTGGGCTTCTTCGCCCTCAATATAAAGCCTACCGGTTCTCAAGACCCGTATGCCCTGCGCCGTCAGGCTATCGGGCTGATAAACATCATACTCGAAGCTGGATTGAAACTGGATCTGAACCGGCTGATTGACAAGGCTTATGAAGGCTTCAAGGCCTTTAAGCTGGAGAACAGCGGTGAGCAGACCCGGGCTGAGCTGATGGATTTTATCAACCAGAGAATGCGCGGTGTACTGTTGGAAAAAGGCTTTTCATATGATGTTATTGACACCGTACTGGCTGTGCCCAACCCTGATCTCTACGATGTCTGGTTAAGAGTCAGGGCCATTCAGTCCAGCAAAGGGGAAGAGTATTTCAATGATTTGCTGGTGGTCTTCAACCGCGCCTACAACCTGTCGCGCAAAGCTGATCCCGCTCTGGTCTGCGAATATGCCAGTCTGGTAGATGACAGCGAGAAAGCCCTGTACCAGGCAATACAAGGAATAAGCGCAGAGTTTGCCGGCCTTATCGGCAAAGCCCAGTACCAGCAGGCGATGCAGTTGATGGCTGGACTGCGTCCGGCAGTAGATCGCTTTTTTGATGCAGTCATGGTTATGGTCGATGATGACAAATTGCGCCAGGCGAGATTGGGTTTACTTGGGGAAATTGCCGCGATGTGTAAGCTTGTGGGTGATTTCACAAAAATAGTACAATAAATAGTGCCTCCTAACAGGATTTTTTTCGCCGATATAGTATATATAATTTATGTCGGAAAACCCAAACAGTATAGCCTAATTGGGTGGTGCAGGTATGGAATTAAATGAAAGACAAGAGAAAATCTTACAAATTGTTAAGGAGCACGAGCCTATTACGGGGGAAAAAATAGCTGAGATACTGTCGGTGACCCGTGCAGCCCTGCGGCCGGACCTGGCCGTTTTGACCATGTCAGGTTTCCTGGAAGCCAAGCCGCGGGTGGGCTACACTTACAAAACCGAAGGCGTGGAAAACGAGATGCGCAAGATCCTCAACCAGTACCGGGTCAAAGATATTCAATCGCGGCCGGTAGTGCTGAAAGAGACCTGCAGCATCTATGACGCCATTGTGACTCTCTTTATCGAAGACACTGGAAGCATCTATATTGTGGACGATTCCAACTTCTTAACCGGGGTAGTTTCTCGCAAGGACTTTCTCAAGACCACCCTGGGCCAGGCCGATATTCACAAGATGCCGGTAAGCGTGATCATGACCCGCATGCCCAATATTATCACTACCACTATGGATGAAACCGTGGTGGAAGCGGTCAAAAAGATCGTTGAACAAGAGATTGACAGCATGCCGGTGGTCAAATGCTTTATCAACGAGCAGGGTGAGGAGAAACTCGAGGTGGTTGGAAAGATTTCCAAAACTAACATCGCCAGGTTATTCCTCGACCTGGCCGAAAAAAAACGTGAGGGGGGCTAGACTTTGGTAAACCGTTTACCAGGGGTTTACATCGTATCGGATTCAATCGGAGAAACAGCAGAGATGGTGGTGCGGGCGGCTGCCAGCCAGTTTAATTCAAGCACCATGGAGATCAGGAGGGTTCCCAATATCTCGGATTGTGAGACCCTTGATGAAGTAGTACATCAGGCTGCCAGCAACCATTTTTTAATAGCTTACACCCTGGTAGTGGATGAATTGGCCACACACCTCCGCCAAGAGGCGGAACGCCATGGGGTAACCTGTGTCGATATACTGGGGCCGATGATAGAGGCCTTAAAACAGAGCAGCCATATAACGCCCCGGCGCGAGCCCGGCCTCTTGCGCAAGGTGGATGAGATGTATTACCGGCGCATCGAGGCGGTTGAGTTTGCGGTGCGCTATGATGACGGCAAGGATCCGCGGGGCATAGAACTGGCCGATATCGTGCTGGTAGGGGTATCGAGAACATCGAAAACCCCGCTTTCCATGTATCTGGCCCACAAACGCATAAAAGTGGCCAATGTCCCCCTGGTGCCTGAAGTCAATCCCCCGGAGGAACTGTTCAAGGCAGAGAAGGGCAAGGTCATAGGCCTGACCATCAACCACGAGCAGCTGAGTCATATCCGTACCGAGCGATTGAAGACTTTGGGACTGAAAGGGCAGGCCAATTACGCCCATCCCAGCCGCATTGAGGAAGAATTGGAATTTGCCAGCAAGATCATGAAGAAACTGGGATGCCCCGTAATCGATGTAACCAACCGGGCCGTGGAGGAAACCGCCAGCAAAATTCTGGAGATATATTATCGCAGAATCAGTAATATATGAGGAAATTAAGACTGGGGAGGGTCAGTAATGTCTGGCAAAAAGTATATCTACCTGTTTGAAGAAGGCAACTCGGACATGCGCATGATCCTGGGGGGGAAAGGGGCCAACCTGGCTGAAATGACCAGAATAGGCCTGCCGGTTCCGCCGGGGTTTACCATTACTGCCGAGGCCTGTAACGAGTATATTGCCGCCGGGGAACAATTTCCCCCGGGGCTGTTGGAAGCTACTGCGCTGGCTATGAAAACCCTGGAAGAAAAAACCGGCAAAGTGTTCGGCAGCAGGGAAAAACCCTTGCTGGTGTCGGTGCGTTCCGGAGCCGCAGTTTCCATGCCAGGCATGATGGACACCATCTTGAATCTGGGCCTAAATGACCAGACCGTACAGGGCCTGGCAGCCTTGACCGGCGATATGCGCTTTGCCTATGACTGTTATCGGCGCTTTATACAGATGTTCAGCAATGTGGTGCTGAATGTGGAACATCACCTGTTTGACAATATAGTTGAAAGATACAAGCGCAAATTGAGCCTGATCTTCGACTACGAGATACCGGCGGCTGAATTGCAGAGCATTATAGATGATTACAAAACCCTGGTGAAGACCGAAAAAGGTTTTGATTTCCCCCAGGATGTGAACGAACAACTGGCCTGGGCTATTGAAGCGGTGTTTAAATCCTGGAACAACCAGCGCGCTATTGTGTACCGGCGCCTGAACAAGATCCCGGATTCACTGGGGACAGCAGTGAATGTACAGAGCATGGCCTTCGGCAATATGGGCTTGGATTGCGGGACCGGGGTGGCTTTTACCCGCAATCCCTCTACCGGGGAGCGCGAATTATATGGGGAATTCCTGGTCAACGCTCAGGGCGAGGATGTGGTAGCCGGCATCCGCACACCTATGCCCATAGCCAAATTGAAGGATGAGCTGCCCGGGGTTTACCAGCAGTTTGTGGACACCTGCATGAAGCTGGAGCGTCATTACCGCGATATGCAGGATATAGAATTCACCGTGGAAAAAGGCAAGCTGTATATGCTGCAGACCCGCAATGGCAAACGCACCGCCAAAGCCTCGGTCAAAGTAGCCGTGGACATGGTCAACGAGGGCTTGATAAGCATTGAGGAGGCCCTCTTGCGGGTTGATGCCGAGCAGATCAACCAGCTGTTGCATCGCCAGATAGACAGCAGTTTCAAGGTTCAGCCCATTGCCACCGGCCTGCCCGCTTCTCCCGGGGCAGCCAGCGGCAAGGTCTTGTTTGATGCGGATCAGGCCCAAAAGCAGGGAGAAGCTGGTGAAAAAGTGGTGCTGGTGCGCAGCGAGACCACCCCTGACGATATCCACGGCATTATCTTTGCCCAGGGCATACTGACCTCGCGCGGGGGCATGACTTCGCATGCGGCAGTAGTTGCCAGGGGCATGGGCAAACCGTGTGTTTGCGGCTGTGAAGCCATTAAGATCGATGCCGACAAGGGTTATTTTACGGTCAACGGCTTAACCGTCAAAGAAGGCGATATCATAACCATCGATGGGGCCACCGGCAATGTCATGCTGGGCGAGGTGCCCATGATTGAACCCACCCTTTCAGAAGAGTTTGAAACCCTTTTGACCTGGGCCGATGAGCGCAAAAGACTGGCGGTAAGGGCCAATGCGGACACCCCCGAGGATGCTGCCAAAGCGCGTCAATTCGGGGCTGCCGGGATTGGGCTGTGCCGTACCGAGCACATGTTTATGGCCGCAGACAGGCTGCCGGTAGTGCAGGAAATGATAATGTCGGAGAACCTGGCTGACCGGGAAAAGGCCCTTTTAAAACTCCTGCCGTTCCAGCGCGGGGATTTCTACGGCATATTTAAGGCCATGTCACCCTATCCGGTAACCGTGCGCCTTTTGGATCCGCCTTTGCATGAGTTCCTGCCTGACCGTGAAGCCCTTTTAATGGAAATCATGGAGATGAAGCATCAGGGCATAACCGACGGCCGTCTGCTGGACAAAGAAGACCTGCTTAAAAAGATACATAGCCTTTCCGAATCCAATCCCATGCTGGGCCACCGCGGCTGCCGCCTGGGACTGACCTACCCCGAGATCTACCGCATGCAGGTCAGGGCCATTTTCGAGGCCATGGTGTTATTGAAAAAAGAAGGCATATCTCTCTGTGTGGAGATTGAGATACCGCTGGTCATCGATCAGGCCGAGCTGAGCATATTGAAAGAAGAGATCGCTGCAGTGCATCGCGAGGTCAGCCAGGAAGCGGGAATGGAATTGGAGTACTTGCTGGGGACCATGCTGGAACTGCCGCGGGCCTGCGTAATGGCGGACGAATTGGCGGTGGATGCGGAATTCTTCTCATTCGGCACCAATGATCTGACTCAAACCACCCTGGGCTTCAGCCGTGATGATGCGGAAGGCAAATTCATACCCATATATCTGGAGAAAAAGATATTAAAAGACAATCCCTTTGCGGTTCTGGATCGCAAGGGAGTGGGGACCTTGATGAGAATGGCGGTGGAAAAGGCCAGGAAGGTCCGTCCTGACATACTCTTGGGCATATGCGGGGAGCATGGCGGGGAACCGAGTTCGGTTGAATTTTGCCATATAATCGGCCTGGATTATGTGAGCTGTTCTCCCTACCGCATACCGGTGGCCAGGCTGGCTGCAGCGCAGGCCGCCATAAAAAACCAGGACCAATCCTGACATTGTCCATCCGGTTTCATACTGAGCAGCATAGCGGATGATACACCGATTACGACAATTTGGTACAGGCAGTGCTACCCGCCGATAAAGGTGCCGGAAAACACCTTTATCGGCGTTTAAAATGTTGCCCGTCCGGGAAGGCTTTGACCCAGCGGATAAGATGCAGTTGTGCCTGGTATCACGATACTGCTGGTGTATGGCCCAAGGCCAGCCGGCTGTAAAAAAACAGGCCGAGCACTGATTGGGAGGCAAACTGATGGGTAAGATAGGGCATAAAACGGAAATCCGGGTAATATACGCAGACACCGACGCCATGTCAGTGGTGTACCACAGCAACTATTTCAAATGGTTTGAGGTGGGGCGTACAGAATTGTTGAGAAGTATCGGATTTCCGTACAGCCGTTTGGAACAGGAAGGGGTCAGGCTGCCGGTTATCGAGTGCGGCTGCAAGTACATCAAACCGGCGGTATACGACGACCTCTTGGCGATAACTACGGTTATCAAGGAAGTAAAAGCCGCTAGCTTTGTAATCGAGTATGAAATATGCCGGAAGGATACGGGAGAGCGGCTGGTAACCGGTTTCACCAGGCATGCGGTTACCAACCACGACTTGAAGCCGCTTCGCTTTAAGGCGGCTGCCCCTGAACTATACAATCTTCTGTTCAATAATGATGAAAGCCGGTCTCCGGAGTAATATCTGCACCTGTGGTGCCGGCCTTATAGGAATCACTGGCTGCTGTGGGCTGCATCTCACTGTTTAAGGGTTTTTGCATCATTGGCATATGCCGGCGGGCTAAAAGCATGACATCAGGGATAAGGCGTAAGCAGTTCTTGCTTAATGCTGTTACCCGATATACTTGTTGCATCCAGTATTATTGAATTTGCAGCCTATCCACCCAACAGGCAGGTGATATAATTAAATCATAAGGATAACTCTGAAATGAGAATAGCTTTAAAGCGGAGCAATGTGGTTCCAAACCCCCTTTAAGGGGATTTAGAATGGCATTGCTTTTTTGTTTGGGATGGGAAAGGAGGGCTGCCATGAACAGGGTATTGGAGCGGGTGTCAACTGGGATAGCAGGCCTGGATAAAGTCCTGGATGGTTTGCGCTGGGGTGACAATGTAGTGTGGCAGGTTGAGAAAATCGAGGAATACCAGGCCGTTGTGCGGGCTTTTGTAAAGGAGGCTAAAGCCAAGCACTTCCCCATAGTATATATGCGTTTTGGCCAGCATCTTCCCCTGTTGATGCCTGACCCTGATATCAAGGAATACCGGCTTGATGCCAATCTGGGTTTCGAAGATTTTTCCAGCCGGGTTCACGCTATTGCTACCGAAGAAGGTGAGCAGGTCTGTTATGTCTTCGATAGTCTGACTGACTTGCTCTCAGTCTGGGCTACTGATTTGATGATCGGCAATTTCTTCCAGGTAACCTGCCCTTACCTGTTCAGATTGAACACCATAGCTTATTTTGCCTTGATAAAGAACCGCAACTCATACGCCACCATTGCACGCATCAGGGAAACCACTCAAGTATTGTTGGACCTATTCCGTTTTGATGATCACATTTATGTCCATCCACTGAAAGCCTGGAACCGGTATTCGCCGACTATGTTTTTGCCCCATATCTCCCAGGGCGATGAATTTGTGCCCATTACCAGCAGCACTGAAACCGCCCGCTATTTATCCCGTCTGCAGCTGCAGGGCATTGGCAATGTGGAGAGAAAAATCGACTACTGGGACCGCGTCTTTCTCAATGTCCAGGCCTTGCTGGAGGAAAAGGACCGGGCTGACCCGAAGTATCTGCAAAAGGAAAAGGCCATGATCGACAAATTATGCCGCATGCTGTTGGGCCGGGATGAGCGCATACTGGCCTTAGCCCGAACATACTTCACCCTGCAGGATTTTGTGGAGATACGCAACCGTTTGATAGGCTCCGGCTTCATTGGCGGCAAAGCGGTAGGGATGCTGTTGTCCCGCCGGATTTTGGAGCTGGATGAGAGTATTGACTGGTCGGCATATTTGGAACCGCATGATTCATTTTATATAGGATCAGACGTTTATTACACTTACCTGGTGGAAAACAACTGCTGGGAACTGCGTCAGCAGCAGAAAAAGCCGGAAAACTACTTCACCCTGGCCAAAGTACTGCGGGAAAGGATCCTGGCCGGGCACATACCCGAGGTCATCATGGAGCAGATCAAGCAGCTTCTGGATTATTTCGGGCAATCCCCGATCATAGTGCGCTCCAGCAGCCTTCTGGAGGACGGTTTCGGCAATGCCTTTGCCGGCAAGTATGACAGCGTGTTCTTAGTCAATCAGGGCAATCCGCAGCAGCGCTGTGAAAATTTCGCCCAGGCAGTGAAAAGAATCTATGCCAGCACCATGAGCCAGGAGGCCCTGGACTATCGCCTGCAGCGCGGCATGGCGGAAAGCGATGAGCAGATGGCTTTGCTGGTGCAGAGGGTGTCAGGTTCGCTGCATGGCCTTTATTTCTTCCCCGACCTGGCCGGAGTGGCCCTGTCGCACAACCCCTATACCTGGCGGGAGGACATGGACCCCGGGGCGGGAATGGTGCGCCTGGTGCTGGGACTGGGAACCCGGGCGGTGGATCGGGCAGATGATTATCCGCGCATACTGGCTCTGGATAAGCCCACCCTCAGACCCGAATCCAGCTTCGCAGACTTGGGGCGCTATTCGCAGCGCAAAGTCGATGTGCTGGATATCGAACGCAATGAGCTGTCCACGGTTGAACTTCCGGCAATCGTCAGGCTGAAGTCCGAACTGTTCTGGTGGAGGATGGCAGCGCAGCCTGACCAGGATTTGCTGAGCCGTTACCGCCAGTTGGGCAAGCCAGGGCCTGATGCCTGGGTGCTCACTTTTGACGGTTTTATCAAAGGGTCCTTCCCGGCATTGATGCGTTCCCTGCTGCAGACCCTGGAAAAGGCTTATGACAATCTGGTGGATACGGAATTCACGGTTAACTTTGACCGCAGTGGAGGCTACCGCATTAATCTCCTGCAGTGCCGTCCTCTGCAGACCATCACCAGCCCCAAACACAAGCCGGCCAAACTGCAATACAAGCCGGAGCATATCCTGTTCAGCACCAAAGGCAACACCATGGGATATGGCCTGCAGAGAAAGGTTGAAAATGTGGTAATGGTCAATCCTCAGGCTTATCACCGGCTTAGCCTCAATGATAAATACCAGGCCGCCCGGCTGGTAGGGCGTATCAATGGCTTATTGAAGAAAAGCGGCAAAAGCCCTTATATGCTGATCGGACCGGGCCGTTGGGGAACTACCACCCCTTCCCTGGGGGTTCCGGTCAATTTTGCGGAGATCTGCCATGCCGCAATAATAGTGGAAATAGCCCATCAAGAAGGGGGCTTCGCACCTGAACTTTCCTTTGGCACACATTTCTTTCAAGACCTGGTTGAGACGGGGATTTTCTATGTAGCCATATTTCCGCAACAGGAGACAGTGATTTTTAACCCTGATCTGCTCACTGCAGACAATAATCAGCTGTGCTGTTATCTGCCCGATCACAGCAGATGGCAGGAAATCATTNNAAGTATTTGAGGTGGACCAAACGGGCCGGGAACTATGGCTGCAATCCGATATGAGAAGTCGCAGCACGGTATGTGCTTTCCTGGAGCCGATGCCCGATTCATAACCGCTCACCTGGCCTGAGCCCACTCCTCGCGGGTTTATGTATAACGGTTCGACTCTTAAAGCCCCCTTTTAATAGTCAGAGCCATGGCCCATCAAACCGGGGAAAAGCTTTGCCCTGGAAGTGTACTATACATAAACAGCTAGCAGCCGTTATGCAGGATGAGCTGCTATGCCCGGCAGCGGGTTCTGGCAAAACTGGCTGATAAAAGGATTCGCCGGGGTGATTGTAGTATTACTAGCTCATAATATGAAGTGATAAATTGAGTGCGGTTTTTAGAAAGGGGGCGTATGGTTATGATCCGTGAAGAGATTGAAGCCCGGGAAAAAGCCTCTTTAGGGCCTCATGCCACCTTGTCGGTTAATTCCCGGGGGCGGCTCAGAAGCGAAGCACCGGATCCTATACGAACCTGTTTCATGGTGGACCGGGACCGGGTGGTCCATTCCAAGTCATTCCGGCGCCTCAAACACAAAACCCAGGTGTTCATAGCTCCCCGCGGTGATCACTATCGCAGCCGCCTGACCCATACCCTGGAGGTCAACCAAATTGCCAAGACTATAGGCGCCGGCTTAAATCTCAACATAGATCTGATTGAGGCCATAGCCCTGGCCCACGATGTGGGACATACCCCGTTTGCCCACGCGGGCGAGGAGGTACTGAACCAGCTTCTGCCCGGGGGTTTTCGCCATAATGAAAACAGCATCAGGGTTCTTACCCGGGTGGAACAGCACCGCTTGGGACAGGGTCTCAATTTGTCCGCCGAGGTACTGGACGGGGTGTTGCATCACAGTGGATACGGAACAGAGGGTCCGCTGGCTTCGACCGCAGAAGGCCGGGTTATCCGCCTGAGCGACAAAATCGCCTATGTGCAGCATGATATCGACGACAGCATCCGCGGGGGGTTGTTGTCCCTGCAGGATCTGCCCCGGGAATATATCGATGTACTGGGTGAAAGCCACAGCCAGCGCATAGCCACCCTGGTGATAGACACCATAGAATACAGCCGCAGCCGCATGCATGATCACGAAGTGCCGCCCATCGAGCCTTCGCCGCCGGTAGAGGCAGCCCTGCGCGGGTTGCGGCAGTTCATGTTCGAGGTCATATACAACGGACCGGTCTGCCAGGAAGAGCGCAAACGAGCCGCTTTCGTAATAGAACACCTTTATAAATATTTTCTGAAGAACCCTTTTAAAATGACCCCGGTGTACCTGGAGATCGCCGAGCAGGAAGGCCTGGAAAGAGCCGTAGCCGACTACATCGCCGGGATGAGTGATGAATACTGTATCAGTATATTCGAGAATATCTATGTCCCCAGGTCTTTAGTGCCGGATCAGTTAAACATCCCCTGCAGGGAGGGTGTAAAAGATTAGAATTAGGCAAATTTCGCTAAAAATATGCAGGATTTTGCTGATTGGCAGAGAATATAGGTGACACTATGGGTGCTTATTATGACCAAAACCTGTTGTCCGATATCACTCAGCGCATCAACATCCTGGATGTGGTGGCTGATACGGTGAAACTCACCCGTAAAGGCAACCGCTACTGGGGATTGTGTCCTTTTCATGCGGAGAAAACCCCGTCTTTCAGTGTTACACCGGAGAAAAACATGTTTTACTGCTTCGGCTGCCATACCGGGGGAAATATTTTCACTTATGTTATGAAAAGGGATGGGCTGGATTTCCCGGAAGCGGTGCAGGTGCTGGCTGACCGGGCGGGAATACAGCTGAAGAAGGGGCCGTTGCGTAAAGAAGCAGACCGTTTCAAAAGAGTGGTAGAGGTCAACAAAGCCGCTGCAGCTTGGTACCAGGGGGTTTTAAAAGGTGATCCCGGTGCGGCTAAAGCCAGGCAATATCTTCGCGAAAGAAAGCTTGATGAACAAACCTTGGAGCGGTTTCAGATCGGCTACGCCCCCAACCAATGGAACCAGATATCTGATTTTCTTTTTGCCAGGGGATTTGACCAGGAATGGGTAAAAGAATCCGGGTTGATTAAGCGTAATAAGAGTGGAGACTCTTATTACGATCTCTTCAGAGATCGCGTTATTTTTCCGATATTTAATTATCAGGGAAATATTGTGGGCTTTGGCGGACGCACCCTGGAGGATGCAGTGCCCAAGTACCTCAATACTCCCGAGACCGAGGTTTATCTGAAACGCCACCATCTTTACGGGCTCTACCAGGCCAGGGAGGCTATTCGTAAGGGCAACCAGGCGATACTGGTGGAAGGCTATATGGACTGCTTAAAGCTGCACCAGCACGGCATCGACTGCGCGGTAGCTTCGCTGGGAACGGCTTTAACCAGTGAACAGGCCCAGCTGCTGAGGCGTTATGCCGAGAATGTGACGGTTTTGTATGATGGGGACGAAGCCGGGCAAAGAGAAGCCTTAAAGGCGGTTCAACTGCTGGTTGAGCAGGGCTTTAATGTGGAGGTTTTGACCCTGCCGGAGGGACTGGATCCTGATGATTATCTGGATAAGCATGGAAAAGAGGAATTCCTACAATATATCCAGAATAATAGAGTGAGTTATATTGAATTTAAGGTAAAAAGGTCTATAGCTGCAGAAAATATACTTGATTTGCAGGGAAAAATCAGGATAGTCAATGCGGTTAAAGATGACATAAATAATCTGCAAAGCAGTATTTTGCGTGACAATTACATCAAAATGCTGTCCAGATTGTTAAAAATAGAAGAAAACTTAATATTGAAGGAGATTGAGGGCAATACCGGGCCAGGCCAGCCGTACCGCAAGAATAAAATCCCAGCAAACAGGGATACTATACAGTACGGAAATTATAGTATAGAAGAGAAAATACTGGCAAGTATGCTTAATGACCGGGGTATTGCGGAAATCATAGCCGAAAACATAGGGATAGAATGCTTTTCCTCAAGGCATTATAATCGCCTGGCAGCCATATGTTTTGAAATGGGCGGCGATTCGGGGGATAGTCCCTGGGAGTGGCAGCAGGCCGTTGAGGATGAAGAGCTGCAGGCCTTATTGGCCCGGATTAACACCAGATGGGATAAAGGATTTCGCGTAAACCATGCCGAATTATGGTACTTTATCCGTGATGTTCAACGGCAGCGCTACAGAGCCCGGTGGAGGAACTTGCATCAACGCCTGGAGCATCTTCGTACTGATGGAGGATTTCATACTGTTTTGCGCTTAATACTGGATCTTGATACATTCCTACACCAAACCCGGGAAGGGGGGATAAAATGAAAATGGATCGAAAACTAGCAGATGCAGTCGGTGTTTTAGCCGAAAAAGGCAAGAAGAAAAAGATGCTTACCTATGATGAAATAATCGATGACTTGCAGGGCTTTAACCTGGAGTCTGACAATATGGATGATATCCTTGAACATCTCCAGTCCCTGGGTATTGGTGTTGGGCCCGAATCTGAACTAGAGGGCGAAGAAGAGCTGGAAAGTGACAGCATAGAAACTGAGGAAATCGCGGTACCGGAAGGTATTGAGATAGATGATCCGGTACGCATGTACCTTAAGGAAATCGGTCGGGTCAGATTGCTTTTGGCCGAGGAGGAGATTGAACTGGCCCAGCGAATTGAGGCCGGGGATGAAGAAGCCAAGCGGCAGCTGGTGGAGGCCAATCTCAGACTGGTGGTCAGCATTGCCAAGCGCTATGTGGGCCGGGGCATGCTCTTCCTGGATCTTATTCAGGAAGGCAACCTGGGCTTGATGAAAGCGGTTGAGAAATTCGATTACCGCAAAGGTTATAAGTTCAGCACTTATGCTACCTGGTGGATCAGGCAGGCGATAACCCGGGCTATTGCCGATCAGGCCCGTACTATAAGGATTCCCGTGCATATGGTGGAAACCATCAACAAGCTTTCCCGGGTGCAGCGCAATTTGTTACAGACCCTGGGGCGGGAGCCTACCCCGGGAGAGGTTGCCGAAGAGATGGATATTCCGGTAGAACGGGTGATAGAGATCATGAAAGTGGCTCAGGAACCGGTATCGCTGGAAACACCTATTGGAGAAGAAGACGACAGTCATCTGGGTGATTTTATCACTGACGAAGATGCTGAGTCTCCGGAAGAATCAGCTTCTTTCGTGCTGTTGCGCGAGCACCTGGACGGCATTTTAAATACTCTCACCGATCGGGAAGAAAAGGTACTGCGTCTGCGTTTCGGCCTGGATGACGGGCGCCCGCGCACCCTGGAGGAAGTTGGCCAGGAATTCGGGGTCACCCGCGAGCGTATCCGGCAGATTGAAGCCAAAGCCCTGCGCAAGCTCAGGCACCCCTCACGCAGTAAGAAATTAAAAGACTATATCGAATAATTAATAGTATTACTGTAGTTGACAACTACACAGCGGCAATATATAATATTCCTCGTTGGGATGATCCTCGATAGCTCAACGGTAGAGCATCCGGCTGTTAACCGGAGGGTTGTAGGTTCGAATCCTACTCGGGGAGCCAAAGAATACTACAGGCGGCAACCGAAAAAGGGAACCGCCTTTTGTATACTTCATTGGTCAATTAGAGCCCAGAAAGCCAGGCTTATGGGAAAACTTAAAAGCGATTATTTTCCTTGACCTTTGAAGGGATATTTTATATACTAACTGTTGCGGGGTTGCCGCACCACGGGCCTATAGCTCAGTTGGTAGAGCTACCGGCTCATAACCGGTTGGTCCCAGGTTCGAGTCCTGGTAGGCCCACCATTTCAGACATCAGACTTCAGTCGTCGGGAGACGGCACAAGTTGAAGACCTGATTTGTGAGTTGTGTTTGCGATCTGTTCAGTTGTTAGACATTGGGAAATGGATACTTGCTTTAGCCGTTTAAACCCGGCGTCCGCTTCCCGATGACTGACGACTGGTAAGGCCCCTTGGTCAAGCGGTTAAGACACCGGCCTTTCACGCCGGTAACAGGGGTTCGAGTCCCCTAGGGGTCACCAGGGCGATTAGCTCAGTTGGGAGAGCACCTGCCTTACAAGCAGGGGGTCAGAAGTTCGAGTCTTCTATCGCCCACCATTAGGTATGAGAAGGGCTGCGTAAAGCGCAGCTCTTTTTGTATGCTGGCGTGCCCAGCCAAGCACGCATCATCTCGCCGGTGAAAGTCCGGTCGGGGTAAACGCCAA
>LFSQ01000051.1:0-1125 GCA_001512785.1 Syntrophomonas sp. DTU019
GACAATGACGGATGAATTAATCCGGGCTTTCGAAGATTTAAGGAGATTGGATTTGGCTGCAGTGATAATAACTGGTCGCGGCAGCCATTTCTTCTGCGCGGGCGCAGATATCAGAGAGTTGGTGCAGAATAGTCCCCAAGAGAACCGGGCTTATTTTTCCCGGCTGTACTACGCTCTCAACCTGGTAAGTACCTGCAGGTTCCCCGTCATAGCTGCGGTAAACGGCTATGCGTTTGGAGCTGGACTGGATCTAGCCCTGTGCGCTGATATCAGGGTTATGGACCGGAACACGCAAATGTGCGGCACCGGGGTCAACCTCAACCTGGTTTTCTGTACACAGAGGCTAGCGCGCCTGGTGGGCTCGGGGCGGGCTAAAGATATGCTATTGCGGGCAAGGCGGATGGGTGCCGAGGAAGCATTACAAATCGGTCTTGTTGAGCATGTCGCGGAACCCGGGGAGGCAGTACGTGAGGCTGAAGTCATTGCCCGGCAAATCAGCTCCAAAGGGCAGTCAGCTGTGCGCAGGGTAAAACAGGTGATTGATGCCGGTCTGGAACTTCCCCTTGAGGATGCGCTGAATTTGGAAGCCGAAGCTATATACGAAATGTTTGCCAGTAGCGAGTTCAAACGCCGGGCGCAGGCCTTTCTTGCTAGATGAGTGCATCAGCTGGCGAGGGACAGTTGCTCCGGCTCTGTGAGGTGAATCACAAAGACCGCCCCAGTTTCCAAAGTATCCACGGTTTGATTGAAAAGTGTTTCACAGATAAAACGCCCCCTGTGTCACTCAGAAATGACACAAATCAAGCGTCCCCGCGTGTCATGGCAGCGAGGGGAAGCAAAACCAGCCTCCCCCCGCTTCCTGGAGAATTTACCTCATAGTCTGTCCTACTTTTTGGAATAATCATAGAAGCCCTTGCCGCTCTTGACCCCATAATGCCCGGCGCGGACCTTTTGTTTCAATGCCAGGGAAGGACGGAACTTGGGGTCCCCGAATTCTTTGTGGAAATATTCCACAACCATCAGCAATACGTCAATACCTACCAGATCACATAACCTCAAAGGGCCAATAGGCATATTGGCGCCGAGTTTCATGGCTTCGTCGATCTCCTCGGCTGAAGCCACGCC
>LFSQ01000051.1:1181-10281 GCA_001512785.1 Syntrophomonas sp. DTU019
GCTTCCATGGCCAGTGCTACGGTCTCCTCACTGGTTTCAGCCCCTGGTATCACTTCCACCAGTTTCATGACCGGTACCGGATTGAAAAAATGCATCCCTACCACCTTATCCGGGCGCCCGCTGGCAGCAGCGATCTCGGTTATGCTGAAACCCGAGGTATTGGTGGCTATAACCGTTTGTGGCGGGCAAATGTCGTTAAGATCCTTGAAGACCTTCTTTTTAATATCGATGTTCTCGACGATGGCTTCGATTACCAGATCGCAATCCGCGAAGTCTATGTTGTGAGTGCTGGTGGTGATATTTTTCATGAAATTGCCTTTATCCTGTTCGGTTATTTTGCCTTTACTCACATCCCTGTCCCAGTTCTTTGTTATGCCTTTTATGGCTCTGTCCAAAAAAGCCTGGTCCAAATCAGTCATTATGACTTGCAGCCCGGATTGAGCCGCTACCTGTGCAATTCCTGCACCCATGGTTCCTGCCCCTAATACTCCCAGCTTATTAATAGCCATAACTCATACCTCCTCTACCGCTTAAAGCACTTCGATAATAGTGGCCATAGCCGGACCGCCGCCGGCGCAGAGTGTCGCACAGCCGATCTGTTTACCGCTGCGACGCATTTCATGCATCAAGGTGATAATTAATCTGGCGCCGGTTTGCCCTACCGGGTGGCCAAGGGAAACCCCTGAACCGAGCACGTTTACTTTGTCAACATTGATCTGCAGTTCACGGTTGCAAGCTATCACTTGGGCAGCAAAGGCCTCATTTATTTCCCACAGCTCAATATCGTCCATGGTCATTCCGGCAAACTTCAGCACCCGCTTCACTGCAGGGACCACACCGATGCCCATTATGCTAGGATCTACAGATGCTGAAGCAGTGGCCACGATACGGGCTAAAGGCTTGATGCCCAGTTCTTTAGCCTTATCAGCTGCCATTATGATCATAGCCGCTCCGCCGTCATTGATGCCTGAAGCGTTGCCAGCAGTAATGATGCCGCCTTTCTTGAAAGCAGGCTTCAATTTGGCCATGCTCTCCAGGGTGGTATTAGGATTGGGATGTTCGTCGGTATCAAAGATCCTGATCCCTTTTTTGGTCTTGATTTCAACGGGCACAATCTCTTCTTTGAACTTTCCTGCAGCGATGGCCGCGCAAGCCCGCTGATGGCTCATCAAGGCCCATTCATCGGCTTCCTGACGGGAAATGCTGTACATATCAACCAGGTTTTCAGCGGTCACTCCAGCGTGATAATTATAGAAAGCATCGATGAGAGCGTCGTACATCATACCATCTTCTAAAATCCCTGGTCCCATGCGGTAGCCCATGCGTGCTTTTAAGAGCAGATAGGGTATATTGGTCATACTCTCGTGACCAACTGCGGCACCGATATCGATTTTCCCCAGCATGATTTGCTGGCTGATAATCTCCGCTGCTCGCATTGAGGAGGGGCATTGCTGGTTAATGGTGACTGATACCGTCTCTACCGGGCAACCGGCATGGATTGTCACCTGCCGGCTGGGATTGCCTTTGCAGCCTGCCTGATAGACATGACCGGTGGCTACCTCTTCAATCTGGTCAGGTGTGATACCGGCTCTCTCTATAGCAGCCTTTAGAGCGATGGTTCCCAGCTGCACTGCAGTAAAATCCTTGAGGGAACCCAAAAAATCTCCAATCGGGGTTCTAACTCCACTGACGATGACTACTTCGCGCATATTTATTCCACCTTCCTATGCTTAACCGTTTATATCATTCCTTTGCTTCTCATCAGCTTGACCATGGGATGGTAGCTGTTTTCAAACATGGCCATAAATGCCTCGAAATCCCCTGCCAGGGTCTGCCGCCCAGTCCCCAGGTATACCGCTAGGGGGTCCAGGGTGCGCATGATCATGATTTGTTCCTCAGTAGGAAGTTCAGTTTCGGTCAGGTTAGGAGATATGGCCAAATCCCACTGCACAGCCTTTTTAATGTCTTTCAGGTCTATGCCGGGATGAATCTTTTCCAGATACATTTCGCAAGTTTCCGCATCAAAACGATAGACCCCCATGGTGGTTATCACGGCTGCGGGCCCGCTTCCTACCAGCCCGGCTTTTTGGCGTGCCCCTGGTCCAGTCAGGTGGCCCGGCGAGGTGAGATAATCCACTTTATTGACAAAATTGCGTCCGTCCTGGCGCAGCATAATGATGGTCCGCCCGGCTGATGAAGCCAGGTCATTGGCACCACCACTCCCGGCCAGGCGCACTTTGGGGGCATGATAATCACCTATAACGGTAGAATTGAGATTGCCGTACTTGTCGATTTGAGCCCCGCTGATGCAGGCCACATCAACGAAACCGGCCTGCTGCGCACCCATTACCTCACGCTGACTGCCGGCGAAATAAGACCGTTCATTGTTTACCGCACAGTTGACACACATCTGCAAACGCAATGGGGCCGGCCCCACAGCCCCGTATTCAACCATCATATTGAAATTGGGGGCATGACTGAATTTGGCAACCGTGGCAGCCATCAGGGGCATACCCACTCCGATGAAGGCCAGTTCCCCGTCTTTAATTTCCCGAGCCGCCGTAACCGCCATTAATTCGGGCATGGTGTAATCACGGGTATAGTTGGACATACTGATCACCTCACCTCTCCAAATTGCTGATATTTGTGCTCATTCTGCATCAGGCGGTAAAGCCGGTCATAACCCACCAATTTGCAGTATTCATCCCAGTCCTTGGTGCCCAGGATGTATTTTTCAATCCAGGCATCGAAGCCTTCTTGGGTAGCGAATTGCCGGTATGCGTCCAAACCGAAAGCCAGATCATGATGATAATAGTAATTGGATTCCCGCCAATGGGCTCCGAAGGGGGCATGAACAATAGCATCCACATAGTAATAGGGAATAGTAGTGAGGTTAGGCATGCGGCGAATCTCAGCGCTGGTGATGATCTCCTCCACACTGACAATGACATGTTTGGCAGCCCGGGCCAAAGTATCGGTATTGCCGTAAAGCCCAAAACACTGCACATTGCCGATCTCATCAGCGCGGGAGGCATGGATCACGGCCACATCCGGATATGAAGCCGGAACCAGGGCTACCGGTTCATTATTATAAGGGTCGTTGATAACCTTTATTTTGGGGTTGTATTTAATTATGTCAGAGCCCAACTGTGACTTGGTGGGCATAAAAGGCAGGCCCATGGAAGCTGCTAACCAGCGCATAGCAGCCCCAAAGTTGCTGTAGTCCTCCACTTCCAAAGGTCTGGGGATACCTTTTTCTACAGCCCGGCGAAACACTTTGTCTTCGCCTTCAATGCCGCCCCAGTTGTAGCCCATCTCGATCTTGCGCACCAAACCGGCCCCGATCAAAGCCGAAGACATCCCGATCTGGCTGGTTATCACCAGATCCACGGTCTTGATGCGGTCGCGCTGCCTGACCATTTCCCATATCAGGGCTGCCGGAGCTGCGCTGACGGTCATGCCCAGGTAGCAGTTTTCATGTATGAATTTTTCTACAGCCTCTTTGGCAGTCATGATCTTGTAGACGGGCGGCTTGGCTCTGCCTTTCTTAACCGGCATGGGTTGATAAAGCATTTTCCTACTCCTCCTTCAATTGGGTTTTACGTGCTGCCTTGGTGGCAGTTGGAAATGCAGGTGCTTTTTCAAAAGGAACAATATCTATGCCAGCAGGTCCTTGGCGATGATAACCCGCTGGATCTGCGAGGTACCTTCAAAAATCTGCAGTATCTTGGCATCGCGCATCATCTTTTCCACCGGATAGTCCCTGCAAAAGCCGTATCCACCCAGGATCTGCACGGCGTTGGTCACTACCCGGTTGGCGGCATCAGCGGCGTAGCACTTGCTCATGGCGGACAAATCAGCCGACATGAGGTCTTCATCCAGAAGCCAGGCAGCCTTCTGCCAGAGCAAGCGCGATGCCTCTATTTCCATGGCCATATCCGCCAGCATGAATGCGACTGCCTGGTGACTGCCAATGGGTTTGCCGAAAGCCATGCGCTGCTTGGCATAATCCCGGGCATACTCAAAGGCCGCCTGGGCTACCCCGGTGGATGCAGCGGCAATGAACGGCCGGGATGAATTGAAGGCCTTCATGGCCAATTTAAACCCATCGCCCTCTTCGCCAATGCGGTATTTCTTGTGCACTTTTACGTTGTCGAAAATGACCTCCGAGGTCTCGGAGCAGCGCATGCCCATTTTGCGTTCACTCTTACCAAAGGAGACGCCTTCGGTCTTGGTATCCACCATAAAGAAGGATTGGGCCCTATGGCCCTTGCTGGGGTCATGACTGGCCAGAACCGTTATCTTGTCGGCATGTTTCCCATTGGTGATAAAGCATTTGGTGCCGTTTAAGATGTAATAATCGCCGTCCTTCTTGCAGGTGGTTCTTATGGCGGCAACATCTGATCCGGCTCCCGGTTCGGTCACGGCATAAGCCGCCAATTTGCCTTCATAACACAGGCTGGGGAACCAATAATCCCATTGCTCCTCTGTGCCTCCATACAGAAGCGGCTCGGAAGCCAGCATATTGGCCAGAGGACTGATGGCGATTCCCAGGCAACCCCGGCATAGTTCCTCGGTCACCATACACAAACCGATATTGCCAAACACCATGCCATTGTACTTTTCCGGGGCATTCATGCAGTTGATGCCCAACTCAAACATTTTCCTGGTCTCTTCCCAGGGAAATTCCTCAGTTTCGTCATAGTGCGCCCGCACCGGTATGATCTCGTTTTCCACGAATTTTCTTACCGTGCGCTGCAATGCCAACTGGTCTTCGGTGTAAGTAAACCCAAACGCCATTGCCTAACTCCCCCTTAAATGAACTGAGTTGGAGAATATTCCTCCTTTCCTTTCAACTGATTAAAGGAGGTAGCAATATGCATGCCACAAGAGCAGATGAGGGCATAACCCCCATTTTTACGGACTTATTTGACTGGTACGCAATGTTTGACTTCAGGTTTTAATGTGAAAAATCAAACCCCGCCAGGGCTAAATACCACCCTGAATCCCGCTATTACGCCTTTCACGGCATTTGGGCTAAAATCCAAATCATTGTGGTTAAATACCTAAGCCACTCCAACCTGGCTTGCTTCGGCCACCCTGCGGGCGTTTGGCTTTGTGGGCTCAATACCTGAGCCGCTCCAATCAAACAGGCAGAAAGCAAAAAAACCTGCCCATGCAGGTCACGGAAGGTTATTATGCGGCTATGCTTTATTATTTATGTTATGGGTTCTACAGTTTTTCTTTTCTGCCGCCGGGAGTTGTCCGGGGCCAGGCCATACTGTTTTATCTTCTTGTACAGCCAGGATAAATCCATATCCAATATATCAGCGGTGCGGGTTTTATTATAATTGGTTCTCTTAAGCACTTGAGCCAGGATTTGCTTTTCATAATCCCTCAGCAGTTCTTTTAAGGTACCGGTAGGCGCCAGGGTGTTTTTCTCGCTCTCGATTTTCATGAAATACAGATGTTCCTTGGTGATGGAGCAGCAGCTGTCCAAATCAGCCAATAAAATGGCCCTTTGCAGCACATTTTGCAGTTCTCTGATATTGCCCGGCCAGTGATATTTGCTGAGCAAATCCATAGCCTCCGCAGACATTTTATTTACTTTGGTTTTCAATTCCTTGTTTATTGCCCGCATAAGATGTTTTACCAATAGAGGCAGGTCTTCAATCCTTTCCCTTAATGGCGGGATCTTCAGGCAAAGGACATTCAAGCGGTAATATAAATCCTCTCTGAATTTCTGCTGTTTGATCATTTCTTCCAGGTCTCTGTTGGTAGCTGCGATGACCCTCACATTTACCCGCACCGGGCGGTGGCTTCCCAGTCTTTCAAACTCCTTTTCCTGGAGGAAGACCAGCAGCTTGCTCTGCATGGCGGGAGACATCTCACCGATTTCATCAAGAAAAATAGTACCCCCGTGTGCCAGTTCGAACTTACCGGTGCTCCCACCTTTGCGGGCGCCGGTAAAGGACCCTTCTTCATAGCCAAAGAGTTCGGCCTCCAGCAGGTTTTCCGGTATAGCCGCACAGTTCACCCTTATAAAGGGCATTTTTTTACGGTTGCTGCCGCTGTGTATGGCATGGGCAAACAATTCCTTGCCAGTTCCGCTTTCCCCCATCAGCAGCACCGTAATAGATGGGTGCAAGGCAGCCTTCCGGGCCAGGCTCTTCATCTCCAAAATATTGTCAGCCTGTCCGATGATGTCTTCAAATGTATACCGCGAGGAGTGAACGCTGTGGACTTCATCCCGGTACATATTGAGCTGCTGCATCAGGTTGTCGATGAGGTTGTGAGCATCCCATATGTCCATAAACACGCTGTAGGAAAAACAGCCCTTCAACTCGCCTTTCTGGAACAAGGGTACAGAACTGGCTATCATGTTGTAGCCGTTCACCGGCCAATAATAGCCGATAACGGCTTTGCCGGTCCTAATCACCGAAAGACTGCGCGTCTCAGGGGTAATATCACCGATGTGACGCCCGATTACTTCCTCTTCCTTTTTTCCCAGAACCTCGAGATAGGTCTTGTTCATAAACCGGACTATGCCATTTTTGTCGATAATATGCGCACACAGGGCATTGGTCTCGAATAAGAAGTCTTTAACCAACTCCGAGTCCAGCATAGTTCCCCCTTTCGTTCAATCATGCTTTACAGGCCATTCTGAATGATAAGGTTCTGAAATCGCGTGAGAATTGGTATAAATGTTCAGCAATATGCAGGTGCTATACAGGGATGTTCATTAAAGTTTAATCATAGAAATGTAGGCCGAGTGTGTGGCAATCAGTTTAGGATGTTAGCGAATCATCTTGCAACCTTCGAACCTAAACAAATTATATGGTTGCTGGCAAGTGTGTATTACATATATATACGATAATACCATAAATTTACTCAGGCATAGAACCAGGAATAGGAAAAAGCTATCTCATTCCATGAAGGATAGGTGGGCAAGCTGAGAGCAAGCCCACAATATCTGATATTAGGTTATAGGTTGTATTAAATTTTTGTATAGCTGCTTCTTAATAGATTTGTTTTACTGCTTTAATATCCATAATGGGAGCCGCCCCGAGCTTCCCATTATTTAAGCATGAAGGAAAGGTTGAATAGACCTGCCGGTCAGGGTCTGCAATTACCGGACTTACCTGCCTTTATATACCGGTTGGCGTTTTTCCAGGAATGCTTTCATGCCTTCCTTCTGGTCTTCAGTAGCAAACAGCGCGGACCAGGTTTTAAGCTCATAGCTCAACCCCGCTGCCAGGTCGACATCCAGGCTGAGGTTGAGGCATTGTTTCGCAGCTTTCATGGCCACTGGCGATTTGGCGATCATAATCCCGGCCAATTTTTTGGCCTCGTCCATCAACTGGTCTTTGGGGACCACGGCTGTAACCAGGCCAATTTTCAGGGCCGTTTCAGCGTCTATAGGCAATCCTGTCATAACCAGGTATTTGGCCCAACCAGGTCCAACCACCCGGGTTAATCTCTGGGTTCCGCCAGCACCGGGGATGATGCCCAGATTGATTTCCGGTTGTCCGATTTTGCTGCCCTCAGCAGCGATGCGAATATCGCATGCCAAAGCCAGCTCGGATCCGCCGCCCAGAGCCAGCCCGCTTATAGCAGCAATAACCGGTTTGTCAAGCTGGTAAATCTTATCGAAAGCTGTTCTTACGGACTCAACGAATTTCTCCGCCTGCAGGGTATCCGCGGTTGACATGAATAATATATCTCCACCAGCGGCAAACGCCTTTTCCCCACCGGTTATGATGACCGCTTGAACCTCCGGGTCAGCCGCGATAACATCCAGCAGCATCGATAGCTCACCGATCAACTCATCGTTTAAAGCGTTCAGCGTTTTGGGGCGATTCAACGTTATTATGCCTATTCCGGCCTCTTTTTCATACAACAGGGTTTTTAATTCCATTAGCCTCCACTCCTTTGATCATGAACTCATAACAGTCTAATCTTCCCAAGTCTATACCCCGAGCAAGCCTTTTAGCCAGGCTGGTGGCGGGCCGCTTTTGGGCAACCAGCAAGAATTCCTCTGGGCAGAATAGCTGGGCTTAAATCGCCATGAGGAGTAATCGTAGCAGAATACCCCTCCTGTATTGGCCCTGGTGCAAGTAACATGCCAAAGACCCGGGCATAAGAAAACCCGGGTTTTTGGAGAATTGACATCAAAGACCCGGGAGCTGACTATTGTTTTTTGTCCAATGATATGGAAAAAAACCAAGGGCTTTTATCGGCATGCAAAATCAATGAAGCAGTATTGATAGGAAAGCATTTGCTGAGGGGTGTGCTAAGATGCTATCTCCTGTCTCTTTGTAAATCATAAAGGGCTTTTTCATAATACCAAATCTCTTCCCTATTGGGATGTTTGCTTTTCAGTAAGGCAATATGGCGATCCAGGGCCTGGTTAGCCTGTTCTTTGGATAGGCCATATAGAACCATATAATCCCGGCGAATCCGATTGATTCTGCTATTAGTGCGGTTCATATTCCGCAGGATTAATACAATAGCAATAAGAACGCCGATAATGAGTAAAACGGTAACTAGTGTACGAGCAATCATCAATCAATCCCCCCAATTATGAATAAAAATCACATTACCTCCCCTTCTGACTGCCGGTACTCTATTTCATGTCTTTTCGATCATACCTTGAATACCACTATCAAGCTGTTGGTTATCAAAAAGGGGTCCGCAAATACGCAAAAACTGAGGCCAGCAAGGCCTGCAAAAGGATTGAAAAAGGCTTTCGGATTTGTCCAAAAGCCTTGAATACTGCCTTTTATATGGTGCCCGAGACCGGGGTCGAACCGGTACGGGGTTTGAGCCCCGCGGGATTTTAAGTCCCGTGCGTCTGCCTATTCCGCCACCCGGGCAATCTTATTTATGCTGGAGGGCGGAGCCGGATTCGAACCGGCGCATGGTGATTTTGCAGACCACAGCGTTAGCCTCTTCGCCATCCGCCCTCAATTGGCCCATTTCGCGCAGTCATAATTATATCAACTTTGCGGGATTATTGCAACAGCAACTCCGCTGCGGGATAGCGTCAAGATACCTTGGGTTTAAAAAGATAAGAAAATCCCCTTTAATGATCTAAGCC
>LFSQ01000017.1 GCA_001512785.1 Syntrophomonas sp. DTU019
ATATCCTCAATGGCAATCAAATGGTCATCCTGATATACTATTTTGCTCGGTATTTCCTGAGCCACGAGCTTACAGAAAATACAATCTGCAGCCCTCACCTTTTCACCCCCTAACGCCTCGAAGCACCCTGCTTTTGAGCATAGTGATGTACGCATTTATTTTACCAGATAATCGGCCTAAATAAAAACCTCTTTTCTTATTTCCCCGTAATATCCAAATTATTCATAAAACCCACCATTTTTATACCTGGCGGTCAAGCACACGTCCAACAGCAAGACCCTGTTCCTGCCCGGTAATACAGGCCCATACAAAAGAGCCCCTCAAGTCCTCGCAGCTTTCAAGCTTAACCTCGATATAATTATCGCTCAGCCCGCTATAAGCCCGTTCCCCTATACGCTCTTCCACCAATACCCTGAGTACCTCATGGTAAGCGTCCTGAAGCCTTTGTAAATGCTTCTCGCGGGCCAACTGCAGCAGGAGCTGGCTGCGCTCTTGTTTGAGCGTTTCCTCAACCTGCCCGCTCATCAGAGCAGCCGGGGTTCCTTCCCGGCGCGAATACTTGAAAACATGCAGATCGGCCACAGGCAGTCCAGCCAGCAAATCATAGGTGGCCTGGAAATCCGCTTCGCTTTCACCGGGAAAGCCCACCATCACATCAGCGGTAATCCCCACCCCCGGGATCTGCCGTGCTATGCTCAGAATCAAATCGCGATAATACTGCCGGTCATAGCGCCGGTTCATGGCCTTCAAGACAGTATTGCTGCCGCTCTGCAGAGGAATATGAAAATGCCTGCACATCCGGGGTTCTCGCTTGACCAGGTCCAGCAGTTGCGGGCTTACCTCTAAAGGCTCGATAGAACTCAACCGGAGACGGTAGTCGCCATCGACCTCTGCCAGCAATAGGTGTAATAGCTCAGTGAGATTGGTGTTTTTCAGATCATAGCCATATAATCCGGTATGTATACCGGTCAGGACGATTTCCCGATAACCCAGATCAACCAGGCGCTGCAATTCGCTTTGCACATGGTGCGGCGCTTTGCTGCGCACCGCACCGCGGGCATAAGGCACAATGCAGTAGGTGCAATAGCTGTTGCAACCGTCCTCTATTTTTATGAAAGCCCGGGTACGCTCATGCCGGCTGGTAAACAACACCGGTTTTAAAGGGGTCGAACCCCGGTGAGCCTCCTGGCCGGTAAAACCCCCTAAGAGTTCGGGGATGCTCTCTTTGTCCTGATTGCCGACCACCAGGGAAACCCCCGGAATAGCCTTGATCTGATCGGGATCGATCTCCGCCAGACAGCCGGTCACTACTACTTCTGCCAGGGGATTGCGGCGGGTCGCTCTGCGTATCACCGCCCGGGATTTGCGATCACTAACATGGGTTACTGTGCAGGTATTGATAACGTAGATGTCGGCAGCTTCATTGAAATCCACTATCTGATAGCCCTGCTTCATAAAGCTTTCCTTTATTTGTTCGGTTTCTACTTGATTGACCTTGCATCCCAAGGTATAAAAGGCGGCCTTTCTCATCACTTACCTCTTTCGCTCACGGCATCCCCAGGTCACCGGCTTCATATAGAGCCAGGGCACTGGCTATCAACCCGGCAGTTTCAGTGCGCAACACCCGTGAGCCCAGCGAAGCGCTGTGTACGCCCTGATGCACCAATTCCTCTATCTCGCCCTCGTCCCAGCCGCCTTCCGGCCCTACCAGCAGAAACAGGTCCTTTCTAAAACATCCCGGCATCAAGCTGCGCAGCACTTGCTTATAGCCTGTATTTTGCTCCTTTTCATATAAGACTATAGCGGGGCGGTTTCCCATCAAGGTAAGCAGTTCTGCCAGGCCGAAAAGCGGGGTTATCTTTAAGAAGCGGTTGCGTCCCGACTGTTTGCAGGCTTCACGGGCGATGGCTTCCCAGCGCCGCACTTTTTTCTCCACCGTATCCTGCTTGAGTTGGGCAACACTTCGCCTGCACTGCAGCGGATAAATAGAGTGTACCCCGATTTCTACCGCCTTTTGCACGATGAACTCCATTTTTTCACCTTTGGGCAGGCCTTGCACCAGATGTATATTCACGGCTGGACTGAGCTCATTTTCCAGGGTTTTTCCCAGCACTGCCAGGACCCGCTTGCCCTGAGTCTGCTGGAAAAAGGCCTGATAGGACTTGCCCTCGCCGTCGAACAGTATCATTTCGTCCCCGGGTTTGAGCCGCAGCACCGTAAGGGCATGTCTGGATTCGCTGTCATCCAGTACCGCCACTTGCCCCCTTATATTATGCGGTGAAATAAAAAAGCGGTGCATAATACACCCCTCCGCTTTACTTGAGCAGGTTTTTTAAAGCCTGCGGGCTGCTGCCCCCACCCAGTCAGAATCCAACAATATACCTTCAATAGAGAGACCGGCTTCCTGCATGGCCGCTTTGACCTCAGGCCAGCGACTGTCTGGAATGCCGGAAGCGATCAATAAGCCGGATTGATTCAGAATGGAAACCGCTACTGGCAGCCAGGACAGGATAATATCGGCAGTGAGGTTGGCCATAATCACATCGGCCTGCTGCTGTTTAAGATCCGCAAATATATCCCCGGCCACGGCCCTGATCTTATCGCTAAGCCCGTTTATAGCGATGTTCTGCTGCGCGATTTGTGCCGCCACAGTATCGATATCCATCGCCAGGATTTCGGCTGCACCCAGCCTGGCAGCAGCCAGTGACAGTATACCCGAGCCGCATCCGGCATCTATCACCTTTTCCCCGCCTTTGATATACTGCTCCACAAAGATAAGACAAAAGCGGGTGGTAGCGTGAATACCGGTCCCAAAGGCCATCCCTGGATCGAGCTCGATCACCACATCGCCGGCCTGGGATTGATATTGCTCCCAGGAAGGCTTGATCACCAAACGCCGTCCAACGCGAAAGGTATGGTAATACTGCTTCCAGCTCTCCGCCCAATCCTCGTCCCTGACCTCCGCGGTCTCGAGTTTATAAGTGCATCCCAGCAATTCCTGCAGTTCGCCCAGGGCCTGCTCAATCTGTTCCATCACCTGACGGTCTTCATGAATGTAGGCTTTGACCCTGACCGTGCCGGAAGCGCATAAACTATACTGTTCGGCCTTATCCTCATCGACCGGCTGCTGCAGCAGCTCGCCTGCTCCGGGGTCTTCAATCAAAACCCCGCCGCAGTTGAGGCTGTGGAACAACCCGCTAACCGGCTCGACTCCCCGGCTGTCAACCAATACGCTGATCTCGATCCATTTCAACCTCTGCACTCCTAACCAATAGCGTCTTTGAACTTGTTGAATATGCCTTTACGACCGGGTTTCGGTTCTTCACCGGCTTCGGCAAAGGCCTCCAAAAGCTCGCGCTGTTTCTTGCTCAACCGGGTGGGGATCTTCACATCTATAATCACCTTCAGGTCTCCGATGCGATGGCCCTGTAGATGGGTAACCCCTTTGCCTTTGACGGTCAAGACCGTTCCCGGCTGGGTCCCTTCCGGTATATGCAGGTTGTGCACGGCTCCACCCGGCAGATCGATGGTGACCTCAGCCCCCAGAGCAGCCTGCACAAAGCTTATATCCAGGGTGGTCACGAGATTATAGCCGTCACGCCGGAAGCGCGGATGGGGTCTCACCGAAATCAATATAAAGAGGTCTCCAGGCGGACCGCCATGGGTTCCCATTTCTCCCTCGCCCTGTATGCGCAGCCTCGACCCGGTGTCAACCCCGGCCGGGATGCGCACATTGATTTTGCGCTCCTTTCTTTCCTGCCCGCTTCCCCGGCAGCGGCTGCAGGGCTTCTCAATTATCCTGCCTTCGCCGCGGCATTGATTACAGGGCCTTACCGTCTCAAAGCGCCCAAAAGGCGTACTCTGCACATTGCGTATCTGACCCCGGCCATTGCAGCTGGGGCAGGTTTTAGTCTGTGAACCGGGCTCAGCGCCACTGCCGTTGCAGTGGTCACAGGTTTCAACTCGGGTCAATTCCAGGTCTTTTTCGATGCCAAACAGCGCATCCTCAAAACTGATATCAACCCTTATCTCGCGATCCGCACCGCGTCTGGGTCCGGTTCTCCTGCTGCGTCCGGTGGTACTGCCGCCAAAGAAAACATCGAATATGTCCCCAAAGCCAAAATCACTAAAGTCAAAATCAAATCCACCAAAGCCCCCAGGGCCACCATGGCCGGGTTCAAAAGCCGCATGGCCGAATTGGTCGTAAGCTGCCCGCTTTTGTGCATCACTCAGCACCGCATAGGCTTCTGTAATTTCCTTGAATTTCTCAGCAGCCTCAGGGTCTTCTTTATTTACGTCAGGGTGATATTTGCGAGCCAAACGGCGATAAGCCTTTTTTATCTCTTCAGGGGTAGCATTGCGGCCAACCCCCAGCAGCTCATAGTAATCTCTCTTTGCGGGCATTCGGATCCACCTTCCTGGAATAATAGGCTGCGCCCGAAAACTGTAAGGCTTTCGGGTCGCCAGGCTTGTTGGTGTGGTTTGCTCATCCCAATCAATACTCAGGTGATCGTAACCACCTTTATATTATACGATGTGCACATGTTTTGCTATAACTTATCTTTCAGCCTTATTCATTCTCCACTCGATAATCGGCATCGACCACATCGTCATCGGCTTTTCCGCCGGCTTGGGCGCCCTGCTGGCCCCCCTGTGCCTGCTCATAGAGCTTGCTGCTGACTGCATAGAAGGCCTGGGCCAGGGCTTCAGTCTTGGCCTTGATGTCCTCCACGTCACTGCCTTCCAGGCTGGTTTTCAGGGCAGCTATGGCATCTTCCACTGACCGTTTGGAATCAGCATCAATCTTGTCCCCGCTTTCTTTCAGGGTCTTTTCACACTGGTAGATCATGCTGTCGGCTGCATTGCGAGCCTCGATCTCCTTCAAGCGGCGCTCGTCTTCTTCGGCGAAGCGCTCGGCCTCTTCCATCATGCGCTTGATCTCTTCCTCGCTCAGGCCGCTGGAAGAGGTGATGGTGATCTTCTGTTCCTTGTTGGTAGCCAGGTCTTTTGCGCTGACATTGACGATACCGTTGACATCGATATCGAATTTCACCTCGATCTGCGGGACTCCCCGCGGAGCCGGCGGAATCCCGGTCAGCTGGAATCTTCCCAGGGTAACATTGTCTCTGGCCAGCTTGCGCTCACCCTGCAGGACATGTATGTCAACCGAAGGCTGATTGTCAGCCGCGGTGGTAAATATCTGGCTCTTGGCGGTGGGAATGGTGGTGTTGCGCTCAATGATTTTGGTGAACACCCCACCCAGGGTTTCAATCCCTAAAGACAGGGGGGTTACATCCAGCAGGACCACATCGGAAACCTCCCCGGCCAGAACCCCGGCCTGAATGGCCGCCCCGATAGCCACTACTTCATCCGGGTTGATGCCTTTGTAAGGCTCTTTGCCGATGAAATTCTTAATGGCCTCCTGTACTGCCGGAATACGGGTGGAACCCCCTACCAGGATTACGCGGTCAATCTGTTCCGGTCTCAAGCCTGAATCCGCCAGGGCCTGGCGAGTGGGCCCCATGGTCTTTTCCACCAGATCCGCAGTCATTTCATTAAACCGGGCCCGGGTAAGGGTTTTTTCCAGGTGCAAAGGACCGGCTTGAGTAGCTGTGATATAGGGGATATTGATATCAGTGCTCATCAGGCTGGATAATTCGTGTTTGGCCTTTTCGGCCGCTTCTTTCAGCCGGTGCATGGCCATTTTGTCATTGGTCAGGTCCACACCGTGCTCTTTCTTGAACTCTGTCACCAGCCAGTTGATAATCTTGTCGTCAAAGTCATCGCCGCCCAGACGGTTGTTGCCGCTGGTGGCCTTAACCTCAAAAACCCCATCCCCGATTTCCAGTATAGATACGTCAAAAGTGCCGCCGCCCAGGTCGAAAACCAGTATAGTCTGGGCATTCTCCTTATCCAGGCCATATGCCAGAGCGGCTGCAGTGGGCTCGTTGATAATGCGCAATACCTCCAGGCCGGCTATTTTGCCGGCATCTTTGGTGGCCTGACGCTGAGCATCAGTAAAATACGCCGGTACAGTAATAACCGCCTGGGTGATGCGTTCTCCCAGATAAGCCTCGGCATCTGCTTTCATTTTTTGCAGGACCATGGCTGATATCTCCTGCGGGGTATAACTTTTATCATCAATCTTAACCCGGTAATCAGTGCCCATACGGCGCTTAATGGACAAAACCGTACGGTCCGGATTGGTAATGGCCTGCCGTTTGGCGACACGCCCCACCAACCTTTCTCCGGTTTTGGAAAAACCCACTACCGAAGGGGTGATGCGTTCACCTTCCGCATTGGTAATTACTTTGGGTTCATTACCATCCATTATGGCTATAACCGAATTGGTTGTACCGAGGTCGATTCCTACTACTTTTCCCATTCAAACACCTCCAAAATCCGAGAACAACTGATTCTATGAGCAAGGACTTAAGCTACGACTGTGATCCACTGACCTTGACCAGACTGGGCCGGATTAATCTGCCGTGCATCATATAGCCCTTCTGCAGTTCCTCAATAACCGTATTTTCCGGATAATCAGAACATTCCTCCACAGTTAAGGGCTGGTGATACTGCGGATCAAAACACTGCCCCACCGCCTCTACCGGCTCAACCCCGGCCTCGGCAATGATATCTTTAAGCCGCTGACAAATCATGCTGATGCCTTTTTGCAGGCTTTCGTAATCCTGGTTCGGGTTAGCCATCTCCAGAGCCCTTTCCAGGTCATCAATCACGGTCAGCAATTGCTTGATCAGGGGCAGCGAAGCAAATTTAAGATACTCCTCCCGTTCCCGCTGATGCCTTTTCCTCAGGTTTTCAGTCTCAGCCAACGCCCTGAGGTAGAGATCGTAGTTCTTTTTGCTCTCCTCCTGAGCGGCCATAACGGCTTCTTTTAATGCGGATAGGGATTCAGTTTCTTCCGCTGCAGGCTCCGGGCCATCAACCACGGGAGACGTATTAAGGTCGGGATCCTGACTCACTTCCTCCTGATTGGCAACCGTAGGCTCTTCAGGTTTCAACTTTGATCACCTCTGCTTATCGTGATATCTAGGTTAAATAATCCGCAGATGCTCCCTTCCAACAGTTTTATATATTCCTAGAAATGCTTTTTTAGCACCTCATCAATAGCGGTGCGCACCGAATCAACCGTACCAGCTGCTTTCCAGTACTCCATGCGCACCGGGCCGATCACTCCCACTCGGCCCACTTCCCCAAAGATTTTGTATCCCGCCAGGACGATGCTCATCTCTTTGGCCTCATCCAGGCGATTTTCCCGTCCAATGGTGATCTCCACCTCATCGCAACTGGGTTCGGGCAGCAGGTTCTTGAGCAGTGTTTCTTCTTCTAGTATGGCCAGGATCTTCTTAAGTTTGTCCAAATTCTTGAACTCGGGCTCATTAAGCATGTTCAATATGCCGCTTATGACCACTTTATCTTCCCCGGCGCTTTCCGCCAGTCTGTCTATGGCTTCCAGTATGGTGTCTATGATCCTTTTGCTTTTGTGCAATTCGTCCCGCAAGTACTGTAAATCGGTTTTGCGCACCTCGGCAAACTTTTTCCCGGCAAAAATGCGGTTGAATACCTCATTTATACTCTGCAGGTCTTTCTGCTCCACCGACTCGGGAATACTAATCCTGCGGTGCATCAAAACCCCGGTGTCGGTAACCAGGATTACCATGGCCTTGCCTTTCCCCATGCGAACTAATTGCACATACTTAAACTCGTCCACTCTGACCGTGGGCACGATAACAAACGAGGTATAACGCGTCACCTGGGCCAGGAAATTGCCGATCGATTGAATTACCTCGTCCCAGTCCTGCAGGTTTTCTTTGATGATCTTTTGCAGCAGTTGCACTTCATCATCGACCAGGTTTTCCCGTTCCATCATGCAGTCCACATAGTAACGGAACCCGCTTTCGGATGGAATCCTGCCCGCCGAAGTATGCGGCTGCTGTAAATAACCCATATCCTCCAGATCGGCCATTTCATTACGAACTGTAGCCGCGCTTATGCGAAGGTTGTGTTTTTTAACTATAGCCCTTGATCCAACTGGTTCTGCAGTTTCAACGTAATCCTTGATGACCGATTCCAAAATCTTCTTTTTGCGTTCATCCAAAGTCATATCGATCACCTCTGTTAGCACTCTTCCCAGTTGAGTGCTAATACCTACTCTATAAAAAATAGCACCGCGGCAACTTCTTTGTCAAGCCCGGAATCACTCAGCAAAGCAGCATAAAACCTGGTTTGATAACAGATACCCCGGTTTCGTCAGCCTGAGCCAGCCGTTATCCGTTTCTAAGAGCCCATGGTCTATAAACCGTTCGGCTCGATGCAGCAATTCCTGCGCCAAATCCATGCCAAAGCGCTTGCGATAAGCTTCCAGATTCACCCCGCTGGTGAGCCGCAGCCCCATTATCATCGCTTCCAGAGCCTGCTGGCGGGGAGTCATGTCTTCCAGCACTATCTGCCCGGAACTGGCTCTGTTTGGCTCCCTGGCCATATAAATATTGAGGTCGGCGGCATTCATCCAGCGCAGACCGCCCAGGCGGCTGACTGCAGCGGCTCCAAAGCCCAGATACTCCCCGAACTGCCAGTAGCGCAGATTATGGCGGCAGGCATATCCATCCCGGGCAAAATTGGAGATTTCGTACTGTTTAAGGCCTTTGTCATGCAGGCTATCAACCGCCCGGTAATACATGGCCTCGACTTCAGCCTCCTCGGGCAGAGCCAGTTGCCCTGCAGCTATTGCCCTGCTCATCGGTACCTGAGGCTCCAATTGCAGCAGGTACATCGATATATGATGGGGCTGATAGTCAATGGCCTGCTGCAAACAGTGCATCCAATCAGTAATAGTCTGCCCGGGGATGCCGTAAATTAAATCAAAATTGATGTTATCAAACCCGGCCGCTTTTGTGGCTTCTATAGCTTTTATAGCATCGGCCGCAGAATGTATCCTCCCCAGAACCTTAAGCTCCTTATCCTGCAGGCCCTGCAATCCCAGGGACACCCGGTTGACCCCGGCCTTTTGGTAAGCTTTTAGAGTGCCTTGATTTATGGTGGCCGGGTTGATTTCCATGGTAATTTCCGCTTCTTTATGGAATGTAAAACCAGCCGCTGCAGCATCGATTATGGTACCGATCTGCCTGGGTGTCAACAGGCTGGGGGTGCCGCCCCCGAAGTAGAGGCTGTCTACCGGCTTGATACGGTATTTGGGGGGACAGGATAGGATTTCACGGCAGAGGCTTTCGGTATAGGCCTGCAACTGAGCCGGGTCAGAACAAGCCAGGGAATAAAAATCGCAGTAAGGGCATTTATTCCTGCAAAAAGGGATATGTACATATAAACCCAGACTGTCCTGCGGCCATCTCGATTCCATAATGCACAGCTCCTCTGCGGGAAAGCAGTCTGACCAACCCTGGGAATCAATCCTTTTCAATATTCAATACCGACATGAAGGCATCTTTGGGAACCTCGATGTGGCCGATCTGTTTCATGCGTTTTTTGCCTTCTTTTTGCTTTTCCAGCAATTTCTTTTTTCTGGTGATATCGCCGCCGTAGCATTTGGCCAATACGTCTTTGCGCAGGGCTTTGATGGATTCACGGGCAATAACCCGGGAACCGATGGCGGCCTGAATAACCACTTCGTACATCTGCCGGGGGATAATGCGCCTGAGCTTCTGGGTCAAAGCCCGGCCGCGATAATAAGCGTTGTCGCGATGGGTTATCATGCTTAAGGCATCAACCACCTCGCCGTTCAGCAGAATATCCAGTTTAACCAGATCAGAAGCCTCATAACCGCTGAACTCGTAATCCAGGGAGGCGTAACCCCGGGTGCGGGACTTCAAGGCATCGAAGAAATCATACAGGATTTCGGCCAGAGGCAGTTTATAGGTTATCATCACCCGCTGCGGGGTAAGGTATTCCATGTTGACATACTGGCCCCGTTTCTCCCGGCACAACTCCATAACCGTGCCTACAAATTCATTGGGCACCATCATGCTGGCCCTGACATAGGGTTCTTCAACCGCTTCCACGCGCTGCGGGGGAGGCCACATTTTGGGATTCTGTATATCCAGGCGACTCCCGTCAGTAAGCATAACCCTGTAGACCACACTGGGCGCGGTAGCCAGCAGGCTCAAATCATATTCGCGCTCCAGGCGCTCCCTGACAATCTCCAAGTGCAGGAGCCCCAGGAATCCGCAGCGAAATCCGAAGCCCAGCGCATCCGAGCTTTCCGGCTCGTAAAAAAGCGAAGAGTCGTTGAGCTTGAGCTTATCCAGGGCATCCCGCAGTTTCTCGAAATCGTTGTTTTCCAGCGGATATAAGCCGCAGTAAACCATGGGCTTCACCACCTTATAGCCCGGCAGGGGGCGGTCGGCCGGCCGGGAGGCCAGGGTAATGGTATCGCCCACCCGGGTATCGCTGACATTCTTGATGCCGGCCGCCAGATAGCCGACTTCGCCCGCGCTTAAGCTCTCCACCTCGGTCATATAAGGGGAGATTACCCCTAAAGCAGCAGTTTCAAAGACTTTACCGTTGGACATCATTTTGATCATGTCGCCGCGGCGGATCTGCCCGGAAACTACCCGAATATACGATATGGCCCCTTGATAGGGATCGAAGTAGGAGTCGAATATTAAGGCCTGCAAGGAGGCCTGGGCATCGCCGCGCGGGCTGGGGATGCGCGATACAATGGCTTCCAGCACCTCTTCCACGCCCCAGCCGGTTTTGGCTGAGATGGGAATAATCTCTTCACCGGGAATACCCAAAACATTCTCCATTTCCGCTTTCACCCGGTCAGGGTCGGCGCCGGGCAGGTCTATTTTATTGACTATGCCTATTATCTCCAGATCCTGTTCCATAGCCAGATAAACATTGGCCAGGGTCTGGGCTTCAATCCCCTGTGAAGCATCGACCACCAAAAGCGCGCCTTCACAGGCTGCCAGACTGCGTGACACCTCATAGGAAAAGTCAACATGGCCCGGAGTATCGATCAAGTTCAGAATATATTCCTGGCCATCCCTGGCCTTATACTTGAGTCTGACCGGCTGCAGCTTTATGGTGATCCCTTTTTCCCTTTCCAGGTCCATTTTGTCGAGGAACTGATCCCTCATTTCCCGCTCGCTGAGGGTGCCGGTAACCTGCAAGAGGCGGTCGGCCAGAGTCGATTTGCCGTGATCGATATGGGCTATTATACTGAAATTGCGGATACGATCCTGCAACAAAGGAATGCCCTCCATATAATTGATGGCTGAATACCGCCTAGATTATAACCGATTAATGAGCAGTGATGCAATTGGCTCCTGACTGCATGAGCCCTCAAGATGCCTTCTGTCCGTCCGGCCATCACCGCTTTTGCACCTTACCAGCCCTGATAAAGGTCTGCATAAAAAAAGCCATCAGAGACAGCCTCAAGCTATTTTACTTTATATCGAACTTATCACAGCGCCACAGCTGCCCGGGTCAACTCAATCCCCGGTTTAACCCTGATATATCGCTGCTGCAGCTGTGCCCAGAGTTCTTGCATATAGGCCTTGAGCCATACTACCCCGGTTATAAAGCCTTCCTTGGCCTGCTGCAATAAGGCCTTGCTGCAGGGGTATTTCTCCCCCATAGCTTCTATATATACACCTTCGTCCTCCAGGTGCAAAGCGATGACATAACCCTGATTGCTCAAGGTCAGATCGTTTATGCCCTGATTGGCTATGTTTAATCCCGCTGCAACCAGTACCGTCAGGGTGCCTACAGCCAGCAGGCATAAGAATGATCTCATCACGGTCAGATTCCTTCCCCTTGCATGACTTCGGCCAAGACCTCGGCGAAAAGCGTGGCCGCATACTTGGCTTCGGCCAGGGTGTTATGATCATAGCCGATTTCTAATAAAAGCGCGTTTTTGTGAAATTCTTGATTATAGGTGCCGGCTTTGGTGCGCACGCCTTTTATCAACCCCGGATACCTGGCTTCACCGGCCTCATAAATAGCCTGGGCAAAGGCCAAATTTTCTTTCCAATTGGGGTGGGGTTTGCGCTCACTGGTACCTACTATAATGAGAATAGGGGCACACCTTTTACCGTTGATCATGACCGTCTCGGCGCTCTTGGCTCCCGGTATGCTGTCGCGGTGAATGTCAAAAACCGCCGCAACCGATTTGTTCCCGGCCAGATAGCTCTTAATAGTATTCCGCGAATTGGTGTAACTCATGAGATAATCGGGATAATCGTGAATGGTGCTGACAAACTCGCTGTCCAGCCCTTTTTGGTTCAGTTCTGTACTGAGATGCCGGGCTACCTGGTTTATCAGACCGCGTTTGCCATCCACCCTGGCTTTGCCTTCATCAGAAATGTAGGATTCGCCGCTGTGAGTGCAGTATAAGAGGATCTTGCCTTGAGATGGCCTGGCCTTTGTTTCGGGCTGGTTTTGCTCAGACGCGAGATCGATATCCTGGCCGGTAACTTCTTCCTCCAGTACTATAACCGGCTCATCGCCTTGTCCCGCACTGGTATAAGCCAGGGCTTGAATACTGGCCGTCAGCAGCGACTGCGGGAATACCTCGTCCAGGTATTCGGGATCGAGAAACAACAAATCGGCTTCGCCAGGCAGAAAACTGCTGTCCTGAAACATCTTCAAGGCCATATCTTCCCCGATTTCAATCCGGCTGAAAGGATATAAATACTTTATCAGCACGGGCTTTATGGTGGGCAGGCTTATCTGTTGGAGGCTTCCAGCTACCCCGATAAGAACAATGATTACAAATACTTGTACTAAGAAGACACCTTTGAGCAGCGACACGATACTACGGCGTTTCATGATACCACCTCCCATTCATATAAAATTTATTGTGGGGATGCAGAGAATAGAACTGAATCTGTGCAGCATCAATCATGGCTGTTAAAAATAACTGCCAAATCATTGCATTTTATAGACCATAGTGCTATAGTATTTCTGTCAGATTTGACCTATGAGGAGGTGAAGAGGTGGCACAAAGCAAAACTCCCGCCAAGAGGGCAAGACGAGCGGAAGCGAATCGGCTGAGAAACAAAGCCAATAAAAGCAGGCTAAAAACAGCCATCAAGAAATATGAACAGGCATTACAGGATGGTGACGTGGAGACAGCTCGGCAGCGCCTGATCGCGGCAACCTCCCTTATAGATAAAAACGTATCCAAAGGGATAATGCACCGGAACACAGCAGCCCGAAGGAAATCGGTCATGGCCAGAAGGTTTAACGCCTTGGTCAGCAAATAAAACGAAAACCTGTCTAAAGGGCAGGTTTTTTATTTGGGGAGATTTTCTGTTTTTCAAGCAGATTAAGCCTATCGACCTGTACATACCTCGATAATCAGCGTTTCCAGCACAATCTTCCCGTCGCGGCCGGTGCTCTTCAAATATATATCAGCCTGCAGAAGCAGCTCGGAGCAGCGCTTTATATCCTGCCAACTGTAGCGGTTGGCCCAAGTGCTCATTTTTTTGATGGCAAAATCCCTGGCACCGGTTCTTTTGGCGATTTCTGCCCTGCTCAGGCCCTGCTGGCTGTAGCCCTTGACCTTGCCCAACAAGGCGAACTGCCGGATGATCATATAAATGATCAGGTTGAGATGCACTCCCTGGCGCAGCAGTTGGTAATAGGCCGCCAGAGCCTCGCGCGTATTCCGGCTCAAAAGGGCATCAGTGAGCTTGAAAACGCTGATATCCGGCTGCTGAACAAGCTCCTCCAATACGTCCTGCTCGCTGATAGCAGCCGGGGTGTTTTGCAAATTTAATTTCTGCAGCAAATGCTCCAGATAATACATGTCCAGCCCGCTGTTGGCCAGCACTTTCACCGCCTGCGGGCTGATGGGCTGGTTCAGACCGGCGGCTGCGCTTTTTATCCAGGCTTCCATCCCTCTGGCATCAGGCCTTGCACAGGCCACTGTTTTAAGCACCCCGCCCAGCTTTTTCATCAAAGGATGTTTGGATACATCCTCATGGCTGGTGAAGATCACCACCTGGCCGGAAACGTCCTGTTTGAGGAAATCTGCCAGGCTGTCCAGCAGCTGATCGACTTTGGCGGCCTTGCGGCGTGTTTTGCCCAGCCAGTAAGGCCGGCGAATAACCACTACCCGCTGCAGGGCGAAAAGCGGGCTGAAATCTAGCTGTTCCAGCAACTGCTGCGGGGTCAATTCATCGGCATCTATATATACCAGTTCAACTTCTCCACCGCTTTTCTGGCTGAGCTCAGCCCTGACCCGTTCTATTTCCTTATCTATGAGATAGCTCTCCTGCCCGTATATGAGCATGAGCCTGGCAGTGCTCATAAACAACCCTCTTTCGTTCAAATCCTGCCAGGGGCCATTAAGCTTCAAAACCATCATACCATAAGCGTATAATTACAGTAATGTGATAAATCTGTTCGCCATAACCCTATGGTGAGATCAACGCCAGGTATCAGTGTCCCCGGCCCTGACAGTCGACTTCGGCAATGTAACCCAGGAGGATTCATCTATGCCCCATTATGATGTCATTATAATAGGAGCCGGCCCAGCCGGTATATTCACCGCCCTGGAATTGAGCCGCCATCCCGGCTTGAGGATTTTATTGCTGGATAAAGGCAAAAAGGTGGAAAAACGCCGTTGTTTAATTGAGGCTGGTTTTGAAACCTGCCAGAACTGCCTGGTATGCTCGATTATGAGCGGCTGGGGAGGTGCGGGAGCCTTTTCCGACGGCAAATTGACTTTGACCAGTGAATTCGGGGGCTGGCTGGCCGATTATATCGGTAAAACCCGCTTAGAAACCCTGATTGCATATGTAGATAATCTGTATGTAAAACACGGGGCCCCTCCTCGGGTTTTTGGCCAGGATGACGCCAGGATACGGGAGATCGCCATGAATGTAGCCGCAGCAGGCTTGAGGTTGGTGCCCGCCCGCATTCGTCATATGGGCACCGAGAACACCAAAAGGGTATTGCAGTCCATGTATCGCTACCTGGAACCGCTGGCAGACATACGCACCGGAGTGGCGGTAGAAAGCATTCTGGTCGACCAATGTAAAGTCATCGGCTTAGCCACGGCTGATGAGGTGTTTTACGCGCCTCTGGTTGTAGCCGCTCCGGGACGGGAAGGAGCCCAGTGGTTTTCTCAGCAGGCGGAAAACCTCAATATCCCCATGCACAATAATCAGGTGGATATTGGGGTAAGAGTGGAGGTTCCGGCAGTGGTTATGAAAGAAGTGACCGCCTCAGTATGGGAACCGAAAATGCTGTTTAACACCAAAACTTTTGACGATATGGTCAGAACCTTTTGTGTCAACCCCAATGGCTATGTGGTTTTAGAAAACACCAATGGCATCATTACGGTTAACGGCCATTCCTACGCCGACAGCCCCAGCGACAACACCAATTTCGCCCTTTTGATGAGCCAGGAGTTCACTGAGCCTTTCGATAAGCCCATCCTTTATGGGCGCTGTATTTCCAGCCTGGCCAATATGCTGAGCGGCAGTATCATTGTACAGCGCTATGGCGACCTCAAAAGGGGCCGGCGTTCTACCCCGGAGCGATTGGCCCGCGGCCTGGTGACACCGACCCTTAAAGTGGCGGTTCCGGGGGACCTGTCGCTGGTTTTGCCCCACCGTTATCTGATAGGCATAATCGAATGCCTGGAAGCTATGGATAAGGCCTTTCCCGGAGTAGCTGCAGATCACACCCTTTTATACGGCGTGGAAGCCAAATTCTACTCCGCCCGGCCGCAGCTGGACGGGCAGCTGCGCACCCCCATCCAGGGCTTGTGGGCTATTGGCGATGGTGCCGGGGTAACCCGGGGATTGATTCAGGCCAGTGTATCGGGAGTAGTGGCTGCACAGGCCATATTGGAACAGATCGGCTGACCGTTGTGGTCGTCTTGACACCCCCTTTTTTCGGGGATAGCATGGTATTGTAACATCACCAGCAAAGAGGAATAACCATGAAGCTGACCAAGATCGCAGGCAACACCTTTTGGATCCCTGGTCCTACCAATGTCGGGGTGTTTGTGTTCAAAGACAAATACACCCTGCTCATCGACAGCGGCGACAACAATCAAGATGCCCGCTTATATGCCAGTATTCTGGGGCAGGCCGAGCTTAATATAAAGTATATTATCAATACTCACGAGCATCACGATCACTGGGGCGGCAACCACTACCTGCGGGAACAATACCCCGGCAGTGTTTTTTATGCCTCGGAGCAAACCGCCCTTTTCATAGAGAACAGCTTCCTGTTTCCGCTGTACATCTACGGCGGCAATCCGCCCCCATCCCTGGTGCGGGGAGTGGGCGGGACCAGGTCAGCCTACATCGATCATCGCCTCGAATCCGGAACCATGCGCATCAATGATGAAAAGTTCGATATCATCCCCCTGCCCGGTCATTCCCTGGGGCAGACAGGGATCGCTACCCGGGAAAGGGTGTGTTTCCTGGGGGATGCCCTGTTCAGCCCGGAAATCCTGGACAAATACGGTTTTCCCTTTTTGTTGGATGTGGCCCAACAATACCAGACCATGAATAGAATTCTGGATCTGCCTTACGACCTATTTGTGCTGGGGCATGCCGAAAGGATCTATACCGCCGATCAGATCCCGGGTTTGGTTGAATTGAACCGCTCCCGGCTGGATCACTGCATGGAATTGCTCCTGGATTTGCTGCAGCAGCCCAAAACCAGGGAAGAATTGCTGGAAGAGGTGATCATTCTCGAGGATTTAGAGCCCGATTTTCATGAATACTGCCTCTTGCACTCCACCATAGGGGGAATGATCAGCCACTTGATGCTCAACAGCGGATTGGCCCTGCAGCTGGAGAACGGCAAGGCCTATTATTACCAGAAATAGAGCCCCTGCCAGCGCAGCCAGGCCCACAGCCGTTTGGCCCAGGCACCGCGGCGCAGCAGGCCGAGGATGGGGGTTTTACGGCCGGGCTGCAACTCCTTCCACAGCCTCCCCCAGAAGGCCAGAAATACCCCGAGAGACAGCAGTTCCGAGAGGGTGAAGGCCAGCCATACCCCATTTAAGCCCAGATATGCCGGAAGCCAAATCAACCCGGGCAGGAAGAACAGCACCTGGCGGGCCAGTGAAAGCCACATTGCAGCCATGCCTTTACCAACCGCCTGCAGTACTGTGCTGAGAATGATGATCGGCCCTACCAGGGGAAGGACTATAGTTGACAGCCGCAAAGCATCAACCGCTATAGCTGTCAAACCGGCATCCCGGGAAAAGAAACCCATGATCCAGTGCGGATAGATCTGCATCACCAGCCAGCCCAGGCCCATGATGAAGACCGCCAACGCGGAAGCCTTGACCAGCACCTCTTTGACCCGTTCGAAACGCCCCGCGCCAAAAGCGAAAGAAGCGATCGGCATGGTCCCCTGTATAAGGCCCCCTACGGGCATAAACACCAGGGAGCGAACCCGCAGGAATATCCCCAGGGCCGCCACCGCCGCAAAGCTGAAATCGGCCAGGATGCGGTTGATATAGACCATGGTCAGTACTCCTACCAGTTCCATAACCAAAGCCGGCAATCCCACCTTGTAGATGGCCAGGATGATGCGCGGGCGCAGCCGGAAATGCTTTATGGACCAGCTCAAGTAAGCCCGCTTGCGCATCATCACCGCAATCATCATCGCCAGACTGCTCATCTGAGCCAGCAGCCCGGCCCAGGCCGCGCCGTTAAGACCCAGGGCCGGAACCGGGCCGATTCCGAAGATGAAAACCGGATCCAGGAGCACATTGAGGAAGACAGCAGCCAGGCTTGCTGCTACGGGCAGAACCGTGTCCCCTTCACCCTGCAGGATATTGCCCAAAACGATCTGCACCAGGGCAAATATCGAACCCGGCAGGGCGATGCTCAAGTAGCCCCTGGCCAGGGCCATAGTCTCATCAGTACAGCCGAACAGTATTAACAAGGGCTCTTGATAACGGTAACCAAAGCACAGAAAAACCACGCTGTACACCAGAGTGATGATTATACCGTGCCAGGCAATATTGTCGCCATGCTGATACTCCTCACAGCCCAGCATGCGGCCAATCAGTGAGGTCAGTCCGGTTCCGGTAGCCGCAGCTATGGAAACGATCAATACCTGCACCGGCAGGCACAGGGTTAAGGCCGCCAGTGCTGCAGCCCCCAGCCGGGCGACAAAATATGTATCGGCCAGGCTGAGCAGGGCATATAAAACCATTCCTGCCATGGCCGGGCAGGACAAGCGCAATAACAGGACTCCAACCCTGTTTTGTAGCAGATCGACGTTATGGATAAGTATCGCCCCCTGCCATAAAACTATGAAATCCGGTTGAAGAATAGTATGATGGGTTTGACGGCCTGCAGTTTTTGTATAGCAGGCCGATCGAACCAGCATTATACAGATAGGAGGCTTGGACATGGCCTTGTTGATAAAGAACGGCCTGGTGGTAACCATGAACCGGCACCGGGAAGTGCTCCAGGCCGATGTATATATTGAAGGAAACCGAATTGCGGCCATTGAACCCAACAGCAAGCGGAAGGCCGAAACCATCATAGATGCCGGCGGCAAGCTGGTTATTCCCGGCCTCATCCAGACCCATGTGCATCTGTGCCAGGCCCTGTTTCGCGGTATGGCCGACGATATGGAGCTGTTGGACTGGCTTATGCAGCGCATCTGGCCTCTGGAAGCCAGTCATGATGAGGAATCTTTGTATTATTCAGCCCTTCTGGGCTGTGCCGAACTGCTGCGGGGCGGCACTACCAGTATCATCGATATGGGCACGGTCAATCATACCGCCATGATCTTCCAGGCGGTGGAACAGGCCGGTATACGCTACCTGGGCGGAAAATGCCTCATGGACAGCGGCCAGGATGTACCCCCGGCCCTGATCGACGAGCCGCAGGCTGCTATCGATGAGAGCCTGGCATTATACCAGGACTGGAACGGCCGCCATGACAATCGCATCCGCTATTGTTTTTGCCCCCGCTTCGCGGTTTCCTGCAGCGACCAATTGCTAAAGGAAGTAGCACGGATATCAGCCCGGGAAAACATCCCCGTACATACCCATGCCTCGGAAAACCGCAGCGAAATCCGGCTGGTGGAAGAACAGCGCGGTATGCCCAATGTAGTCTATCTTGACCGCCTGGGCCTCACCGGTCCCAACCTTATCCTGGCTCATTGCATACACCTCAAAGATACGGAGAAGGATATTCTGGCACAGAGCGGCACCCATATCGCTCATTGCCCGGGATCAAACCTCAAACTGGCTTCAGGCATAGCGCCGGTTCCCGAGCTGCTCGGCCGGGGAGCCCGCGTATCCCTGGGGGCCGACGGCGCTCCCTGCAACAACCTCATGAGCATGTTCAACGAGATGCGCCTGGCGGCCTTGATCCAGAAGCCATTTCATGGCCCGCGGGCTATGCCCGCAGAAACCGTTTTTGCCATGGCCACCATTAACGGCGCCTGTGCCATGGGGCTGGCTGATGAGATCGGCAGCCTGGAAGTGGGCAAAAAGGCCGACCTGGCGGTGGTGTCCCTGGCACCCTGGCATCACTGCCCGCCGCAGGGGGCCGGGGTTTACTCGCACCTGGTTTATCAGGCTACGGCCAGTGATGTCGAGGCTACGGTAGTTGATGGGCAGTTAGTGATGCAAAACGGGCAGCTCCTGACCATACCTGAAGTGGAGGTAAGGCAGAACACTGCCCGGTCCCTAAAACGGGTGCGGCAGCGCTGCGGGCTTTAAATATCAGCTCCCCGATTTAAAGGTTTCCACCTGCAGTGTACGTCCATCGCTGCTGAAGCTTATCAGGCCATGGTGGTCGGTGCGCAAAAGCCTGGCATCGCTCTTTTCGATATCCTGCAGCACCTCCTGATGGGGATGACCAAAAGCATTCTTGCCCACCGACAACACGAGCCATTGCGCATCTTTGGCCAGGTCGGCATGCCAGGCATAGCGGCTGCCGTGATGGGGCACCTTGACGATCAGGCTTTTTTCCCGGTGCTGCTTCAAGCATTGAGCCAGGTTTTCACTGCTCTGATCTCCGGTGAGCAGGGCGGAAAACCGCCCCAGGCGGCAGAATAATACCAGGGATTGGTGGTTCAGTTCTTCATCTGCAGACTGTGTCCCCGGCGGGTACCATACTGACAGGGTCAGCCCGTCTATATCCAGGGTCTGCCCCTGCTTCAATGCCAGTACCCGGCTGCCCTTTTGCCGGGCCAGGGCCAGCAGGTTTTGCAAAGCCGGCTCCTCCAGCGAGGCTTCCGCCACACCTACATAATCCACCTTACGATCCTGCATGACTGCCAAAAGCCCGTTGATATGGTCCACGTCAGGGTGGGTATTGATAACCATATAGAGGCGGTTGACCCCCAGATGGTTCAGGTAGGGCAATACCTTGCGCCGTCCTATGTCGGTGAATATGCTGCCCCCGCCGTCGATAAGCACAAAGCGATTTGAGGGGCTTTTTAACAAAATGCTGTCCCCCTGCCCTACATCGATAAAAGCAAGCTCCAGCCTGCCCTGCTCCAACCACCACGGCGGTATGAGAAGCAGCAGCACCGCGCTGCTGATGAGCAAAACCGGTCTTATCAGCTGAGCCCGTCGGGCTTTAGCCCTTAAACTCGGCACCAGCCATAACAGCCCGGCAAAATACAGGCCCACTACCGCCAGGGGCGGGGTAGCTACCATCCAGTAAGCCAGGGGCAGGGTTTTACACCAGGCATTTATGGCCAACAACACATGGGCGCAAAACCCGGCCGGGATGAGCAGCACAGCAGACAGCCAGGGAAAAAGCAGCAGCAATAATAAGGCCACAAATCCCAAAATGACGATAACCCCGGCCAAATAAGTGGCCAACAGGTTGCTGATTATGGAGACCGGTGTGATCAGGTGAAAATAATAGGCTATGACCGGCAATACCGCCAGCTGCGCACAGACTGGCACCAGCAAGAGGTCCCACAAGCGCTGTTTGATATTAAAATAGCCTTTTAGCGCCGGATACAACACCACCAAACCCCAGGTGGCCAGGAAGGAGAGCTGAAAGGAAATGGTGAACAGGGAACAGGGATCCAAAGCCAATATGATCAAGGCCGCCAGGCCGAGGCCATTGGCAGGGTCATGATTTCTGCCCAGATAGGCGGCCAAAAGCGACAGTACGGCCATTATTACCGCCCGCTGCACCGATATGGGCCACCCGGTAAGGCTGCTGTACAAAAGGATCATGAAGATGGTCAAATACATCCCCACCTGGCGATTCAACCTGGCGGCAGCGATGATAAGTGATGCCAGTACGATGACAAAGCCCACGTTGAGCCCGGAAACCGCAAAAAGATGCACCAGCCCGGTGCGCTGAAAGTCCTGATAGAGATCCTCATCCAGGTTGTCGATTATGCCCAAAACCATTCCCAGTATAAGCCCTGCCTCCTGCTCAGGCAGGACGGCGCGAGTCTGTTCGACCATGCGGGCCCGCCATTGGGGAGAAAAAGCGGGAAGGCGGTGCTCGCGGGGTTGTTCCTTTAAATCCTGCGGCTTTTCAACCTGCAAAAGGTAATAAATATGATGCCGGGCAAGATAGGCTGGATAGTCGAATTCTCCGGGATTTCCCGGGAAGGCGGGTCTTTGTAAAACCCCGGTCAGCTCTACCGCAGTGCCGGGGATAAGCCGGGTTTCGAAATTGCAAAACACCTGTATTCTTCGCAAATAGGGTGATTGCAGGTCGGTTTTTATCACCAAGCTGCTGCGCTGTTCCTGAACCCTGGGGTATCCGACTACGATTCCGGATAAGACTGCATCCTGCTCCACAGGCAAAGCATCCGGAACCGGCAGCTGATGCCAGCTGAAATACATGAATCCTGAAGCCGCCAGCAGCAAGGCAGCGACAACTTCCCGGCCTTGCGAAGCAAAACGCCGGCATACCATGATGGCAAGGGCCATGAAGCCGAGCAGGGCAGCCCACCAGGGCACAGTGGCCATAGCGATGCCCAGAGCAAAATAGGCTGCTTTTATCACCCAGGGGTGACTTAAGGGATGATCCATGGCGAGCCGAGCCCCCTGAGGATATCAATATACGGAAATGCTGTCTTTGATAGCTTCAAATCGTTTTTCCCCTATTCCGCTGACCTTTGTGATATCCTCAATTTTCTTAAAAGGCCCATTGGCATTGCGGTAGTCCACAATGCGCTGCGCCAGGCCCGGGCCGATGCCTTCTAAGGCGGCCTCCAACTCAGCCGCTGTGGCCCGGTTGATATTGATTTTATTGGGATGAGCCGGCTGAGCTGAAGCAGAGGTGTTCTGAAGCGCATCCTGCTCCTGCAATTCCGGCACCAATATGCTCTCGCCATCAACCAGTTCCCGGGCCATGCCTACATAGCGCAGGTCAGCATTGGGAAGCGGCTCAGCCAGGGCCACTGCCTGATGTACCCGGTCCCCTTCACGCAGATAGTACACCCCGGCTGACTTGACGGCTCCGCCTACATATACCTGTATTTCCTGCTCAGCCTTTTCCTCACTCAGGTTGATTTCCTGGCCTGTGGCCGGCTGTATATCCGGCAGGGGCGGCGGTATTTGCCGGTGCTCCGCAACATAATATCCCACCAGCAGCAGGAGCACCAGGCCCACTATCCCTGCCCGCAGATGCCTCTGGCTTATATTCATGGCAACACCCCCTTTAAGGTATTTTACCTTTATTTACATAATTTTCCAATAATTGCAGAGAGCCTTTAAACCATCCGCCAGAATAGGTCAAGATCCCTGCAAATATTCAGCCACCAGCAGTTAACTTGTATAAACTCTGCATCTCAGGGCATAGATACAATATCAGCAAAAACAGGAGGGATTACTGCCAATGGGCAATGGACAGACCATTCGCTGCACGGTGGAGAGCTGCAAATACTACGGCAAAGGGGGTTACTGCCGCTTGGAGTCTATCGAAGTGGCTCCCCAGCACAATGTGTACAGCGGTATAGCCGAGGAGGAAACCCTTTGTTCCAGTTATGAACCTATACTGGAATTATGAGCAATACGCCGGTATAGTGAGGGATATCCCATAAGGCAGCTTCTTCTTTAATCCCGTATTCAATCGGGCATTATTGGGGCCAAAACGCAGTGTAGAATAAAATATGCACCTGCTGCAGGCGGCATATTCAATCACGCTATAAAATGCGGCCTGTGTTTGGCCTGGGTTAAATCTGGTATAATCTTTAAGCAGGAGCTAAAGGCCAGGTTTCCCAAAGCCCCGGTTGCGGGAAATTTCTACACTTCGCAGTTGCAATAGACAAATTTATATAGTACAATAACTTGCGTGGATTAAACGTCGCCATTTTCATAGCTTAAATGCTAGGAACCGGAGCAGTAAGCTGGCAATCTTCAGAGAGCCGCCGCTGGGGTGAAAGGCGGCAACGTCTGGTTGAACTCGCCGGGGAGCTGCACAGGCGCTAAGTCTGTGACGCAACCTACGTTACAGGTCAAAGTGGACAGACGTGGGGCTATGGCGCAGTTGGGAGCGCGCTTGAATGGCATTCAAGAGGTCGGGGGTTCGAATCCCCCTAGCTCCACCATAATCATATCTGTCAACAAGGGTGGTACCGCGGGGAACCAGCTCTCGTCCCTTAAGGGATGAGGGCTTTTTTAGTCTATAAAACCCACCAGGAGGTTAAGTGATGGAAAAGTACGATTTTAAGCTGATTGAGGCCAAGTGGCAGCAGTACTGGGAAGAGCACGGTTTTTACCAAGTCAGTGAAGACCCCAGCCGGCCCAAGTATTACGTTTTAGAGATGTTTCCTTATCCTTCCGGAAACCTGCATATGGGACATGTCCGCAACTATGCCATCGGCGATGTGGTAGCCCGTTTCAAAGCCATGAACGGCTACAATGTGCTTCACCCCATGGGCTGGGATGCCTTCGGCCTGCCGGCTGAAAACGCTGCCATACAACACGGCATTCATCCTGCTATCTGGACCCTGGCCAACATCGAAAACATGAAACGCCAGCTTAAAACCATGGGTATCAGTTACGATTGGGATCGTGAACTGGCTACCTGCAAACCGGATTACTATAAATTCACCCAATGGATGTTCCTGAAGCTCTACCAGCACGGTCTGGCCTACAAGAAGAAATCGGCGGTAAACTGGTGTCCTTCCTGCCAGACGGTTTTGGCCAATGAGCAGGTGGTGGACAACAGCTGTGAGCGCTGTGAGGCGGTGGTGGAAAAGAAGCAGCTGGAGCAATGGTTCTTCAAAATCACTGATTATGCACAGCGCCTCCTGGATGATCTGGAACTCCTGCCGGGCTGGCCGGAAAAGGTCAAGACCATGCAGCGCAACTGGATCGGGCGCAGTGAAGGCTGCCAGTTCGACATGCAGATCGCAGGCAGCGATGAGCGTATTTCGGTTTTCACCACCCGTCCGGATACTGTTTTTGGGGTCACTTACATGGTTTTGGCACCCGAGCACCCCTTGGTGGAAAAACTGGCGCAAAACACCCCCGAGGCCGCAGCGGTAAATGAGTTTTTGGACAAAATGAGGCATCTCAGCGATATTGCCCGCGCTTCAACCGAGCTGGAAAAAGAAGGGGTATTCACCGGCGCTTATGCCATCAACCCCATGAACGGGGAAGAAGTGCCGATTTGGATCGCCAACTATGTTTTAATGGATTACGGCACCGGGGCTATAATGGCAGTTCCGGCGCATGATCAGCGCGACTTTGAATTTGCCCGTAAATATGGTCTTCCCATCCGGGTAGTGATTCAGGGTGAAGATACCCCTCTTGATGGTGCCGATCTAACCGAGGCTTATGAGGGCGATGGGAAAATGGTCAATTCGGGCTTATTCGACGGCTTGAGCGTAGAGGCCGGAAAAGCCGCCGTCATTGACTATATGGAAAAGAACGGTATCGGCAGCAGGGCGGTGAACTACCGCCTGCGCGATTGGCTGATCTCCCGGCAGCGCTACTGGGGTGCTCCCATTCCTATCGTGTACTGTCAAGAATGCGGAATAGTGCCGGTTCCTGAAGAAGACCTGCCGGTGCTCTTGCCTGAGGATGTGGAATTCAAACCATCCGGGGAGTCACCCTTGAACTATGTGAGCTCATTTTATGAGACCACCTGCCCGGGCTGCGGCGGAAAAGCACGCCGGGAAACAGATACCATGGATACTTTTGTGTGTTCCTCCTGGTATTTCGGCCGCTTCTGCAGTCCTCACGAGGACAAACAGCCTTTCGCCAGGGCCGCGGTAGATTATTGGATGCCGGTGGACCAGTATATAGGCGGGGTAGAACACGCCATCCTGCATCTCATGTATGCCCGCTTTTTCACCAAGTTTCTCTATGACATCAAGTGGCTGTCGTGCCAGGAGCCCTTCACCAACCTGCTTACTCAGGGCATGGTGTTAAAGGATGGCTCCAAGATGTCGAAATCGAAAGGCAATGTGGTCAGCCCGGAGGATATCATCAATACTTACGGTGCTGATACGGCCCGCCTGTTCATCCTTTTCGCCTCCCCGCCGGACCGCGATCTGGAATGGAGCGACGCCGGTGTGGAAGGGGCCTATCGTTTCCTCAACCGCGTATGGCGCCTGGTCGGGGACTACCGAAAAGTGCTGCAAAAGCAGGACAGCATCGGCTCTGAGCTGGATGAAGCGACCCGCCAGCTGCGCTTCAAGACCCATGCCATCATTAAGAAAGTAACCGAGGACATCGAAAACAGATTCAATTTCAATACGGCTATCAGCGCTATCATGGAATTGTCGAATCAACTGGGAGCTTATCGTGACCATCCCCGTCCCCATGCGGGAGTGGTAAGAGAGGCCGTGGAAACCCTCTTGCTGCTGTTGAGCCCCTTCTCACCGCACATCTGCGAGGAATTGTGGCATATGATCGGTCATGAGAACAGCATTTGCCTAATGAGCTGGCCGAAATATGATAAGGACGCCCTGGTGCAGAGCGAGGTAGAGATGGTGGTACAGATCAACGGCAAGGTAAGGGACCGCATTATGGTGGCAACAGGAAGCGATGATGAAACGGTGCGCCAGCAGTGTCTGCAAAGCCCCCGGGTTTTGCAGCAGCTTGAAGGCAAAACCGTTCAAAAATTCATTATTGTGCCCGGCAAGCTGGTCAACATCGTCGCCAGATAAAGCTTTGCATATTTAAGGCCTGAAGGCTCTATCAGCAGAGCCTTCAGGCCTTTGCCTTCATTCAGCAAATAACTGTGGTCCCTGGCACCACACTTTTTTAAGTGAATAATTGTGATGCCTGGCACCGCACTTTTCGTGCGTCGCCCCACAGGTTTTCCAGGTCGTAATACTCCCGTTCCTCCTGGCGAAAGACATGGAACAGTATCGAGCCATAGTCCAAAACCACCCATATCCCTTCGCTGTAGCCTTCACGGCGCAGGGGCTTCACCCCCGCTTCAGCAAGCCGCTCTTCCACACGGTCAGCAATGCTTTTAACCTGCAGTACATTGCGCCCGGCTGCAATCACAAAATAATCGGCGATAACCGTCAGTTGGCTCACGTCCAGGGCCACTACATCCAGGGCTTTTTCTTCCCCGCAGGCTTCAGCGATCTGTTGCAGCATTTGTTCTGTTGTCAGCAATCACAATCCCCCTTGTTATTATTCCAGCATTATGCCAAATCCATCATATTTCCCAGCAAGCGCAGGTATTGATTCCTCACCTCAACCGTACGGGGATGCAGCAGGCGCCCCCGCTCCAGGCAGTACTTGATGGTGGTTTCCAATCCTAAGAGCATGCCGTAGTCCAGGTTGCGCAGGGTCAGGCAGCGCAGCCTTTCCATACCCGGGTAATCCCTTCCCGGCTCAATCATATCAGCCAGGTAAATTATCTTGTCCAGATCATTCATATCCAAACAGCCGAGGGTGTGTGCGCTGACGGCATGCAGCAGCTCCTGATCATCTATATCCAGCTCATCGGCCAACAGGCAGGCGCCCACCGGCCCGTGCAGGAGATCCGGAACCTCCCGGTCAATAGGGTCCAATTCGATACCGTAATCTTCAGCCAGATCGATCAGTTCCTGACCGGAGATGCCTTTGGCATAGTCGTGCAGCAAACCGGTCAAATAAGCCCGCTCTTCATCGAATCCGTACCGGGCTGCCATCTCTCTGGCTGTATTGGCCACCTGTATTGAGTGTTTGAAACGGCTGCGGGACAATTTGAAGCGAATTATCTCCAATGCTTCCTTGGGGCCGATCACGATATCATTCCCCCTCGATAGAGGTTATTCTGCAAAATATACTCTCGAACTGCATCGGGCAGCAGGTACCTGATGGTTTTTCCGCTGGCTACCCGCCTGCGGATATCAGTGGAGGAAATATCCATCAGGGGTATTTCCACCTGCTTCATCTGCTGCCACCAATGCTCCGGCAAAGCAGCCAGCACCGGGTGGCTCCGGTCCAGGGTATAATTGGGCCGGGTAACTACCACAAAACAGCACAAATCTATCAATTGGCGATAGTCTTTCCAGGTGTCAATTGTCAGCAAGGCATCAGCACCCATCACGAAGTATATTTTTCTCTCAGGATTGGCCTTCTGCAAGCTGTGAATGGTATCGATGGTGTAGGAAATGCCACGCTGGGGCCCCTCCAGTGATGAGATTTCAAAAGCCGGGTTGTCCTCTATGGCCAACTGCAGCATGCGACAGCGGTGTTCCCAATCAGTTACCTTTTCGTTAGCTTTGTGTGGAGGCCTGGCGGAAGGAATAAAAACCACTTTGTCAATGCCCAATTCGACCCGGGCATGCTCTGCTGCGATCAAGTGCCCGTAGTGTACTGGATCGAAGGTTCCTCCTATTACCGCCAGCTTATTAGCTGAATTCAAGCTGCATCTCTCCCTGCCAGGGCTGGCAATACAACTTTTTAAAGCCTTGCAACAATCTAAGGTAAATGATACCTGCCATGGCTGAAAAATGCAAACTGCATCAAGAGACGGCTTTATGCCGCCCTGCCCCTTTAAGCCAATCTACTCAGCCGCTTTTGCCGCATCACCGACGCTTTCCTTCAAGGCGGCGAATACCCCGGCCAACCCCGCCAGATCGCCGGGAATGATCAGCTTGGTAGCCTGGCCTTCAGCCATGCTCTTCAAGGTTTCCAGCGACTTCAAAGACAAGACCTTTTGGTCAGGGGCCGCTTCACGCAGCATCACCAGGCTGTCGGCAATAGCCTTTTGCACATTGAGTATAGCCTGGGCTTCACCTTCGGCATTGAGTATTTTGGCCTGGCGACTTCCCTCGGCTTCACGGATGGCCGCTTCTTTTACCGCCTCGGCTTTCAGGATGGCAGCCTGTTTTAAGCCTTCCGCTTCCAGAATGGCTGCGGTTTTCTGACCTTCAGCGCGCAAAATCGCCTCACGCTTTTCACGCTCGGCCCGCATCTGTTTCTCCATGGCGGTCTGAATATCCTGCGGGGGCAGAATGTTCTTGAGCTCCACCCGGTTCACCTTGATCCCCCACTTGTCCGTAGCTTCATCCAGAATAGCCCGCAGCTTGGTGTTGACAATGTCACGGGAGGTCAGGGTTTGATCCAGCTCCAGTTCACCCACAATATTTCTCAAGGTGGTAGCGGTAAGGTTCTCAATCGCCAGTATGGGGTTGGCTATTTCATAAACAAATTTAAACGCATCGGTAACCTGGTAGTAAACTACCGTATCAATCATCATAGTGACGTTGTCCTTGGTAATAACCGGCTGAGGCGGGAAATCCACCACCTGTTCGCGCAAGTCCACCTTGGCGCGGAAGGTGTCGATCAAGGGTATGATCACGTTAATGCCCTGCTCGGCCTTTTTATGAAACTTTCCCAGCCGCTCCACAATACCTACTGATGACTGGCGGATAATTCTGATGGAGGAAAACAGCATCCCCACCACAAATACCAGCAAGATAAAGTTAACAAATACGGTCAGCAAAAAAATACACTCCTTTCAGCTATTGTTCCCGGGGGGCTTTCTCCACCAGCAGCTTAACCCCTTCAATGCCCACTACTCTGATGCGTGCATCAACTTCAATGTCTTCTGCTGCGGTTGCCGTCCAAATCTCTCCGTTTACCTTGGCCTGCCCGTAATGAATGGGGGAAATTGCCTGGGTTACTATGCCGTATTGACCTATGAGGGCGTTCACATTGCTGGGGGTATCCTTGGTTTCCAGGAACTTTAAGGCCAAAGGCCGGGTAAAAACGATGAAAGCCAGAGTAAATACAGCAAAGACCAACAGCTGTGCCTGCAGTGAGAGCAAGAGCCCTGTTTTTATCCCCAATGCGGTCAACAAAGCTGCCAGGGCCAGCCATAAAAACCATAACCCGGCAGAAGCCAACTCAATGATGCCGCAGACCAATGCCACCAGGACCCATTGAAGAGCAGACATACCCTACCTCCTTTCAACTCGCCTCTTTGTATATCATAACACACTGAGGCCGGGCCTGCCGAAATCCTCCCCAGCTTTGCTGGGCCCCGGTGGCCGGGGTATGGTAAAGTTAAAAACTGATTTTACTAGCACGCTAATCTTGAGCAATTAATCCTTTTCCCCACGGCGTAAAAATTCTATAATTAGAATATTAGTCATAACAGGGTAAACACTTAAACCATGGCAGACAGAGAAATCCGTTTGACTTTTCATAATCGCGGGCTGCGCAGCTATATTGAAGTGGACCTGTGCCGGGAGTGTCCCCGTCAGGACGGCAAGGGCTGCTGTGGTCATTATTCTCCGGTGTTCTATGCCACTGACCTGGCCTATTTGGCTCTGCACCGGCCGGATCTGCTCGACCTTGTTTTCAGCCAGCCCCACCTCACCATACTGGATGCTTCAGTCACCGTCAATAATGAGATCGATGGCACCGGTTACCGCTGCCGCTTTCAC
>LFSQ01000008.1 GCA_001512785.1 Syntrophomonas sp. DTU019
TTTTTGAGGTCTCTTTTCTATCTCTGACCCCTTTTTACCTACTAAAACTTTACACTACCTTGATGAGCCTGCATGGGATTACAGGGGAAAACGCTCATCGTCTTGAGTTTATACAGCTTATTCCCGGTTCTGATGAGCGGGGCCTGACGCAGGGGAATCAGAAAATGAAACTGATCGCAGATACAAGTATCAAGTGCTAAGAATGAGGTTTCAATTACTGACATATTGGTGCTTAAGAAGATTCGGGACTGAGGCAGGCCCTGGGCAGGAAAAGAAGCCCTTACGCTCGATAAAAACCCTCCCATAATATCACTCACTTAGATAAGATTGCTGTCACTCACTATTATAATCTAATCACATGGGTTTGTATGGATAACCCTTTTCCTGCACCCCGTAAGCCACAGGCCGTAAGTCAGGCCAACCTGGAATCGCTACTACCGAACCAGTCCGCGCAATGCATCAAAAGGCAGTTTTAAGCCCGGACTGGTTCAGTTATTCGCATCAGGCCTCGCGGTGGTTTTTCCCGGAGATTTAGAAATAATGCTTGGCCAGCTTTTCAAAGGCCGGCAAAGCCCTTTCGATGGTTTTAAAATCAACGCAGTAGGCCAGCCTAAAATAGCCGGGCATCGCAAAACCCCGCCCCGGCACCAGGAGCAGATTATACTGCAGGGCTTTTTGTACGAAAGCTACATCATCAGGTTCGGGTGACTGGGGAAAGAGATAAAAGGCCCCTTGCGGCTTGACACAAGTAAAACCGAGCCCGGTGATATGATTATACAGCGTATCCCGGCGGCGTTGATATTCGACAATGTCCGGACCTTCATCCAGGCATTCCGCTACCACCTTCTGAAAAATGGAAGGGGCATTGACAAATCCCAGGATGCGGTTGGAGAATACCAGACCATCGATCATAAGCTCAACCGCCTCGATATTGGGGCTTACCGCAATATATCCGATGCGCTCGCCGGGCAGAGCCAGTGATTTGCTGAATGAGTTGACTATGGCGGCATTCTTGAAAACAGTCATCAGGTTGGTGACCCTGGCCCCTTCATAAACCAGTTTATAGTACGGTTCATCCGAGATGGCCAGTATTGTCGTGCCGTATTCCTGCTCTTTGGCATTGATCACTTTGGCCATGTCCTGCAGGGTTTGCCGGGAATATACCACCCCGGTGGGATTGTTGGGGGAGTTGATGATTATGGCCCGGGTTTTGGGGGTGATACTCTCAGCCAGGAGGTCCGGATCGGGCAGGAAATCCTTACCGGTGGGAACCACTACCGCTTTGCCGCCATGATTGTTGACATAAAAGTGATATTCCACAAAGTACGGTGCCAGCAGTATGACTTCATCGCCCGGGTTGAGTATGGTCTTTAAGACCACGTTAAGCCCCCCGGCAGCGCCGCAGGTCATGATTATATGCTGGCCGGTCAGGGACAGGCCGCTTTCCTCGACCAGCCTGGCCGCGATTTTTTCCCGCACATCCATATAGCCGGCGTTGCTGGTATAGCGGTGCAGGCCGGGAGTATCTTCAACCACCAGTTTCTTCAGGGTTTCACCGACCGCTGCAGGCGGCTCATAATCGGGGTTGCCCAGACTGAAATCAAACACCTGGTCGGCCCCATGTATGCCGCGCAGGCGTTCCCCTTCCTCAAACATGGCCCTGATCCAAGAGGCGTTTTGCAAATCGCTTTTAATCTGTGCGGATATCATGTAACCATCCTCTCTGTTAAGTATTCAGCGCAAAGCAACGCTAAGCCCACTGGTTCGCCACCAGCATCTTTACAAAGCTTAATCCTGACTATATTGTACTCACATTAAACCCATTGAGCTGTTTTTTCCTTCAGTGTCAGGATTATCAGTAATCTTTTTATTGACTATATCATGCCAATTTAATACAGGCCAGCGTGATGTTAAAAGGTCAGCAGTAAGGCCTTCAACTTTGGAGAGCGGCTGATGCTGTGCTATACTTTGCGAAAAGGGCTTACATAACGGAGGGTTGATTATATGCATGCAGCCAAAGTTTACTTTTGTGACTTTCGTACCCGCCCGGGGCGGAATATGATCAAAAAATTTCGCAACCTGATAAATAAAGCCGGATTCGGTGAGATTGACTTTAAAGACCAGATGGTAGCGGTTAAAATGCATTTTGGCGAACCCGGCAACCTGGCCTACATCAGGCCCAATTATGCCGCGGAAGTGGTTGCCATGATCAAGGAACTGGGAGGCAAGCCATTTCTGACAGATTGCAGCACTCTGTATCACGGGCTGCGCAGCAATGCTATCGATCACCTCGAAACAGCCATGAAAAACGGCTTTTCACCCCTGACCGTAGGCTGCCCGGTGATCATCGCCGACGGTCTCAAAGGCATCGAGTACCGGGAGATTCCCCTCGATCTGCGGCATTGTAAGACTGCCAAGATCGGCAGCGCGATAGCAGATGCCGATATAATCATCTCGCTCAACCATTTCAAAGGCCATGAACAGACCGGTTTCGGCGGGGCTATCAAGAACCTGGGCATGGGCTCGGGCTCCAGGGGCGGCAAGCTGGAGATGCACTCCAGCTCAAAACCGCGTATGGAGGGAGAAAACTGTACGGCTTGCGGCATATGCGTGGAAAACTGCTCACAGCAGGCTGTTTCCCTCAACGAACAGGAGCAGGCGGAGATTGATGAAGAGCTCTGCATCGGCTGCGGGCAGTGTGTAGCCCTGTGCCGCTTCGATGCCGCACAGGTAGTGTGGGATCAATCGGCTGAGGTGACTGCGGAAAAGATCGCTGAATATGCCCTGGCAGTAGTTCGCGGCAAGCCGAATTTCCATATCAACATCATCGCCTCAGTATCACCTTATTGCGATTGCTGGTCCCACAATGATGCTCCTATTGTTCCCGACCTGGGAATAGCGGTTTCATATGATCCGGTGGCTCTGGACAAAGCCAGTGTCGACATGGTCAATCAGGCTCCGGCCCTGACCGCTTCGATGCTGGCGGACAAAGGCTGCAAACCTGGAGACGACAAATTTACATTGATCCACCCCAACACCAACTGGTTGAAAGGCCTGGAATATGCGCAGCTGATCGGATTGGGAAGTATGGATTACCAGTTGCTGATTGAATCCTGAACATGATCCAACGAGACAGAATCGCTATACAATGCTGGCGGCAGATGCTTACCCCAGACCTGGCTGGACGCCGGCCGGGAGTCTCTGCTATTAAGCCACATCCCCACCCCGGCTGACCTCATCCCGGCTCGGGGCTTCCATTCTATTTCTCCTAAAGCTTCCTCCCAGCAACTGCGTCATTGCTTTGATACGATCAGGAGTCCCCAGTAATACTGCTTGATCACCAGCTTCCAGGGTCACATCGGCCCCGGGGTTGATTATGGTATCTGCGCCACGCTGAATCAGCAGAATAGAAACACCGTACTGATTCCTGAGATCAGCTTCCCCCAGGGTCTTGCCTGCGAGAAACGCCCCGCTTTCCACTCTCAGGTTGGCGATTTCGGCATCATAGCAGTGCAGCTTGATATCCTGAAAAGTAGGGGATTTCCCGGACAGGCTGCGCAGCATCTGATAACCGTCCTGCCGCACCTCATCTATAAACCTTTCTATATCTACCTTGGGCACCAGGTATTTCTTCAACACCAGGGTGAAAATCTCTATAGAGGTTTCAAACTCCTCGGGAATGACATCATTGGCCCCCAGGTCGTAAAGCCCCTGAATGTCCTGTAAATAACGGGTGCGAACAATTATGTGTACTTGCGGATTGGTTTTGTGGATCAAATCCACTATTCTGGTGGTCGCGCTGGCATCTGATATGGCTACCACCACAACCCTGGCGGAATCGATGTTAGCCTGCTGAAGCACTTCCAAATGAATGGCATCCCCAAAAAATATGGGTTCGCCGTTTTCCCTTTCCTTCCTCACCACATCAGGGTTCATTTCTATAATCATATATGGTATACCGGTAGCTGCAGCAACCCTGGCCAGATTCCTGCCATTTATCCCGAAGCCGATGATTACCAGGTGGTCGTTTAGGCTTTCCCGGGGTGATTCCAGATCGACATCCATGCCGGTCTTAATCTTGGCGGGCAGCGGCAGTCGCAAAAACGCCTGCGCGATACGCGGGCTGACAGCGATGCTGAACGGTGTGACAGCCATGGTCAGGACGGATACAATGATAAACAACTCGTAAAACTCCGGGCTCAGCAGCTGGTAATCCAGTCCTACCCGGGAGAGGATAAATGAGAACTCGCCCACTTGATTAAGGGCCAAACCCGCCAGGATGGCGGTTCTGATGGGAAAGCCCAGCGATACCACCACTCCCCCTGCAACTACCGCTTTAACCAGGAGGATTAACAGGGCAGCTCCAATCAATATCAGGGGATTCTTCATAAATGTATGAACACTGAACAGCATCCCTACGGAAACAAAGAATAGACTGGTGAATACATCCCTAAAGGGCAGAATGCTGACCAGGGCTTGATGGTTGTAATCCGACTCGGACAAGATCAACCCGGCTAAAAAGGCCCCCAGGGAGAGAGACAGGCCTATGCTGGAGGTCAGCCAGGCCACAGCCAAACCCATGGTTACAGTACTTAGCAGAAACAATTCCCGGCTTTGCTGGCGGGCGATGTGGTGAAAGACAAAAGGCGCTATCCACCGAGCGCCCAAATACAAAAACAGCAAAACCAGGGAGATTTCAAATAGCAGCAGTATTACCGATTCCCCGCCTCCCCCCGCAGTATTGGCCAACAGGGGAGTAAGCAGCATCATGGGAATAATAACGATATCCTGAAAGATCAGTATGCCCAGTATATTGCGGCCATGGGGAGAGTCAATCTCGGAACGGTCCTGAATCAACTTCAGCACAATAGCCGTGCTGCTGAGTGAGACCAGAAAGCCGATGAACAATGATACATTCCAGGCATATCCGATTTCCATCATAATCAGCATGGCCGCCAGGGAGGTAAACACTACCTGCAATGCTCCCCCCAGAAAGACGCTTTTTTTAATCTGCAGGAGCTGGCGCAGTGAAAACTCGATACCGATAGTGAAAAGCAGCAGTATAATCCCCAATTCGGCCAGGGCATCAACGCTTTCCACATTATTAACCATCCCAAAACCGTGCGGCCCGGTAAGCACGCCGGTAATCAATAATCCCACCACACTGGGGATGTTAATCTTGTGGCAGATGTAGATAACGACAATGGCCAGACCAAAAATCAGCACGATATCATTGAGCAGGGGTATTTCCATCCGATTCCTCCTTGATGGTTGCCAATAGACCAAAACTCCTTCTAGATATTACTGCAGTTTGATATGAAATTATAAAAAATTATAATAGCCTGGACATATACTGCTTGAAGGCCGCTGCTATGTGCATACGCTCCATCACCTGCTGCAATTGCCCCTGCTTTTGGATTACACATCCGGGAGAGCATCACAACTTAGATTATAGATTATTGTAATCCTTCTAGGAGAATTATATTTGTTCTCAACAGCCGTCTACCAGTCATGAAAATATTCCAATTGAGACGCCGCCTATTTGCTTTCTATAGTCCAAGCGACGAACCGCTGATTTAGCCGCGTGTTTCACAGCTTAAAGCTTGACCCGCGATTATAGACAGGGCTTTAAGAGGTAATGGCTGCGTATTATCAACCATTTAATTGAAAAATAAACAATTAATTACAATTATAGAGAACACAAATTCTCCATGGGGAGCTGCTTAATTTGGCAGGAGTGTCTGACTGTATGCAAGCCGATGAGATTCTCTAGGGGGAGGTGATTGATGCAAGGGCCAAAAGAGTGGTAAAACATATCGATGGATTCGGCTGCATCAGCACCCATCGCTCTTAATCGCGCTCAACCCGTTCATCCAGTTCGAACCAATAGCCGGTTATAGTCCGCACGCATTTGGGACAAAGGGTAGTAAACCCAAATTCCCGGGCTACCAATATACATTCCGCGCAGATGGGTTTCCAGCATAAAGTGCAGGTTTCTATAGTCTCTTCTCCCTGGTGATAAACACACGACATGTATACATCCTCCTCAAAATGAATACTGCTGTATCAGGTTGTGGTTGGGATGCGGTCAGGATGAAGGTTGGACTCCCCGGATGCAGATCTTTCCCGTCGCAGCATTTCGATAACAACATGATCGGTCGGAAAAGCCAGCTCGGGGATCTTATCCAGGGGAAAGTATTCGACTAAATCAAGGTCATCGCCTGCCCGAGGTGTGCCTTTTATAACCTTGGCCAGAAACCAAATGCCCACGGTGTGTCGCTCCGGGTCATGGAAGTTGGACTGCACCGTAAATACTCGGATAATCTCGATGGTTAAATTGGTTTCTTCCCTGAATTCCCGTTTGGTCCCCTCATATACGTCCTCATCATACTCCAAATAACCGCATGGGATGCACCACAAGCCGTGATATTTACCGCCCTTCCTGCGTCCCAGTAAAAGCTCGCCCGCTTCGTTGAATACAATGGCAGCAACGCCGACGATGGGGTTTTCATAAAGTATATACCCGCATTGCTGGCAGGTTAAACGCAGACGTTCATCGTATTGCTGGTATTTAAGGGCTCCCCCGCATAGAGGACAATAAAAATAGCGCTGGGTTAGGGGCTGCGGCTGGTAGTTCACGTGATTGCTCGACCTGCCTAGTTGTCCCGGGATCTAAACAGCAACCTGCTGGGCCCTTTATTCTCATCGTCATTTTCGCATAGAGCAAGCATAGACTCCGGAACGATCAGGATTTTACGGTGATCTTCCATCATCAATAAATACATCGGATCTCCGGGAGCCCTGAAGCCTCTCTTGCCCACTATTACACCGATGCAGTTATTGTAGAAATGCCCTTTTTGATTGATTATGACCCTATTACCCAACTCCATAAGCACACCTCTTTCACCGCCGGACAGCAGCCAGCGGATTTTTTTCGCTTCAACCCTTGATAAATGTTATGCCGGGCTGATTTCTGACGATACTCGCTGTTGCCATAATCTATCTTCGTTGCCTTCATTATAGTATACTGACAGCCTAATTGTATACCGATATATGTCGATGGAAATTTCCGGGTTAGAATAAATCCGGCATGGAAGCATAAAAAAGCCCGGACCAGAAATGATATCGAGAGCAGAACAGCAGCGGGTTTTACGGCAGCGCCTCAAGCGATGCCATCTACTTTTCTAAGACGTGAGTTAAACTGAGATCAAGAGAAGTTGACAGCACACTGGCTATGCAGGAAGGACTAAATTGCCCCATACAATTGCTTATTCGAACCAGCAAATGCTTATATAAGCAATTACGCTACCGGCAAACAGGCTAAGCCAGGGAGTATTCCAGCAGGATGTTTTGGAATATCTGCGCAACCGGTAAGATGCTTTTAATCTTGTGCACATTGGCACCGGAAAAGATTAGTCCTTCATTTACTTTGCCATCACGAGCATTGAGCAAGGCTTCTTTGATACAGTAATCCCCCGAGCAGTGGCGCAGGCAGGCCGAGCATTCTTCGGCCAGGGGAGCCTCCCCTGCGGCGATAAGATCGGTAAAGGCATTTCTGATGGCCCGACCAGGCAGCCCGACCGGGCTCTTGACGATTATGACATCTTCCGGGCGGGCATTCAAATAGACTTGTTTGTATTCTTCGGCCACATCGCATTCCTCGCTGAGCAGGAAACGGGTGGCTATCTGCACCCCATCCGCACCCAGGCGAATCATCTCTGCCATGTCGTATCCGTCGGTAATGCCACCGGCAGCGATTACCGGTATTTTAACTGCACTCTTAATTTCCGGCAGTATCTCCTTGATGGAGCGATCAGTGCCCAGATGGCCACCAGCCTCACAGCCTTCAGCCACCACTGCAGCGGCTCCGGATTTTTCGGCCAGCACAGCGGCGCGGCTGGATGAGACAATCGAAACCACCGGGGTTTGTGATTGCTTGCACTCGTTAAAAACCTCTCTGGAAAATCCAGCTCCGGTAAATATGACATCAATACGTTCGCTGATAGCGGTTTTGACCAACTGCATAAACTCCCGGGCGGCATACATGATATTTACTCCGATAATGCCCTGGTTTTGGCTCAGCCTGCGGGCGGTGCGAATCTCTTCACGTAGTTCATCCAGGCTGATGCCGGTTCCGCCGATTACCCCTATACCGCCGCAGCGGGCTACAGCCGCCACCAGCGATGCGGTTGAAACCTTGATCGACATGCCTCCTTGCACAATCGGGAAGCGGGGTTTAAGATGGCCTATTTTTAACTCCGGCAGCTGCACGGTGAACCCTCCTGCTCGAATTACTGTGGCTGGATCATTGCGATAAACGTTCTTGCCAACCTCAGTTTTTTACGCCGTCTGGGCGAATTACTATGATTAGATTATTACACCATAAAATGAGTGAACATGCAAATATCTAAAAGTTTCGCTGTTATTTGGGCTCCTCTGCTATTCTGCCCGATAGCTATAGAAAGACTTGAAAAAACAGGAATTAAATGTAAATAATAAGGCAATAATGGAATTGTTATTGACTTTCAGCAATAATACTGGTTTAATAACTTCAACATGCATTGTGCACGAAAATGTGAACACATCATTGGGCTGAATGTTTAGATGAGGTGATTTCAGCAGTGAAGGCTCAAATCCTCGGTGTCGGGCATGCCTTGCCGGAGCGCCGGCTCACCAACCAAGATCTGGAGCGAATGGTGGACACCTCTGATGAGTGGATCGTTGAGCGCAGTGGTATTCGAGAAAGGCGAATTGCCGATCAACCTACAAAATGCTCGGACTTAGCCTATCAGGCCTCTGTCATGGCCCTGGAGAGGGCCGGGCTGTCCGCTCAGCAATTGGACTTGATAATTGTGGCCACTGCAACCCCGGATATGTACTTTCCCTCAACCGCCTGCATAGTACAGGATCTTCTAGGGGCAACCAACGCGGCAGCCTTCGATTTATCAGCCGGCTGTACGGGGTTTGTTTATGCCCTGGATATAGCTGAAAAATACCTGCTGGCAGGGGACTACCAGTACATTCTGGTCATCGGGGCGGAAATACTGACCCGCATCCTTGACTATCAAGACCGCAATACCTGTGTCCTTTTCGGTGACGGGGCCGGTGCGGCTGTGGTAGGCAAAGGCAGTTCTGATTATGGGATACTGAGCTCTATTATAGGGGCCGACGGCAGCGGTGCTAAATATTTATGCTTGCCTGCCGGGGGCTCGGCCATGCCGGCTTCGCTGGAAACGGTGCAAAATCGCCTGCATTATGTGAAGATGAACGGTCCTGAGGTGTTCCGCTTTGCGACCCGCATAACCTCTGAGATCAGCACCCGAGTTCTGCAAAAAGCGGGTTTTACATACAATGATGTGGATTTATTTGTTCCCCACCAGGCCAACCTGCGCATCATTAAAACGGCTATGAAAAGAATGAATATCCCTGCGGAAAAAACCTTGATCAATCTGGATATGTACGGCAATACATCTGCTGCCTGTATTCCCCTGGGTTTGTCACAGGCGCATGAGGAAGGCCGTTTGCAGCCGGGAGACCTGGTCCTGATGGTGGCATTTGGGGCCGGTCTCACCTTTGGCGGTATTTTGCTGCGTTGGGGGAGGGATTGATGTGTTTACCAATAGAGTAACTGATTTGTTGGGGATTCAGTACCCCATACTGCAGGGTGCTATGGCCTGGATTGCCGGGGGAAGACTTGCAGGTGCGGTTTCACAGGCCGGGGGCTTAGGCATAATAGGGGCCGGTGACGCCGACCGCGCCTGGGTAGAAAGGGAAATCCGCAGGGTGAGAGAGGTCACCGACCGCCCATTTGGGGTTAACCTTATGATGACTTCACCTCATATCGACGCTGTAGTCGATTTGGTGATTACATCGGGGGTAAATGTCGTCACCACCGGAGGAGGAAATCCGGGGCGCTACATGGAAGCACTCAAAAACGCCGGCATCAAAGTGCTGCCCGTGGTGGCCTCAGTAGCTCTGGCGAGGCGTTTGAGCAGGCTGGGCGCCGATGCCCTGATTGTGGAAGGGATGGAATCAGGAGGGCATGTGGGTGAAATGACCACCATGTGCATTGTGCCGATGGTAGTTGATGCGGTGGATATACCGGTAATCGCCGCCGGCGGCATAGCGGACGGTCGGGGCTATATGGCAGCTATGGCCCTGGGCGCGGAGGGGGTTCAGATTGGTACCCGCTTTATCTGCGCTGCTGAATGTGATGTGCATGAGGCTTATCAGCAAAGAGTAATTCAAAGCCGCGACCGGGCTACGGTGGTATGCGGAAGCAGCACCGGGCATCCGGTCAGGGCTATACATAACCGCTTTACCCGCCAGTACCTGCAGGCTGAGGAATCAGGAGCCAGCAAAGAGTATTTGCAGGAGTTGGGGCGGGGGCGCTATCCTGCTGCAGCCCTCAAAGGCGAAGTGGATGAAGGCAGTGTTCTGGCCGGGCAGATATGCGGATTGGTCAATCGGGTTCAACCCGCCGCAGAGATCATCAAAGACCTCGTCGAGGATGCCCGGCGGGTGCAGAAGCGATTGGGAGGGGAATAACATGCGCCTGGCATTTGTTTTTCCCGGTCAGGGTGCACAGCAGGTAGGCATGGGAAAGGATTTGTACGATAATTTTGCCTCAGCCCGGAAAGTATTTGAAGAGGCTGACCTTGCAACCGGCTACGCTTTAAGCCAATTGTGTTTTGCCGGGCCCAAGGATAAGCTCAACCAGACTGAGTTTGCCCAGCCTGCGCTATTAACCAGCAGTGTGGCCGCAGGCGAGGTTTTAAGAGAACACGGCATTGAGGCTGTAATGGTAGCCGGCTTAAGCCTGGGAGAATACTCCGCCCTGGTTTACTCCCAGGCCCTGTCATTGCAGGAAGCCATACCCCTGGTCCAGCTTCGCGCCAGATTCATGCAGGCGGCGGTGCCGGCCGGAGAAGGGGCTATGGCCGCAGTTCTGGGATTGGATGATCAAGCTGTGCAAATGGCTTGCGACGCCGATGAGGGCATGGTGTCGATTGCCAACTATAACTGCCCCGGGCAGTATGTGATATCCGGCCGCAGCGAAGCGGTGCAGAGGGTAGCAGCCCAACTGCAGGCCCTGGGGGGCCGGGTAATGCCCCTGGCAGTCAGCGTGCCCTCCCACAGCGAATTGATGAAACCAGCCGCTGAGCAGCTGCGGCCTCATTTGGAAGCGGTCAACTGGAAAGAACCGCTGGTGCCGGTGGTCAGCAATGTGAATGCTGCCCCCAATCCAGCTTCACTCTTCGCGGAACTGCTGCTCAAGCAGCTCTATTCCCCGATCAGATGGGAGCAGAGCATACGCTATATGATGGATCAGGTTGATTATTTTATAGAAGTAGGCCCGGGCAGCACTTTATCCGGTTTGATCAAGAAGATCGATAAAAACCGGGTGTTGGGCCAGGTGAACGATGTAAATAGCCTGCAAAAAGTGATTGAGAAGGTGAATACCAAATGAGTAATAGGGTAGCGCTGATAACCGGAAGTTCGCGGGGCATTGGCAGGGCCATAGCCCTGGCCCTGGCCCAAGAGGGCTGTCAGATAGCGGTCAATTATTATGAAAGCAGCCAGGTGGAAGATGAGGTGAATGCAGCCCATCGCCGCGATGCCGAGGAGGTTGCTCGGGAAATCGAAGCCCTGGGCAGCAAGGCGGTGGTATTGGGGGCCGATGTCTCTTGTTCGCAGTCAGCGCAGCAATTGGTCGAGCAGACGGTCAAAGCCCTGGGCCAGATCGATATTCTGGTCAACAATGCCGGGATCAATAAGGACAACTTAGTGCTGCGCATCAGTGATGAGGAATGGGATCAGGTTTTAAAGACCAATTTGTACGGGGCCTTTTATTGCAGCCGGGCTGCGGTTAAACATATGGTTAGAAGGCGCTATGGCAGAATCGTGAGTATCTCCTCGGTAGTCGGTGTCAGCGGCAATGCCGGGCAGGTTCACTATGCAGCCTCCAAATCCGGACTGCTGGGGTTTACCTATTCTTTGGCCAAGGAATACGGGCGTCGCGGTATAACCGCCAATGTGGTGGCGCCAGGCTATATACAGAGCGATATGACTGCACAGCTTAGCGATGCGCAGACTGCGCACATAGCTGACCGGATTGTCCTGGGCAGGCTGGGCACCCCGGAGGATGTTGCGGGGGTGGTGGCTTTTCTGGTATCACCCCGGGCAGACTATATTACCGGGCAGTTGATCCGGGTTGACGGTGGCCTGGGAGGCCTGTAAATTAAAATCTGAATCAAGCTTGGTTCGCAAAGCGCGAATCAGTTATTTTGCTCAAATAAAGGAGGATGTTAAGCATGTCAGTTTTTGAAGAACTCAAGAAGATTATTGTTGAGATCAAGGATATTCCGGAAGATCAGATTACTCTGGAATCCAGCTTTGCAGACGATCTGGAAGCCGACTCACTGGACATCGTGGAAATGCTGATGCTTTTGGAAGAGAGGTTTGACATTCAGATTCCGGAAGAGGCTGCTGAAAAGATGAAAACCGTACAGGACGTGGTTGATTACGTTGAGGCCAGGCTGTAGAAGATAATTTTGGAACAGGGGTGATGGGATGCCAGAACGCAGGGTAGCGATAACCGGTTTGGGGGTTGTGTCCCCGGTCGGTCTTGATAAAGATGAGTTCTGGAGCAACCTAGTAGCCGGACGCAGTGGGATTGGCTTGATCGACCGTTTTGATGCCAGCCAGTTTCCCACCAGGATAGCTGCGCAGGTGAAGAACTTCGACGTGCAACAGTATATCCCACGTAAAGATGCCCGGCGCATGGACCTGTTTGTACAGTACGCTTGTGCTGCTGCCAAACAGGCGGCCCTTGATGCGGCTTTGGATTTTGCGGTGCTGGACCGGCAGCGCACCGGGGTATGGATAGGATCGGGTATAGGCGGCATCGAGACCCTGGAGCAACAGCATAACGCTCTGCTCAAACGGGGTGTGTCCGGTGTCAATCCCTTTTTTATTCCCATGATGATCGCCAACATGGCCTCCGGGCAGGTATCTATAATGTTCGGGGTGCATGGGCCCAATGGGTGTACAGTTACAGCGTGTGCCTCGGGAACCAATTCCATCGGTGAGGCCTTGGGATTTGTCCGCCGCGGCGAAGCCGACATAATGATTACCGGCGGGACCGAAGCAGCCATTACTCCCATATCCATTGCCGGATTTTGTGCCGCCAAGGCCTTATCAACCAGAAATGATGAACCTGACAAGGCTTGCCGTCCTTTTGATGCAGATCGAAGTGGTTTTGTTATGGGGGAAGGAGCCGGGATTTTAATCCTGGAGGAGATGGAACACGCCAGGCGGCGCGGGGCCCGTATCTATGCCGAATTGATAGGTTACGGGGCCAGCGGTGACGCGGTTCATGTGGTGCAACCTGATCCAGAGGGAAAAGGTGCAGCTCTGGCCTTCAAGAATGCCCTGGCGGATGCCGGTATCAGTCCGGAACAGGTTGATTACATCAATGCTCACGGTACCGGTACTGATTTGAATGATATGATGGAAACCAAAGCCATCAAGGCGGTTTTCGGGCAGCACGCCTACAAGCTCAGCGTGAGTTCGATAAAGGCGGCTACCGGGCATATGCTGGGGGCAGCCGGTGCAGTTGAGCTGATTGCAACCGTGTTGTCGTTGCACAACGATATCATACCGCCGACCTTGAACCTGGAAAACCCGGATCCGGAATGTGATCTGGACTATACCCCTGTAGAGGCCAGATCCAAACCGCTGTCGGTGGCTATGTCTGATTCGCTCGGTTTTGGGGGCCATAACGCGGCCCTGGTGGTGAGAAAGGTATAGATCAATGACTGTTAATCTGGATATAAATGAAATCATGAAAATCATACCCCATCGTTATCCCTTTTTGATGGTGGATCGCATCACAGAGCTGATACCCGGGAAGAAAGCAGTGGGCATAAAGAACCTGACCATCAATGAGCCGTTCTTTGCCGGCCATTTCCCCGGCAAACCGGTTATGCCGGGGGTGCTGATGATTGAAGCCATGGCTCAGGTGGGGGCCTGCGCGCTTTTAGCCCAGCCCCAGTATCAGGGCCAAATAGCCATGTTTGCTGGGGTGGACCGCATTCGCTTCAAGCGTTCGGCCCTCCCTGGAGAAAGCCTGCTGATCAGCACCGAACTGACCGCGATCAGGGGGAGCATCGGCAAAGGCAAGGGGAAGATCACCATTGATGGGGAGACTGTATGCAGCGGGGAGTTTATGTTTGCACTGGTAGAGAACCAGGAGTAGACGGAGGAGTATATGTTAAAACGCTCATTTGGAAAAACTAAATATATACCTGTTCCTCAGGAGGCCTTGCCTCACAGACCGCCCAAACCGGACCAAACCGTCTGCCCGCAGTGCGCTTCGGGAATATCTGCAGAGGAGCTGCGGGAGAACTTCAAGGTCTGCCCGTTTTGCCGCTACCATTTCCCGATGACTGCTCATGAGCGCTTAAACTGGATTGCGGATCCCGGCAGTTTTGAGGAATGGGACACTGAGCTCAGTTCCTGCAATCCCCTGGGCTTCCCGGGATACGATGAGAAGCTGGCTGAAGCCCGCGAAAAGACCGGGCTTAAAGAAGCCATCATTACCGGGGCAGCCAGAGTACAGGGATATCAGGTGGTTCTGGGCATAATGGATTCGCGTTTCCTGATGGGAAGCATGGGGTCGGTAGTAGGGGAAAAAATCAGCCGGGCGGTGGAGAAGGCCATCGAGCGGACCTGTCCGCTGATTACTTTTGCTGTGGCCGGCGGCGCGCGCATGCAGGAAGGCATGCTGTCCTTGATGCAGATGGCCAAAACCAGCGCAGCTCTGGAGAGATTTCATAAACAGGGCCTGCTGTATATATCCGTAATGACCCATCCCACAGTCGGCGGGGTGCCGGCCAGTTTCGCCGGCCTGGGGGACTTCATCATAGCTGAGCCCGGTGCTTTAATCGGGTTTACCGGACCGCGGGTGATTGAGCAAACCCTGGGGCAGCGTCTGCCAGAACGGTTTCAACGCGCTGAGTTCCAATTAGAACACGGCATGCTCGACCTGGTGGTGGATAGAGCCGAACTGCCTGCTGTGATCGGGCAGCTTTTGAGGCTGCATCTGGGAGGTAACCATGGTTAAAAGACAGTTTGATTATGAAGACAAGTATAAAAACATACAGAACAAAATCAGAGAGCTGGAAGAATTATCAGGGACTCTGGATTTTGATTTAAGCAGTGAAATCAAGGTGCTGGAGGGCAAGCTCAAGTCCATCCGGGATCAGAAGTATCAGAACCTCACCCCCTGGGAAAAAGTGCTTTTGGCCCGGCATCCGGAGAGGCCAACCACCATACAGTACCTGGACCATATATGCGATGAATGGATAGAACTGCACGGCGACCGGTATTACGGGGACGATCCGGCTATTGTGGGCGGTATTGGCACCTTTAACGGCATGCCGGTGACAGTCATCGGCCATCAGCGCGGCAAAGACACCAATGAGAATATCAAGCGCAATTTCGGCATGCCTCACCCGGAGGGATACCGGAAAGTGCACCGTTTGTTGAAGCAGGCGGAAAAATTCGGCCGTCCGGTTTTGACCTTCATAGATACACAGGGTGCTTATCCCGGTGCCGGTGCTGAAGAACGCGGGCAACCGGTAGCTATTGCGCAGGATCTCATGTTGTTGGCCGGCCTGAATGTGCCGATTATATCCACCGTGATAGGGGAAGGCGGCAGCGGCGGGGCTCTGGCTTTAGGGGTAGGTGACCGCTTAATCATGCTTTCCAACTCCGTATTTTCAGTAGCTTCAGCGGAGACCTGCGGTTCAATCCTGGCCAAAGACCCCAATCGGGCCGAAGAAATGGCTGCAGCCCTGAAATTAACCGCTGATGATCTGAAAAGCCTCAATATCGTTGATGAGGTCGTACCCGAGCCTATCGGCGGGGCTCATACTGATCCATTAGAGACCATAACCCGGGTCAAGGAAGCCATAGCCCGGAATCTCTACGAGGTGATGGAAAATGGCGGCAGCTTTGCTGAACAGCGCTATCAGCGCCTGCGTTCCATGGGGCGTTACAACATTATTGCATAGGTAAAACGACAGAAATCCTGACAAGGGTGACAAATGGGGACGGTGACAAATGGGGACGGTCCGAGACCACTGAAAAAGTCCGAATAAAAAATAAAAAGCATACCCTCATGTAGTATAACTAAGTCAGGCAAAAACACATTACACTTGGGAGGGAATGCTTTTTATGTTAGTTGAAAACACTTTTAAACAAAGTAGCTTCTACTACGCATTATACCAGATGATACCCGATAATCACAACCTAAAAC
>LFSQ01000066.1 GCA_001512785.1 Syntrophomonas sp. DTU019
TTTGCCCCGCTTGAAGCTGTTCATTTAAGTTTTTCTTCAATCCCTAAGTGAACGCTTCTTTAATGCCCCTCTTATCATTTTGTCTTTGTTGCATAATCAATTTACCCGGAATTACAGAAGAATTCCCTGATGTTGCAAAGTAAATTTCCCTGTTATTGCAGATAAGCCATTGCAGGAGGACGTATCCCCAACTATGTAAATGACCCCATTCATGAATCAATGACTGTTCCAACTGAACGTATGAAGAATCCGACGACAGCCGCAAAACACTCTGGTTGGTCTAAGTGGACACTGTGCTCCGCTTCCCGGATTTAAACCTCTCAATCAATATAGTTATCAAAATTGTAACCCTAGATTTTCCAGCATCCAACTTTCTTTCTCAACCTCGGCTTTTTAAAAACATCCAATCTGTTCTGCCACCAGGGGCTGATATCTAAACTCTGTCAGCAAGCTCGCACAGGGGGGCAGGGCAAACCGCTCCCTTTGTATTCCGAAGCCGCTCCGCTAAAACGGGGAACGGCTTTATTGACCTTTCAGGCAATATAAAAACCGTGCAGCCAGCCCTTGGCGTAGGCGGTGTAGACGCCGGAGATCGCCCAGTCCGCCGTGGTGCCGATGTCGCTGAAGGGCATCTCTCCCACATTCAGCAGGCCCGCCATCCGGGCAAGCACCAGCGCGAACTCCTGGCGGGTGATGGGCCGGTCGGGTTCGAAATGGCCCTCGCCATCACCCACGAACACACCCGCTGTGGTCACGAATGCGATGGCGCTGCGCGCCCAGTGGTCGTCTGCTACGTCGGTGTAGCCGCCGTTACCGTAGTCGGTGCCCCCTTGGAAGCCCTCCAGGCAGGCGCGAGCGATGATGGCCGCCACCTGAGCTCTGGTGATGTAGTCCTCAGGCCCGAAGATGCCAGTGTCGTAGCCCTTCATGTAGTGTTTATGCTCGTAGGTCACAGGCCCGTCATACACCGCATAGAACGTGGTGTCCTCCTTGTTCGTGTAGTAGGCCGTGCCGCTTCCTCCGCCGCCGCCACCGCCACCGCCACCGCCTGCCGGTGCGGTGGTGTCCGCCGGATCGGCGGGTGTCGAGAATGGGGTTTCCTCACTCTCGTTGCCTGCCGCATCCGTCGCTGTCGCTGTCAACTGTGCCTCCGCACCCACTGTTCCCGGCAAGGTCACAGTGAAGTTGCCGTCCTCATCGGTAACGGCCGTACCTACTACCGCATGGCCCGCATCGTAGATTGTCACCGTAGAGCCTGGCTCCGCCGTACCTGTGACCGTATAGCCATCGGTTGAATTACCGGTCGTTGACGTGATCACCGGGGGTTCCGGGGCGGTCTCGTCCGGCAGCGCTTGATCTGCCCAAAATACGCTAGATACGCCATCTGCCGTGGTAAGGAGGTCAACGTTGAGCAAGTCTGTTTGCACAACTGTACCAACAAACTTAGAATCCACTACACCTGTAGATGTCGCCGGAATATAAATTGTTGTTGGGATCGTTATTGTTGTGTCACCAAGTACTGATGCTGCGAGCAATTGCTGAGTAAGTGTATCTACTACACCTGTTGGGTCTGTACCACCAAGCAAAGGGGTCAGCAAATTATCGATTGCTAATGTTGCAGTCAATTTTAAAGGCGCTAACGTTAAATTAATCAAGTCCGCCAAGCCAATGCCTTTCGCATGCAAGTTATTGATTGATGTTTTCAGGTTCTGCAGAATGTCTATTAAATTTTGAGTAAGGATTGGGCCTAAGCCTTGGTCTAAATTAATTACAGCCATTGTGCCATCAGGGCTGAGAGTTGTCGTTGCTATGCAGGTCGCTCCACCGATATCTTGTACGCTGTTCAACAGATCCAAATCGTGATAGAACTGGGAAGTATCTAGTTCAATACCTAACAAACTACCGAGCGATCCATTCAAAATATCTGTCAAAGTTTCGGCAAGGTTATTGATTGTGTTTTTGGCAAAATAGAAATACAGCGAATGGCAGCTTAAAAATACAGCGGTGAATTGGAAAAAAATCATCGCCAGCACCCGGGAAATACACTACCCTTTTGTGTGTACAGCAAACACATGCAAAGGGGGAAAGCAGAAAGGGTGTTGACGATGACACAGATAAAGCATATCAAAAAAGAGCGTTTTGACAAAGGCAAATCAATAAGGTCCATTGCCCGAGAAACCGGCCACGATTTCCGTACGGTCAAGAAGTACATAGAAAAATCAGACTTTAATGAACCAGCCAAAAGAAAGAGTGGAAGACCGTCTAAACTTGATCCTTACAAAGAGACGATAGATACCTGGCTGCTTGAGGATAAATTAACAAAAACCAAACAGCGGCACACGGCCAAAAAAGTTTATGATCGTTTAAGGAATGAGTACCGGGACAACTTCGATGTTTCAGAACGTACAGTACGTGCTTATGTGGCAGCCAAAAAGAAAGAGATCTATGGAGTTGTTGAGGGTTTTTTACCTTTAGATCATCCCCCGGGAGAAGCCCAGATCGATTTTGGCGATGTAGTTTTTTATGAGAAAGGGCAAAAAGTAGAGGGGCATGAACTAGTTATTTCCTTCCCCTACAGCAACGGCGGCTATCCGCAGTTGCTAAAAGGAGAAAACCAGGAGTGCCTGTTTACAGGGATGATAGCAATATTCGAGCACATGAAAAAGGTGCCAGCTGTAATATGGTTCGACAACCTCTCCGCTGCCGTAGCAGGCATTAACGGCCAGGAGCGAACATTGACTGAAAGATTTGAACGCTTTGCTCTGCACTATGGATTTGAAGCCAGGTTCTGCAATCCAGATAGCGGCCATGAAAAAGGAAATGTAGAAAACAAAGTAGGCTACAGCCGCCGAAACTTTTTTGTGCCAGTACCGGAGTTTGAGGATATTGAGGAATACAACCGGGGACTTTTTGCCGTGGCAGAAAAGGACATGCAGCGTGATCACTACAAAAAGAGACGCCTGATAAGCTGCTTGTTAGAAGAAGATAAAGCTGCCATGTTGCCTCTGCCAGATACATCTTTTGAGGTGGCAAAATGGCAAAAAGCCAAGGTAAATAAAGTCGGCAAGATCAAGTTCGAGACTAACACATATTCGACTTCTCCGGCGGTAGCAGGCCGGGAGGTTTGGGTTAAAGCCGATGCCCACTCGGTAGAAATACTTGATGAGGACTACTGCAGCATTATTAAACATAAACGCCTGTATGGCAAGAATCTGGAGAGTATGAACTGGTACCCCTACTTGACCACCCTGGCTAAGCGTCCGAATGCTCTCAAGTATTCGGGGTTCTACCGGGAACTGCCAGATCCTTGGCAGGATTACCTGGAAAGCTGTGATCATGAGGGCAAGAAGAGCAGCCTCAAGATACTGCTAAAAATCCTTGAAGAAAGCGATATGGAAACAGCCAACCGTTCTCTTAAAGAATGTCAGGCTAATAGCAACGGAAAAGCCAACTCAGATGGAATTCTCTTAAGCTATTACCGGCTCACCCAGAAAAGCATTGCAGACAACCTGGATCTACCGGCAAACCTAATCACAATGTCTGAATACACGCCGGATCTTACCTCCTATGATCTGCTTTTTAAGGAGATGATCTAGGTGATAGAGCAGATTGCCAGTTACTGTCGGCAGCTCAAATGGGGAAACAGCATCGTAGACAATTATCAGAGCATAGAAGCCCATAGTCATGAAGAATTTCTGCTTAGGCTCCTTGAAATGGAGCTATTAAACCGGGAATTAACCAGAAAGAACCGCTGCTTAAAACAGGCCGGATTCGATGTCATGAAAACATTCCAGGGTTATAGCTTCGATCAGGTAGCAATCCCGGCCAGTATTACCTTGGATGAGATAAAGAATGCTTCCTTCATTGAAAAGAAAGAGAACCTGATACTTTATGGACCGGTCGGCACCGGTAAAACCCACATGGCAACGGCTGTTGGGGTGGCTGCCTGCAACCGGGGAAAGAAGGTGAAATTTTATCGGACAGCAGCCCTGGTCAATGAACTCATTGATGCTAAAACCAAGGGCAACTTGAGCAAGTTCTTGAAGCAGTTGGAGAAAGCGGATTTATTGATCTGCGACGAATGGGGTTACATTCCTTTAGATCGGCAGGGAGCGCAGCTTCTTTTCCAGGTTGTAGCTGAACGCTATGAAAAGAAAAGTGTGGTCATTACTACAAACCTGGAATTTGGCAAATGGAATGGCATCTTCTTTGATGAAAAGCTGACCAGTGCCATCATTGATCGTTTAGTTCACCACAGTCACCTGTTAATTTTTAGCGGCAAAAGCTACCGTTTGGAGCATTCCAAAATTAGACAGTAATTCCATCCCGGGTGCTGTATTTATTTTTTGCCGTTTGCTGTATTTTCTACTTGCCAAACACATGTTTTGACGTTTCAATTTATGTTTTCAAATGTTTGGGTTTGTTGTCCAAAATGGATAGAGCCTCAAAGAAACCGCATAAAACAAAAAAACACATACCATCCAAACCTTTGGGGTTCAGATCGGGTATGTGTTTGCAGTTTTTCGTAGTTTCTACAGTGTCGACTACTAGATTAACCAAGTAATCATTAATCCTTTCCGCCAACTTTTTAACGATTACCTTAATCTTTCAACGATTACTAGTTAACGATGCACCCCTGCTAACTTTCAACGATTACCCCTACCAACACCACTAAAAATTTACAGGATGATGTTTATCAGCAGTAGATAATATACCTTTAAAACTATTAAAGCCGTCCCGCTAAAAAGCAGGAACGGCTTTAATACTGGGCTTTCGGTCAATATAAAAACTACCCACCGATAAAATATATTTTATCAATAGATGGTAGATAATCTGGTGGAGGCGGGGGGAGTCGAACCCCCGTCCGAAAGAAAGACCAGCCGAGTCTCTCCGAGCGCAGTCTGTGTTTTGAGCTTCGCGCGCCAGACGCCCACAGACAGGCTTCCTTTGCGCTATCCCCGATTAGTTTCCCCTTGAAGCCCCTCGGGGAGGAAGGCTTCAGGGTACCCTAACTAAGTGACGCCCTGCACCAGACCGTTAGGAAATCTGGCCGGACGAGCAGCCCTTAGGCTGCTAAAGCGAAGTTATCTTCGGCAGTTATTGTTTTTTCGCCTTTTTATCGAGCTGGCGACAACTCGGCTCGCTACTCAACCCATCTATTCCCCCGTCGAAACCAGTACGCCCCCTTATAGATAATATGCTCATCGCACAAGCAATATTAAACCCTAAAAACAACTTTGTCAACCCCGCCCGGCCTCTAGATAGCGTCAAGATACCTTGGGTTTAAAAAGATAAGAAAATCCCCTTTAATGATCTAAGCCGTCCTGATTGATCTTAGGAATTGCATCATAGAGGTCTTCTTGCCTATGTTTAGAATTGTAAGGTTTCCAAGGGTTTCATGGGTTTCAGTCAGGGTTCTTCTGTT
>LFSQ01000023.1 GCA_001512785.1 Syntrophomonas sp. DTU019
GGATATTCCCCTCTGCAGTAGATGTAGCCTTGCTTGGAATCAATGGCGTGAGCGCATATCGCCATTCCTTCCAGCAAGCGCTGGGGGTCTTTCTGAATAATGGTGCGGTCTTTGTAGGTTCCTGGTTCTCCTTCATCCAGGTTACATACTACATATTTGACCGGGGCATCTGGAACAAAGCTCCATTTCATGCCTGCATTAAAACCTGCACCCCCGCGACCCCTCAGGTTGGATTTTTTCACCTCAGCGATCAAATCCTGACGAGACATCTGGCGGGCTTTTTGCAAGGCTTGATATCCACCGGCTTGAATGTAATCCTCTATCTTTTCAGGATCGATCTGGTCGGCGTTGCGCAGAACAATGCGCATTTCTTCAGCCATCTTCACACCTCCTTTCCCTTTGCTTTACTTGCACAGGGCTAGCACCGCCGGCACCTGTTCTGGACTCATATCTACATAAGGCATGCTGTTTATAGTTATAACTGGAGTTCCCTGGCATTGCCCCACACATTCGGTGAGCTCCAGGGTAAATTTGCCGTCCGCAGTGGTTTCGCCTACTTTTATGCCTAATGCGTCTTCAAATGCCTTGATAAGAGTATCCGCTCCGGCAATATGACATGGCGCACTTTCGCACATGCGAATTATATACTTGCCCCGTTTTTCTACGGAGAGGTATGAATAGAATGTCGCCACTCCGTAAGCCTGAGCTGTAGAGAGTCCGAACACCCGTGCAGCTATCTCAACCGCTTCCTCAGGAAGATAGTTGTATTCCCGTTGCACGGCATGGTAGGCTTCTATAATCCCCCCCGGTTTGTCCTTACAAGAATTAATGATTTCCTGGATGGTAGCCACTGTTACACCTCCTTTCACTATATTGGAAACATCCGATAGTCACCTGCCTTTCGATGCTATTCATCCAATTTAAATTAATTCGTGATATATTAGAAAATACCTGCACGATTAGAGCATATTGTCGACAACAACCAAAATCAAGGCGAATAATAAGCAATTACAGGGATAAAACGGGTAAATTGGCGCGAATAACCCTTGAAAGGCCGAGAGAACCATTATGGCGGCAAATCAAAGAATGTCGAAAAGCACCTGAATGTATACAACGCAAAAGGAAAATAAGGGCACAAAACATATCTACAGCAGGATAATATGAGGGTTTGTCGAATAACTATGAGGTGTTTTGGACCAATAACTGAATAACTGTAGTTCCTGGCACATCAAGAAGGGAGAGATGAATGTGAAGGTAAAAAAAGCAGCTGTTATACTGCTGCTGGCATGTTTTTTGCTGGGGGTAGCGGGCTGCGCAGGCAAGCCGCAGGAAAGTGCGCCGCCAGAAGAAACCCCCGCCGTTACTGAACCGGCTGCACCGGCGGAGCATCCATCGGCGGGTGAACAGCAAGAGCCGGTTGAAGAGACCCAACCGCCTGATAAACCGGTGACTTCGCCGCAGGTTGCCCAGCTCAACAGCAGCCAGCCGAGTGGTGGCAAGGCGAATGGCGAGCAACCCGACAACGGGCAGGTGACCGCACCCCAACAGCCCAGCCTGGTTCTGGGGAGGGGACATGACAAAGAGAACAACAAGATTACTGATCCCGATACCAAATTCAAGGCCGGAGAACAGTTTTATTTCGGCTTTGACAATGGCGTGCCCTTTGGGGTGCCGAGCATACTCCTGCAGTATGAGTCAGCCCAGAGCGGGGAGGTATTGAACAAGTATTCCATAGCTGTTGATCCCAACCAGTCGTACAACTGGGCGGGCATTTCCTTTAAAGAGCCGGGCCAATACAAATTGGTGTTCATGGTCAACAACACGGTTCGTGCCAGTCAAGTTTTCACTATTGAATAATGAGACCGGGGGCGGTTTTGTAATCACCCCCGGCCTGTTGTGCCAATTAGAAACCACTCCTGCCTGCTTTGCGGTTTAGGAGATGATGCGCACATTGGAAGCCTGCTGCCCCTTGGGGCTTGAAGTTACATCAAATTCTACCGTTTGTCCTTCGCTTAGAGAGCGAAAACCTCTGCTCTGAATAGCGGACTGGTGAACAAACACGTCCTGCCCGGTTTCAGTTTCGATGAATCCGTATCCTTTGCTGTCACTGAACCACTTTACTTTGCCGATCAATTGTAAAATCCCTCCAAAGTTGATTTCAGGGAAAAACCCCAAAAATCATTGATTCTTATGTCCACTGCGTGGTAAAGACCTCAATATAATCAGAGTGGACATAAAGAAATCATGCCCCAATAACAATAATCTCATACTGCCAATCCAATCCATTCTTCTAAAATCGACTGATTATCGATAGGTTAAGCGAATAAGCCCAAGGTCATGTCATCACGTTTTAATCTCGTATTTTATGTCTCTTACCGAGTTAAGTGAATAGGCCCAGAATTATCACGGTATATAGCAAAATAATTTGGTTAAAATAGAAGGTTGTCTTTGTTGCGGTTATGGTGGAATATAAGAGAAGAAAAAGCCGTCTGGGGGGAATAATGACTTTGTCAAAATGGAAGCTGTGGTTGATTCTACTAGTAGTTATTCTTACCCTGGGAGGCTTAATAGTAAAGCAGATGCAGGATCAGTCAAGCCTGCAACAGGCTGATGCCGGGGTTCAGTCAGTGAGAACCGCCCAAGCCGAAATGGTGACCCGGCAGAGTAACCTCAATGTGAGCGGAACCATTGATGCGGTGGAAAAAGTCCTGGTTTCGGCTCGGGTAGCCGGTGTAGTTGAGGCTTTGCATGTTGACGATGGTGATAGTATCAGGGCAGGCCAGACCCTGGTGCAAATAGATGACCAACCCTATGCCAACCTGGTAGAGGCAGGAAAAGCGGCTTTAAGACAGGCCCAAACCAAATTGGAAAGCACTCGTTCCACATATGATAGGCTGAAACAACTGCATCAAGCAGGAGCGGCTTCTGATAAGGATCTCGAAGACATACAGGCCGCCGTAACGGTCGCCGAAGCCGATGTTTCTCAAGCCCAGGCTCAATTGAACAGCTACCAGACTGATCTAGGCAACACCCGGGTGGCCTCCCCTATCAGTGGTTTGGTAGCAAACCGCAATGTATACCGCGGTCAGATGGTATCACCGGGTACACCCCTTATGGAAGTGCAGAATCTGGCCGAGGTATATGTTATCACTTCTGTAGGCCAGTCTGATTTGAGACAGATTAAAACCGGCATGGAAGCTGATGTCACTGTTGATGCCTATCCGGGTCAGACCTTCAAAGGCGTATTAACTTCGGTAAACCCGGCCGCAAATCCACAAGCACGCGTATTTCAGTGTAAAATCAAAGTGCCCAACCCGGATGGCTTGTTGCGCTCTGGAATGTTTGCCAGTGCAGTGCTTCATACCGGGGAAGCAATCAACGTCTTGAGCATTCCTGAAGCGGCTTTGACTTCCAAACAGGGGCAGTTCTATGTCTTTGTCCCCCAGGATAAGGTGGCTAAACTGGTAAGGGTTGAAATCGGAGCCATCTTTGACGGCCAGCTGGAGATCAAGCAAGGCCTGGCCGAAGGTCAAACCGTCATTATCAGCAATGTAAATAAGCTCAAAGAAAACGACCTCATCCAGATCATTCCGGAACAGGGGGTTTAGGCCATGTTTTTAACTAATCTAAGCCTGAAGCGCCCGGTTCTGGCAACGGTAACCATTCTGGCCTTGATAGCCCTGGGATTGTTCAGTTATTTGCAGCTGGCCATCAATGATTGGCCCGAGGTGGATTTCCCCTTTGTGGCTGTCACCATTGTCCAACCGGGAGCCTCTCCGGAACAGATGGAAGCCAATGTGGCTGTGAAAGTGGAGGAAGCCATAGGTCAGATAGCCGGAGTGAAGCACATCTACGCCGAGACCCGCGAAAACGTTGCTATGGTATGGGCGGAGTTTACGGTGGAAACCGACAGCCAAATGGCTGCCCAGGATGTCCGTGATAAGCTGGCCTCCATCCGCAATCAACTCCCACAGAATATCAATGAACCGGTTATATCCCGTTTTGATCCCACCCAGGCTCCGATTATGACACTGGCGGTCACAGGAGAGGGGCCGCTTACAGAGCGCAGCCAGCTGGTGGAAAATATTATCAAACCCCGCTTAGAGACCGTCTCCGGGGTGGGGATGGTGGAAGTCTCCGGTGATGAACAGCGAGAGATCCATATTGATATGGATATAAATAAGCTCTCCGCCTACGCCATCAGCCCGGCTGAAGTTGCGGCAGCTTTACAGCAGGAGAATATGGATATGCCGGCTGGTGACCTCGATGGCCAGGATGGTGTAGTCTCGGTGCGGACTGCAGGGGAAATACAGAGTCTTAAGGACTTCTCTGACCTTCCCGTAGCCCAACGAGGAGGCATAGCGATAAAGCTCGGTGACATCGCAACTATCAGGGATTCTATCAAGACCCCGCAAAGCCGGGCATTTTACCAGGGACAGCCAGTAATCGGGCTAAATATCATTAAACAGTCCGGCGTTAATACAGCCCAGCTGGCTGATGACATACGAGCCGCTATAAACGAGCTTAATCAGGATTTGCCCGCCGGGGTCGAAGTCAATATAGTGCGGGATAATTCGGTGCGGGTTCGAGCGGCAGTTAACAGCGTAGTGATCACCCTGTTTGAGGGCAGCATCCTGGCGGTTTTAACCGTTTTCCTATTCCTGCGCAACTGGCGCAGCACTTTGATCGGAGCCCTGGCTATTCCTACTTCCATAATTACCACCTTCCTGATGATATGGTTTATGGACTTCAGCCTTAACACCATGTCCCTCATGGCCCTCTCACTATCGGTAGGTCTGCTTATAGATGATGCCATCGTGGTGATAGAAAATATTGTCCGGCATATGCACCTGGGCAAAACCCCCTGGGAAGCTGCCCGGGAAGCCACCGCTGAAATCGGGCTGGCGGTTATGGCTACCACCTTTACAGTGGTCGCGGTGTTCCTGCCCGTGGGCATGATGACTGGCATGGTGGGGCAGTTTTTCAAGCAATTTGGCCTGACGGTTATATTCAGTGTGCTGGTGTCCCTGTTGGTATCTTTCACCCTGGTTCCACTGCTGGGCTCCAGGTACCTCAAGGAAGGTGAAGAGCAGTACCGGGGAGTGGTTGGAATGATCCTGGCCAGATTCAATCAGGGCTTTGAATGGTTCAAATCGCAATACCTCATACTGCTGGATACAGCCCTGGCGAATCGGCTCAAAACCCTAGCGATAGCGGGAGTGTTATTTGCCGGCAGCCTGTTGGTGATACCGTTCATGGGCTCCAGTTTTGTGCCCAATAGCGATTTTGGAGAGTTCAGCGTATGGTTGGATATGGATGCCGGGCTGACCCTGGACTCAGCCGTGGGGTTGGCCAGCGCTGCGGAGCAGATCATTCGCCAGCATCCTGAGGTCTTGAGTACCTATGTTTCAACTTCAGCCGAAAACGCCCGCATCTTTGTACAGTTGACCGGCAAAAGCCAGCGTGATGCCAGTCTGGAAGAGATCGCAGCCCAAATGCGACAGCAATTGCGGACCCAGCCTGGCTTCAGTGCCGGTATGTTGTTCAATACCGCCATTGCTGAAACCTATGCCTGGGAGTATCGTATCCAGGGGGATGACATGGAATTGATGGCTCAATATGCGGAAAAAGCCCAGGCTATTTTAGAAAGCATCCCCGGGGTGGTGGACGTTACCAGCAGCTACCGGGAAGGCAACCCGGAGACCAAATTGGAGGTGGACCAAGAGCGAGCTGGGGATTTAGGCATCAGCACCGGTTATATCGGCGATACTCTCTACACCCTGTTGACCGGCAAGGTGGTATCACGGTTTAAAGAGGGCGGAGAAGACATAGATGTGCGTTTGCAGTTGGACGAAGAGCAGCGCCGCAGCCTTTCTGATTTAAGCCGGGTGTACCTGCCGACCCCGAACGGTAATATTGCCTTGAGTCAGGTTACTGAACAGGTTTTCTCCACCGCGCCGCGCTCTATCAACCGTTTTGACCGCTCCCGGGAAATCGCCTTGGCCGGCAATCTGCAGGGTATATCGATGGGGGATTTCAATAAGGCATTTGCCCAGGGCCTGGAGCAGGAATTGAAGTTGCCGCCTGGATACCGCATATACGCCGGAGGTGACGCCGAAAGAATGGCCGAGACCTTCGATTCACTGGGCTTAGCCCTGGTGATGGGGATTTTGTTTATATTCTTTATCCTGGCGGCGCAATTTGAAAGTTATATCGATCCCTTTTCCATCATGTTTTCGCTGCCCCTGGCTATTGTCGGGGCTATTCTGGGCTTGTTCCTGATGGGCAGCGATTTGAGCCTGGTCTCCATGATCGGCATAATACTGCTTATGGGCCTGGTGACCAAGAATGCTATATTGTTGATCGACTTTACCAAGCAAGCCAGGAGCCGGGGAGTGGAACGAAATCAGGCCTTGCGGGAAGCCGCTGTTACCAGATTGAGGCCCATTATGATGACTACTACTGCGATGATACTGGGGATGGTGCCGGTGGCCATGTCTCTGGGCGCAGGCGCCGAATGGCGTGCTCCGATGGCCCACGCCGCTATTGGAGGCCTGATAACTTCTACCCTATTGACCCTGGTGGTGGTGCCGGTGATTTATACCCTTTTCGATGACCTGACTAATCGGCGGAAGAAGCAGCCCGCATCTCAAGACATTGAAGTAGGTTGATCTATAAGCCTGAAAGCTTACCGGCCCACATCCCAGATGTGGCCGGTTATTCCACCACACGGCTATAACGCTGGAGGTTGTCAAATATATCATGCAATAACGGGTAGAGGAGGTTTGCCTATGTGGATCATTTACACTGATTCTAAGGGGCACGACTATCCCCTTGAAATCGGGTATAAACTGATCAATTCTTCCGCCATCTGCCATGATTATGAGCGGATTACCGGATATTGCCGGGACGGGTGTCCGGACTATGGTTCAGGAGGCTGTCCCCCTTATGCCCCCTCTGTAGAGGGAGTAGCGCAACAATACCCCTACGGCATCATGATCTATGCCAAATTTCTCTCCCGCTTTAAACCGGCGGAGCTGGCCCCTGACGATTTCAGCCTGCAGGACGTGGTCCTGTCAGATTTGCTCAATCAGCTGGGTTATGCGGTATTGGCCCGGTACCCGGAAGGGGTATTTTTCCTAACCTGCGGTCATTGCCAGGGTTGTGGAACGGAGACCTGCAGCTTCAAACTGGGGGAGGAGGAGTGCCGCAAGCCGGAACGGCGCGCTTATTCCATCGCTGCCACCGGGGTCGATGTGACCCAGACTCTACAGGATATTTTTAACATAACCCTGCAGTGGATAAAAGGAGAACAGCAGACCGAATACATAATAAAGGTCATGGGCCTGCTCTGTGCTGACCCTCAATGGCCGCCAGGCCTCGAAGCGGAGCTGGAATCGCTTTTGAATAGCCTGGAATGTGTTAAATATGGGGTTGACAGCCCTGAAGCCAGGGCTGTATTGGATAAACGTTGGGCAGAAACCCTGTAGGCCAAGTGGTTTTTATGCTTGTCAGCGCTTCACCTGCTGTTATATAATCAAAAAAAATATCATCCAATGTTTTAGGTGCCCGCAAGGGATAATAGGGAATCAGGTGCAAGGCCTGAACGGACCCGCCACTGTAACCGGAGAGCTTAAGCCGCATAGCCACTGGGAAACTGGGAAGGCTGGCTTGCAAAAGCGTATGATCCGGGAGTCAGGAGACCTGCCTGAAGCATGCGGTTGAGAATGAAGGTAAAGTTCTCAAGCCACGATGGCTTGGGAACTTTTTATTTTTGACGCAAAATCATTAAGGAGGTTTTATGAAATGGAGTTACTCAACAAAACCCTGGCTAGCATCGGAGACCTGGACGTTGAGGCGGCCAACGCGGCTCAGGCACGCCTGGACAATCTCACCAAGCCGCAGGGTTCCCTGGGGATTATGGAGCAGATCGTAGTCCGCCTGGCTGCTATACAGGGCAAGGCTATCCCCAGCCTGGGGCCTAAAGTGGTCATGGTCATGGCCGGCGACCACGGGGTGGTGGCAGAAGGGGTCAGTGCCTATCCCCAGGAAGTCACCCCGCAGATGGTATTGAACTTTTTGAATAACGGGGCGGCTATTAACGTGTTTTCCAATTATACCGGCTCTAAAGTGGTGGTCACCGATGTGGGGGTAATAGGTCCGGCCATTGAGCATCCCCGTCTAAATGTTCGCAAAATACGGGAAGGGACCCGCAATATGGCCCGGGAAGCAGCTATGACCGAGGCTGAGGCATTAGCTGCCATCACGGTGGGGATTGAAATGGTGCAGGCTGAGATCGAGGCCGGTGCAACCCTGATAGCTACCGGGGAGATGGGCATCGGCAACACTACTCCCAGCAGCGCAATACTGGCCGCATTCAGCGGGGTTGATCTGGATATCATCACCGGCCGCGGCACCGGCATTGACGATGTGGTACGCCAGAGGAAAATTGCGGTGATCAAACAGGCCCTGGAAGTGAACCAGCCTGACCCCAACCAGCCCCTGGATGTGCTGCGCAAGGTAGGCGGACTGGAAATTGCCGCTCTGACCGGGGTCATTTTGGGCGCCGCAGCCCACCGCGTAGCGGTGGTGGTGGACGGCTTCATCTCTACCGCGGCTGCTCTGGTAGCCTATAAGATGAACCCGGACTGCCGGAAGTTCCTCTTTGCCTCGCACCTTTCCCAGGAGCCCGGACACCGCATTATGCTGGAGTACATGGGCCTGCAGCCCATTCTGCACCTGGATCTGCGCCTCGGCGAGGGCACTGGGGCCGTCCTGACCTTCCCCATTTTCGAAGCGGCCCTCAAAGCCATGCAAGAAATGGCCACCTTCGGAGAAGCCGGCGTCTCCAACAAAGAATGATACAAAGGACATGTGGGGAGGCTCTTCTTGTGGCATTTTGCGATGCAATGCTGACACATGACACAGAGGGATGATTGCTTCGTGTCATTTTTCGATGCGATTTTGAATTGGTCAGTCCTTCTCCCAGGTTATCACACATATACATACCCGGGGCTTTTACCAATATGTTCAGGCTGCAATTCAGTGCGGGGAGGTAACCGCTTCCCAGCCTCCCCGCATCCCTCCTCACGAAACCATGACCGGCGGGACGCGCTCCTTGTGTCAACTGGATCTTTGTGGCTCCAAGCTTGCGTCGGAGTATAATGTACTTAAGAGGGGTTTCTTTACAAAATCGCTCCTGAAGCAAAATTCAGGTTAGATAACCCAATGGAAAGGGAAATCCTGATGTGGTGCCGGCTTTATGCTTGCTGGCGATAGACGGGCAGGGCGATCCCAATATCGCTTAGAGGGTTGTGAAGCTACGGGGAAGTGTGCCAATGGCTGGTGACAATCGATCTCTGCATATAATTCACTGTGATCTGGATGCCTTCTTTGCTGCAGTGGAGCAAAATGACAACCCGGAACTAAAAGGCAAACCGGTTATCGTCGGGGGTTCGGCCGGTTCTCGGGGGGTCGTTTCCACCTGCTCCTATGAAGCCCGTAAATTCGGAGTACGCTCTGCCATGCCCACCGCCCGGGCCAGGCGTTTATGCCCGCAGGGCATATTCCTCCCGGTACGCATGCATCGCTATTTGGAGGTATCCCGGCAGGTTTTTGCCATACTCTCCGATTATACCCCGCTCATAGAACCGCTATCCATAGACGAGGCTTTTCTAGATATCAGCGGGACGCAAAAGCTTTTTGGCTCACCTGAGGACATTGGGCGGGAAATCAAACAACGGGTGAAAAGCGAGCTGGGTTTGACCATATCGGTGGGCATATCCTATAACAAGTTCCTGGCCAAACTGGCTTCTGATTTGGAGAAACCGGACGGCTTATGCGTTATTCCTCATGAGAAAGCCCTGGAAATGCTGAGGCCACTACCGGTCACAAAACTCTGGGGTGTAGGTGAAAAAACGCGCCAGGCCCTGGAACACCTGGGGCTCACTACCATCGGCGATATACAGGATCTCCCGCCGGGTTGGCTGATGGAGCGCATGGGCCCTAGCGGTCAGCATTACTGGGAATTGGCGCGGGGCATCGACAGGCGCCAGGTAATAACCCATGAAGAGCGCAAATCCATTGGCAGGGAGACCACTTTTCCGGACGATGTCGATGATATGCTCCTCCTGCAGCGCACCATTAATGCTTTTGCTGCTGAGTTGTGCCGTAAACTGCGGCGGGAAAAACTGTACTGTTCGACTGTTACCCTTAAGCTGCGCTACAACAGCTTTAAAACCGTTAGCCGCAGCAAAACTATTGCTCCTAGCCACGCGGATATGGTGATTGACGAGGCCGCACAGGAATTGCTGCGGATGAGTTATTCGGGAAGCCCCCCTTTACGCCTGATTGGGCTCAGCCTGGGAAAACTGTCTGCCGTACCGGATTGGGAGCAGGGTGACCTATTCGCCGAAACTAGCAAATATGAAAAGCTGGATATGCTTATGGATCAGATCTGCCAGCGTTTCGGCTCACAAGTCATACGGCGCGGCAATCAGCTCAACCACCGGGGTGATTAAAGAAAAACGCCTTTTGCAGCGACATAATGGGACGACACAGGGGGACGCTCTCCCCGTATCATGTGTCATGACACGGGGAGAGCGTCTCCATGGGTCGTCGTATTACAAAAACCGGCCTTTGTAATGATACAGGGTTATAACTGAACCAAAAAATGACACGAGGAGAGCGTCCGCTCTTGTCTTTGGTATGCAAATCATTTGATTTGCTTTTTGAATAGTTTGTATTATAATTATTACAACTCTAAAGTTGAAGCTACTGGTCCCGAAAGGGATAAAGGGAATCAGGTGAAAGGCCTGAGCGGTCCCGCCACTGTAACCAGTACGAACCACACATTAGCCACTGAGAAATCGGGAAGGGGTGTGGGGAGGATGATCTGGGAGCCAGTAAACCTGCCAGCAGCTTGGCGAATAAGCAACCTCGTGGATAGGGTTGGGTTCGCGTTTGGATGGTAAAGCTGTAGGCTTCTACTTTTGAGGAAGTAGAAGCCTTTTTTAATGGTGATTTTAGAGACAGGGAGCGGGTCTAAATGCAGTTTCCCCGGCTGATGATCGCTGGCGTGCACAGCAGCAGCGGCAAGACTACGGTGTCCTTGGGGTTGATGACAGCCTTAAAGAGGCGCCATATCAAAGTGCAGCCCTTTAAGGTAGGGCCGGACTATATTGATCCCGGTCTGCACAGCCATGCCAGTGGGCGCAGTTCCCACAATCTGGACAGCTGGATGATGCCGCCTGAGGTGATCCAAACCGTATTTGCCAGGAATGCGGCCAACGCTGAGATATCTATCATTGAAGGAGTGATGGGGCTGTTTGACGGCTACCGCGGGGAAAGGATAGCCGGCAGCAGTGCCGAGGTGGCCTTGTTGTTGAAAATCCCGGTGGTGTTGGTGGTGGATGTCAAAGCCATGTCCCAGAGCTGCGTGCCGCTGGTCAAGGGCTTTATGGAATACCAGCCCGGGGTGGAGATAAAAGGGGTCGTTTTAAACCACGCCTCGCAGTTCCACCAGCAATGGGTAGCCCCCAATCTGGAAGAAGAACTGGGAGTAAAGGTATTGGGCTGTGTGCCCCGCGAGGAGAGCATATCCATTCCCGAACGGCATCTGGGACTGCTGCCTGCCGACGAACACGGCGAATTAGCCAGCCAGCTCAATAAAATGGCTGATTTGCTGGAAGCCCACCTGGATTTGGAAGCGGTTCTAGCATTGTCCAGGGAAGCATCACCTCTGCCGTTCTGCTATGATGCGCCGCAGGTTCAAAAACGGGTTACCATAGGAATTGCCCGGGATGCGGCTTTCAGTTTTTATTATCAGGACAGCCTGGATTACTTATCTGAACTGGGGGCCGAGCTGAAGTACTTCAGTCCCCTCAATGACTCCTCCCTGCCCGAGGTGGATGGTATCTACATCGGCGGCGGCTTTCCGGAGATGTTTTTGCCCCAGTTAAGCCGCAATTCAGGCATGAAAGAGGCCATTAACCAGGCTTACCGGACAGGTATGCCCATACTCGCCGAGTGCGGCGGTTTGATGTACCTGTCCCGCAGCATAAAGGACTGGGAGGGCAAATCCTGGCCTGGAGTGGGCTTGGTGCCGGGCGAAGTCATAATGACCCGCAGGCTGCAGGAGCTGGGCTATGTTCAGGCAACTGCCCTTAAAGATACCGTTATAGCCGGAAGCGGTGAGGAATTGCGCGGGCACGAGTTCCATTACTCGACCCTGGAAGGCATCAACCCGCAGGATTGCGCTTTCGAGTGCGAAGGAGGCATGAGGCCGGGTTTGCGCCGGGGCGGCTATGCTCAAGGCTCGCTTTTGGCTTCGTATCTGCATCTGCAGCTGCGGGCCAACCCCACCGCGGCGCAGCGCTTTATAGCTAGATGCCTTGAATATAGAAATAGATAGAGATAAAAAATCTCAATATTAATTAGATAGACAGAAATAGAAATAGCAAGATTGATATTGGCCTAGACCAATATTGCATAGATAGAAAGCTGATAAGGAGGTAGGCACATTGAAGGCCTTACGCTGGGGTTATTCTACCGGAACCTGTGCTGCAGCTGCCAGCAAAGCCGCTTTAATTCGGCTGTTGCATGACAGGGCAGAAGCAGCTGTGCGAGTAGAGCTGCCCGACAGCCGTTTAGTGGAAATACCGGTGGCCAAAGCATGGCTGACCGAAGGCGGTGCAATGGCACGGGTAGTAAAGGACGCTGGCGATGATCCTGACATAACCAACGGCATCAGTATTCTGGCCGAGGTGCAGCTGCGGCCCCTTCCCGGCATCGTGATCCAGGGAGGCGCAGGCATAGGCACGGTAACCAAACCGGGTTTGCAGGTACCGGTAGGGGAACCGGCCATAAATCCCGTACCCCGCCAGATGATCGAACGGGCTCTTTTGCCCCTGCTGCCGCCCGGACAGGGCATTAAGGTGATAGTGTCTGCACCGGGAGGGCAGCGCCTGGCCAGGAAAACCCTGAATCCGCGCCTGGGCATAGAAGGAGGTATTTCCATTCTCGGCACCTCAGGACTGGTGCGCCCCATGTCCGAACAAGCCTATCTTGATTCCCTGATACCGCAGATCAATCAAGCCATTGCCCTGGGATATCGCACCCTGGTTTTTACCCCCGGAGGAATGGGGGCTCAGCTGATCGGCAAATTAGGGGCCCCGGATGACGCAGTGGTACAGACCAGCAACTTCGTGGGCCAGATGCTGGACGCTGCCGTTAAGCGCGGGGTAAAAAGGATACTGCTGTTCGGCCATATTGGCAAGTTGATCAAGGTAGCGGCGGGAATATTCCAAACCCACAGCAGGATCGCTGATGCCCGCCGGGAGACCATGGCAGCCCATTTGGCTCTTTTAGGGGCCCGGCAGGAGTTGATCAGGGAGGTAATGCAGGCCAATACCATAGATGCGGTCATACCGCTGATCAAAGCCGATAACATGGAGATGGTCTTTCAGTACCTGTCGGCAGCCGCCAGCAGGCACTGCCAGCAGCGCTGCGAGGACAAAATCAAGGTTGGCACCGCTATGTACGCCCTGGACGGGAGCATTTTGGGCTATGACCTGACGGCCATCAGCATGGCAAGAAGATTGGGAATAAAATGCAGCACAATGCTGCCCTAGCCGGCAAAAAACCGGTAGCATTCAGTTAAAAACAATAACCGCACGGAGCGGATAGATTTGCTGAATGGTGACAGGAGGACTGTAATGGGTAATGCAATACAGATGGTTGACCCCTTAACCCGGCTTCATTTTGAGGAGAATGGTCTGTAATGGGTAATGTCATAAAGATTGTGGGCACCGGACCCGGTCACCCTGACTATATAACTCCAAAAGCCCTGCAGGCTATACGCGAAGCCCAGGTTCTCATAGGAGCCCGGCGTTTGTTGCGGGACTATGCCCAACCCGGGCAGGAATGCCGTGCGGTTGGCAAAGACCTGAATGCAGTTCTGGACTATATATTAAAGCAGCCCAGGCATAAAACGATCGCTGTGCTGGTTTCCGGGGATCCCGGGTTTTTCAGCATGGCCCGCTACCTCAAGAGCCGCCTGCACTGGCTGGATTTCGAGTATATACCCGGCATCAGTTCAGTGCAGTACATGTTCGCCAGGCTGCAGCAGCCCTGGCAGGAGGTACCTTTTTACAGCCTGCACGGCCGGCAGGGGGAGGAGCTTGTCAAATGGGCAGCTTCCGCTCCTGTAGTGGCCCTGCTGACCGGAGGGGTGTGGTCGCCGCAGGCGGTAGCCAAAAGCTTGGTGGGTAAGATGCCGGACCTGCGGGTAGCTATCGGGGTCAACCTCTCCTACCCGGACGAAAAGCTGTTTTACACCACTCTTAAGGCCCTGGTTGAGGATAATACTGATTACAGCAACAGTGTGATGGTGATATTCAATGATTAATTTTAACAGCCCCGGAATCCCGGATGGGGCTTTTGCCCGGCAGGCTGGAATTCCTATGACCAAGCAGGAAATACGGGCGATTGCCCTGGCAAAACTACAGCTCAGCCCCGGCCTGACAGTGTATGACATTGGCGCCGGCACCGGTTCGGTAGCCATTGAATGCCAGCGCCTGGTCGGCCCGGGGAGGGTTTATGCCATCGAGTCCAACCCGGACGCCCTGGAATTGATAAAACTGAACATCCGGCGCTTTAATGTGGAATTACAAATAATTGCGGGAACAGCCCCGGCAGTGCTGGATCCCTTGCCCGAAGCCGACCGGATTTTTATCGGGGGCAGCGGCGGGGAGATTGAAAGCATGGTCATGGGGTGTGACCGCAAATTGAAACCCGGGGGCATACTGGTGATGAACACCATCACCCTGTATACCCCGCTGCTGGCTCATCAGGTCCTGGAGGGGTTGGGATACGATATAGAAGCGGTGCAGGTCAATATCGCTGTCAATGTGAAAACTGGCAACTCGCGCATCTGGCAGGCCCGCAACCCGGTCACTATAATTAGCGCGAAGAAGGGGGCAAGGCCATGAGTTGGGGGAGATTATACGGCATTGGGGTCGGTCCGGGGGATCCTGAGCTGTTGACCTTGAAAGCCAGGCGCATCCTGGAGCAGACCGATACCCTGTTTATTCCCAGATCACAACCGGGCCGGCCCAGTGTAGCGCAGTCCATCGTTGGCCAGGCCCTCGATAAACAGTGGCATATTATCGAACTGTTGCTGCCCATGACAGCCGATGAAAGCCTTCTTGAGCAGCACTGGCGGGAGGCTGCGGGGGTAATTGCCCGGCACCTCTCTAAAGGGCGCGATGGGGCCTTTGTCACCCTGGGTGATCCTACCCTGTACAGCACTTTCACCTACATCTTAAAGCAACTGCGGGATTTAACCCTTGATATACCGGTGGAGATTGTACCCGGTATCAGCGCGGTCAATGCCATATCGAGCACTTTACAGCAGGCCTTAGCAGAAGGGAAAGAAGACCTGGTCATCAGCCCGGCTCTGCAGGATCAGGCGGCTTTAAACAACCTGATCGGGCAATTTGACAATATCGTGCTCATGAAAGCCGGGCGGCAGATAGATAAGATATGTAGGGCCCTGGAGGAAAAGGGTCAGGATAAACAGGCCTTTGTGGTCAGCCGCTGCGGTTTCGCGGATGCAGCCATACATAGTGATATATTCGCTTTAAGAGGAAAAGAAATGGATTACCTGTCAACCGTGATTATCAAGAAAAAGGGAGGTACCGGTCAGTGATATGGTTTGTGGGAGCAGGACCGGGCGACCCGGAGCTGCTCACGATAAAGGGTTACAAGCTGCTTAAGCAGGCGGATGTGGTGGTTTATGCCGGTTCACTGGTCAATGAAGCCTTATTGCAGAATGCCCGCCCCGGGGCTCGTCTGATCAACAGTGCCTTTCTCAACCTGGAGGAGATCGTCGCGGTGATGATCGAAGCCTACCGCCAGGGAGAACAGGTAGTGCGCCTGCATACCGGGGATCCCAGCCTGTACGGGGCTATCGGCGAGCAGATGCAGTTGTTGGACGAGGCCGGCATCCCATACGCCATAGTCCCCGGGGTAAGCTCCTTTTTGGCAGCCGCTGCCAGCCTGAAAAGGGAATATACCATTCCTGACGGCACCCAAACCGTGATCATAACCCGCGTGGAGGGGCGCACTCCGGTACCGGAGCAAGAACAGCTAAGGCTTTTGGCCCAGCACCGTTCTTCCCTGGCCATATTCCTATCGGTGGGTTTGATCCACAAAGTGGCTGAGGAATTGAGCCAGCATTACCCGCCGGATACCCCGGTAGCGGTGGTAGAAAAGGCTTCCTGGCCGGAAGAGCGGGTTGTTAAGGGCCGGCTGCAGGAATTGGCCGACATGGTCACTGAAGCGGGGATCAAAAAAACCGCCTTGATTCTGGTAGGAGAATTTCTCAGCAAGAGCGGGAAGTCCAAATTGTATGATAAGGATTTCAGCCATGAGTACAGGTAAAAATGAGCATCCATCGATAGCCATATTATGCCTGACTAAGCCCGGGGCCAGGCTGGCTCATAGGCTGGCCGGGCAAATCCCGGAAAGCCATCTGTACCTGCCCAAACGATTGCAAAAGGATGGTAAAGCAGGCCCACAGACCAGCTATTTTGAGGATTTTGCGGTTTGTTTTAGCAACCTGTTTCGCAGCTACAAAGGGCTGATTTGCATTATGGCCGCCGGTATCGCAGTGCGCAGCTTGAACGGGCTAATGGGTTCGAAATATACAGATCCGGCGGTGGTGGTGGTTGATGAAAAAGGCCGCTTTGCCATCAGCCTTTTGTCCGGGCATAGAGGAGGGGCTAACCGGTTGGCGGAATGGGTTGCTCATCATCTGGGAGGGCAAGCGGTGATCACCACCTCCACCGATGTCAACGGCAAACCGGCGGTGGATGTGATGGCCCAGGAAATCGATGCAATTGTCAGGCCGGCCGGTACGGTCAAAATCATCAACCGGGCCCTGGCCGAAGGGGAAGCAGTGCACCTGTACAGCCCCTGGCCGTTAAACCCTGAATGGGCGCAGGGCTTCGTTACTCATCCACCGCTTGATATTCCGGCTGGTACCGGCCAGCCTCTGGTAAATAGTATAAATACCCCGGCGGTGGTGGTGGATTGCCGCTACTATGCACCGGATAAAGATGATGTGGTTTTGCTGCTGCCCCGCAATCTGCATGTGGGGATTGGGTGCCGCAAAGGGGTGAGCTGTGAACAGCTTGATATGGCAGTTCGTACCGTATTGGATGGTTTTGGCATAGATCAAGGCTGCATTGTCAGCCTGGCCAGCATCGATATCAAAAGGAACGAAACCGCTTTGCAACAACTGGCCAGCGAGCTCGAGCTCCCTTTGCAGTTTTTCGACAAAGATACCCTGGCGGCGTTGGAAGGCTCTTTTGCAGGCTCAGCATGGGTAAAGCAACATATAGGAGTTGATGGTGTATGCGAACCGGCGGCCCGATTGGCAGCCAAAATGGGGATAACTGTAGTCCCCAAACAGAAGATCGGTCCGGTGACCATCAGTGTAGGCATGGAAAAATCCTGGTGGTGGGACTGGGACCGGGCGGCTCAGAATTCCTGACCTTCAGGGCCAAAGCAGCTCTCGAGGAAGCTCAGGTGATCATCGGCTACAAGACTTATCTGGGTTTTATCGAAGATCTGCTCACCGGCAAACAGGTCATCAGCTCGGGGATGCGCAAAGAGATCGAGCGGGCTGGATTGGCGGTGCAATATGCCCGGCAGGGCCAAACCGTAGCCGTGGTCAGCAGCGGTGATCCGGGGGTTTACGGCATGGCCGGCTTAATACTGGAATTGGTCCCTGAGTCAGTAGAGGTGGAGGTAATCCCGGGGGTCACGGCCGCTACATCAGCGGCTGCTGTACTGGGTGCCCCGTTGATGCATGATTTTGCCGTAATAAGCCTGAGCGATATCTTAACCCCGTGGGAAACCATCGCCCAGCGCCTGCACGCCGCCGCCCAGGCCGATTTTATCATCGTCCTGTACAATCCCAAAAGCAAAGGGCGAGACACCCAGATCGCCAGGGCCAGGGACATCATTCGCTCGCATCGCCAGGACGATACCCCGGTAGGCATTGTGCGCAATGCCAAACGCCGCGGTGAATACAGGGTTCTGACCACTTTGGGGAATATGCTGGATGAGGATATCGATATGCTTTCCACGGTGATAATCGGCAATTCACAAACCCGCATCGAAAACGGGCATATGGTGACTCCCAGGGGGTATCGCTTATGATTTTAGTTTTGGCCGGCACCAGTGAAGGCCGCCAGGCGGCACTGGCTTTACAGGAAAATGGCTATAAAATACTGGCCTCGGTGACCAGCTCGTACGGGAGGGAATTGATGCTCCAATGCGGGGTTAAGCCGGTTCGCCAGGGACAGCTGGATATGCCGGCATTAATGGATTTGCTGTATCAGGGGGGCTTTAAGCTGATTGTTGATGCAACCCATCCCTATGCTGCGGTTATCAGCACTTATGCCCTACAAGCAGCCCGCTTGCTGGGTATCGAATACCTGCGCCTGGAGAGGCCGGCGGAAGATATTCCGGAGGATGTCGTGCTTATCGATAGCCTGGACAAACTGGCTGACTGGCTTTATCCCGGCTGCCGGGTGATGTCGACTATAGGCAGCAAGCATTTGCCGCAATTATGGGAATTGTGCCAGGCCTGCCAGGCCCATCTGATAGCGCGCTTCATGCCTTCCAGCCAGGTAATGCTGCGCTGTGAATCCCTGGGGATTCCCCCCGGGCAGATAATCGCCATGAAAGGGCCGTTTTCCCTGGAAATGAACCGGGCCGTGTTTAGGCAGTACCAGGTCGATCTGGTTTTGAGCAAGGAGAGCGGCGCTGCGGGCGGTTTTACCGAGAAATACCTGGCTGCCCGGGAACTGTCGATTCCTCTGGTGGTATGGTCCCGGCCGCAAATGCACTACCCCCGGGTCTTCAGCAGTACCGCCGAGCTGTTGGACTACATAAAAACGACGAAAGGGTGCTTATCATGAAAAGTGGTGTGGTTTTGGTCGCACACGGCAGTCGCCGCGAAGAGGCCAATATGGAAATCCGGACCCTAACCCGGGAGGTTCAGGAGGCTGATCCCCCGGGGTTGTATGAGGTTGCTTTCATGCAGTTCAGCAGCCCGGATCTCAAAGAAGCGGTCGCCAGGCTGGCCGCACAGGGGGTGCAGCAGGTGGTGATAATGCCCCTGTTCCTGATTACCGGAAATCATGTCACGCAGGACATTCCCGCCGCACTGGCCGAATTGCGGCCTCAGTACCCGCAGGTGGAATTCGTCATGGCCCGCCATTTCGCGGCCCATCCAGCCCTGGTACAGATTGTGCAGGACAGGATCAAAGAGGCCCTGGCGCACAGAACCGAGGAGGCGGTGAGGTGAACATCATCTGGAACCCGCATGAAATCGAGAGCCGCAGCATGGAAATCATCGAGGCTTACCTTGAGGGCTATGAATTCAGCCCGCTTGAAAAGCAGGTGGTGAAAAGGGTCATTCACACCACTGGCGATCCGGAAATAGCGAGATTGCTGTGCTTTCACCCGCAAGCGATTGAAGCCGGATTATCCGCCCTCTATGCTGGGGCCGGAATATTCACCGATGTGAACATGCTTAAAGCCGGCATCAATGCAGACCGTTTGAAGGCTTATGGGGGACAGCTGTGGTGCTCGATCAGTGACCCTGAAACCATTGCCAACAGCCAGCGCTGGGGAATCACCCGGGCCGCGGCTGCCATATGCCAGTTCGGGTCCGATTTGAACGGTTCCATTGTGGCCATCGGCAACGCTCCCACCGCGCTTTTTGAGCTGCTCGCTCTGGTTAACCGGGGAATCTGCCGACCGGCCCTGGTGGTAGGCACCCCGGTGGGTTTTGTAGGTGCGGCTGAATCCAAGCAGCTGCTGGTGGAACAGGAGGCGATACCTTATATCAGCCTGCTGGGAACGCGCGGGGGCAGTCCCATCGCGGTCAGCATCATCAATGCATTACTGTACAGCAAAGGGGTTTAAGACATGCTGGAAACGATATTGGTACTGGGCGGCAGCAGCAGCGGCAAAAGCGAAATTGCCGAAGAACTGGCCAAAGAATTGGAATCCTCCTACAATTGCGAGGTATTTTACCTGGCTACCGGCGTCAACTGTGACCGGGAATTCGCCGCCAGGATAAAAAAGCACCAGGAGCGGCGGCCCCGGCACTGGCATACCATTGAGGAGCCGCGCTGCCTGGCTAAGGTATTGCAGAACTGGCCGCACCAGCCCAGCGTGGTGTTGGTAGACAGTATCGGCACCTGGGTCACCAACCTCATTTATGGGGAGGATGGGCAGGAAGAACGGCCCTGGTCAGCCGAGCGGGAAGAGGCCTGCCTGCAGGAGGTAAGGGGATTTATTTCCACCTGGTCTGAACTGTCAGGCGGCTTGATAATGGTGGCCGATGAGGTAGGCCTGGGCATTGTGCCCGAATACCCGGAGGCTCGCCTCTTCAGGGATATGAACGGCAGGATCAATCAAATGCTGGCTGAGGCCGCCGACCGGGTCTATTTCGTCATGGCCGGTATAGCCTGTTGCATCAAAGGAGGGACAGCCAGGTGAGAAGAGCACAGGCCATAATGATACAGGGCACTGCTTCAAATGTGGGCAAAAGCATGCTGTGCACCGCTTTGTGCCGCATATTCGCCCAGGACGGTTACAAAACCGCACCGTTTAAGGCCCAGAATATGGCCTTGAATTCCACCGTCACTCCGGAGGGGGGCGAAATCGGACGCGCCCAGGGCGCTCAAGCCGAGGCTGCCGGGGTGGCTCCCAGCGTGCTCATGAACCCCATCCTCATCAAGCCCAAACAGGACAGCCAGGCCCAGATCATAACCCTGGGGGTACCTTACGCCGACATGTCCGCTGCCGACTATCGGCGGGACTTCCTACCCGGTGCGGTGTCGATAGTCAGGGACTGCCTGCACAAGCTGCAAGAGCAATATGAGGTATTGGTGATTGAAGGGGCCGGCAGTCCGGCTGAAGTCAACCTCAAGGACCGGGATATCGTCAATATGAAGACCGCTGAGCTGGCCGAAGCCCCGGTGTTGCTGGTGGCTGACATCGATCGCGGCGGGGTTTTTGCCAGCCTGATCGGCACACTGGAGCTGTTGGAGCCCCATGAGAGGGAGCGGGTCAAAGGCTTTATCATCAACAAATTCCGGGGTGATATCAGCCTCCTTAAGCCCGGGCTGGATTTCCTGGAGCAGCGCACCGGCATACCGGTTCTGGGTGTGGTGCCCTACGTCTTTGAGCATGGCATCGATGAAGAGGATTCGGTGTGCCTCAGCGAAAGGTCCGCCTGGGGAGATGACCATGCTCCCGTTAAGGTAGCGGTGATGCAGCTGCCGCGCATTTCCAACTTTACGGATATAAACCCCTTTATCGGCCTGCCTGACACCAGGGTCTATTATGTTGGCCCCGGGGAGACTATCGGCCAGGCCGATCTGCTTATCATCCCCGGCACCAAGAACTCTATACTGGATATGCTCTATTTGCAGCAAAAAGGCTATGTTGAGGAAATACGCCGCCTGGCCGCAGAAGGCGCTTATGTGGCCGGTATCTGCGGAGGTTTTCAGATGCTGGGGGAAGGGCTTTTGGACCCGGAAGGCACTGAGGCCGGCATAGGCTCTCTGCCGGGGCTGGGTTTACTACCGGTTGCTACCCGCTTCGGCAAGAGCAAGAGCACTCATCAAGCCCGGGCCCGGATTGTAAGCAGGCAGGGAATATGGCGGAACCTGTACGGGCAGGAGGTAAAGGGCTACGAGATACATATGGGGCAGAGCACTGTACTTGACTCAAGCTGCAGTCTGACCCGCATCTTTTCCCGTTCGGGGGAAAGCTGCAGCGTGGCCGATGGGGCCTGCAACGACAGCGGCAGGGTTTTCGGCACCTATCTGCACGGCATATTTGACAACCCCAGTGTTATGCTGGGGATCATGAACCATATCCGCCGGGAAAAAGGCCTGCCGGCTCTTGATGCCGCTAATCTGCCGGCGATGCAGCGGCAGCATAAATACGACCAGTGGGCTGATTTGGTGAGGGCCAGCCTGGATATGGACAGGATATACCGGATTATGGGCTTAGGAGAGGTTTGAAATGGAGTGGATCATCTTAATTGCGGTGTTGCTGGACCTTTTGATCGGGGATCCGCCCAATATGCCGCATCCGGTGATATGGATAGGCAAGGCCATACAAAGCTGTGAAACGGTAGTGCACAGGTTTGCCACCAGCCCCAGGGCACTGCAAATAGGGGGCAGCCTGATGGTACTGGTGGTAGTGGTAGGGACTTACTTGATCACCTGGGGTATCATGGTTTTGGCTTACCTGGTGCATGCTTATCTGGGGGTAGCGGTAAGCATTTTGCTGATGAGCCAGACCCTGGCGATCAACAGCCTGTATCGTCATGCCCAACAGGTCCTGCGGCCTTTGCAGGAGGGTCGCATTCAAGAGGCCCGCCGGGCCCTGGCGATGATTGTGGGCCGCGATACCGACAGCCTGGATGAAGCCCAGCTGATTCGCGGGACGGTGGAGACAGTAGCCGAAAACACCGTAGACGGTATTACCGCTCCTTTGTTTTACGGTTTTTTGGGAGGGCCGGCTCTGGCCATGGCATACAAGGCGGTCAATACCCTGGATTCCATGGTTGGCTATAAAAATGAGAGATATCGCTATTTGGGCTGGGCGGCGGCCAGACTGGATGATGCGGCCAATTATATCCCCGCTCGCCTGACCGGTCTGTTATACCTGTTTTTGGCCCCATTTACCAGAGGCGGGCTGAGAGGGGTCGTAAAGACCATGTGGCACGACGCACCCCGTCACCCCAGCCCCAACAGCGGCATTCCTGAAGCGGCTGTAGCCGGGGCTCTGGGCATACAGCTGGGGGGCCTCAATTATTACGGGGGCATTGCTTCACCCAGGGCCTTGATCGGTGAGCCCCTTTACCCGTTAGAGAACGGGCATATACGGCAGAGCCTGAACATCATGCTCTTGATCAGCCTGGAGGCGGTAGCTGTGGGAATGCTGTTATCGCTTTGCTGGGGTTGAGCAGGTGAAAGAGGAGAGGAATTATGAAAAAGCCAGATTACAGCAAACCGGTTCATGGCGGTGATGTATGGACAGCCGCCCAGAGGTGGGGTATGGACCTGGATGAAATTTTGGATTTCAGCGCCAACATCAACCCCCTGGGACCATCGCCGCTGGCCTTGCAGGCTATCGTGGAAAATATCCCCCGTTTGACGCATTATCCCGAGCCCTGCGGTGAGTCCTGCAGGCTTGCCCTGGCCGAGTACCTGAAGGTGGATGAAGCCAATGTGGTTTTGGGCAACGGCGGCTCGGAATTGATCTACCTTTTGGGGAGGATGTTTTATAAAAAGCGGCTGGTGCTCCTGGCCCCCTGTTTTTCTGAATACGGTGAAGGGCTGGAAAACCCGCACATAGTGAGGATTCCGCTGGATGCCGGCAGTGGGTTTGCGCTGCCCTGGCCGGGGATTATGGAGGCTTTGGAGCCCGGTGATCTGATATTTGTCGGCAATCCCAACAATCCCACCGGCAACCTTTTTGATCGCGGGCAACTGCTGGAATTGGCCGCTTATGTGCGAGATCTTGAGGGGACCATGGTGGTTGACGAGGCGTTTTTGGATTTTACCGGCCGGGAACTCTCCTTGACCCAGGAAGTGGAAGATAACCCTCACCTGATAGTGGTGGGCTCGCTGACCAAGTTCTTCGCCATACCCGGCCTGCGCCTGGGCTATGCAGTGGCCTGTAAAGAGCATATACAACGCATCGAGTTCCTGCTGCCGACCTGGCGGATCAATACCCTGGCCATTGCCGCCGGGCGGGCTTCGCTGGCTGACCGGATTTATATAGAAAACACGGTCAGCCTGATGAGGCAGGAAAGGCGGTTTTTAATGGAGCAGCTGCAGGAGCTGGATTTTTTGCAGGCATTCCCCGGAGCCAGCAACTTCCTGCTCATCAATGCGGAAAAGAGCGGCTTAACTGCTGCTCAGTGGGCGGAACACTTGAGGCGGTACGGTATTCTAATCCGCGATTGCTCGAATTTTGCCAACCTGTCTCCGTATTATTTCCGTATTGCCGTCAAGAACCGCCATCACAACCTGCGCCTCATAGAGGCCTTGAAGCGGGTAATTGCTGGTGTTTTTACGTATTAGGCCTGAGTTTGATGGTTTAACCGCCGTGAAGCATCTATGGATGTCAAAGCGGGAAAGGGGGAATGGCCGGTTCAGCCACTATACCCGGACATAGCTGCCGGAGAAACTATAGAGAAGTTGCAGGCCCGGGAATTCCCCGCAAAAACTGGCTTTACTTAACTGATACAGAAATATAGAGGGGTAACTGGTAAGGAGGTTGGCTGTTTTG
>LFSQ01000070.1:0-427 GCA_001512785.1 Syntrophomonas sp. DTU019
CTGGCGGAAATTGGCATCGGATTTCAGCTGGGGGTAGTTCTCCACAACTACCAGCAAGCGGGATAAAGCCTGGGATAATTCACTATCAGCCTGAGCAGTCTCGGCAACACTGTTGGCACCAGCTAATTTGGCACGTGCTTCAGCTATATTTGTAAAGATCTCTTTCTCCTGAGCGGCAAACGCCCGGGTTGTCTCTACCAGGTTAGGGATAAGGTCGGCCCGGCGCTGCAGATTGTTCTCAACTTGACTCCACTTGCCATCAATATTCTCATTGGCGGCTACCAGACTGTTGTACATGCCCACCCCGCTGAAAACAGCCAGGGCGATTAGCGCAGCCAACACCCAGATAATAAGCTTATTCATCTGTTCTCCTTCCTTCCGTTGGTATCTTTTATCTATTATACCTTATCGTCATTGCGAATATTGT
>LFSQ01000070.1:574-6681 GCA_001512785.1 Syntrophomonas sp. DTU019
GGGCATTTATCCGGGGCCTCGTTTTCATGAACATAACCGCAAACCGTGCAGAGCACAAATCCCTCCGCCGGGTAATCCTGAGATTGTTCCACAGCCTGCAAGGCTTTTAGATACAGCTGATGGTGCGCCTTTTCGGCTTCGTTGGCCATATGGAAAGCTAAGCGAGCCTTTTTGTTGCCTTCCTGTTCAGCTTCAGCGATGAATCCCGGGTACATATCGGTAAACTCATAATGTTCGCCCTTGGCAGCCTCCTTTAGATTATCCAGAGTGCTGCCTATACCATTCATTATCTCCAGATGTTTTAAAGCGTGGATGGTCTCAGCCGCAGCAATAGCCTTGTAGAGGCGGCTCACCATGGCCAGTTTTTCCTGTTCCGCCTTTTTAGCAAAAGCCAGATACTTGCGATTAGCCTGAGATTCGCCAGCAAATGCAGTTTTCAGATTTTCATATGTAGACATTTAATATACCTCCTCTGAAATTTTTTCCTTAAAATAATTTTGCCAATCCACCGCTAGATATTCCGGCTGTCCCATCCCCAGGATGTATTCATCACTTATCGGGTATAGTTTTGAGGTAAAAAAATTATCCCAACAAATCGCTAAATCTAACCTTGTCAAATTCAGCAGTCAGCCGCCGTTGAATACCAGCCAGGGCATTGTGCACCGGGCAGTCCGGAGGGCCGTGCTTGGAACAAAACTGCTCGTCAATCAGGCAGCGGTTGAGCCTTATCGGTCCCTCTATGGCCTCAATCACATCCAGCAAGCTGATCTCAGCCGGGTCTTTAGCCAGGATATAACCCCCTCCTACACCGCGTTGTGATGTAATAATGCCGGCTCTGGTCAAGGTTGGCATTATTTTGAACAAGTAACGCATGGGTATACATTGAGTCTGTGCGATAGTATTAGCATCCACTACTGCCCCACGGGGCTGTGTGGATAAATATAGAACAACTCTGAAACTGTAATCCGTAGCCTGATTGATCTGCATTAATTTAGTTCCTCAATTGTTTACCCTTCAAGTATAGTTTAATCATACCTATCAACATTTGCATTGTCAACATTATTTTAGGTCATTTGTACAAATTTCAATTACCAGCTCTGTTCACAGTAAGGTATCACAGGGATGGTTTTAAATCTACCCTGCAAGGGATATTCTTTAAATTGGGAGTACCGAATTCTCTGCCCAGCTTGCTTATTGAAGTCAGTATGTTGAAGTTGGATTTTTGCCACTCATATTGGGTTTCAGGGCTTCCCTCCGGGAACCACCAGCCTATGTCGGCACACAGCACGCCTTGCATAACCCGATCAGTAACCACAGCCACCTGCGTAATCTGACCATAAGGAGTAGATATAACCACTTCGTCTCCAGTACTTATCCCCTGGGCCTGGGCCGTATCGGGATGAATCTGTACCTCGGGACGCGGGCTTTTCTGGCGCAGCTTTTGCACCCAACGATAGGAGGAATGCAAGTAATAAGGACTCTTTGCACTGATCAATAACAGTGGATAAGCAGCCCACTCCTCTTCCGGTAAACCAGGGAATTCGGGCAGAGCCTTTAATTTCAGCTTTTCAGCCTGGCTCAGTTTCAACTCCACTTTTCCGCTAGGAGTACGAAAGCCTTTGACTAAATGAAGGTTGAAGCGATCGGGGCCTTTTAGATATCCCAATTTAACGAACTCCGAAAAACTCAATCCTGCCGGTCTCAAGACATCCTCCAGGAATTGTTCATGATCGTCATACCAGTATTCGGGCGGGGATATGCGTTTACCCAGTTCATTGAGTATTTTCATGTCCGGCCAGCACTCCGGCGGGGGTTCCACCACTTTAGGGCGGGCGAAAATTATGCCGTGCCCGATACCATAATGGCCGATATCATTAATTTCATACTGATGGGCTACTGGCAATACGATATCTGCCATGGCAGCGGTAGGTGTCATAAACATTTCCGCTATGGCTATAAACTCCAGCCGGTTAAAAGCAGCAAAGGTAGTGCGGCTGTCAGCCCAGGTGACCAGAGGGTTGGTGCACATGCCATAGTAGGCTTTCACCGGGTAAGGATTGGCGGTCAACACGGCTTGTCGGAAATATGCCGGGGGAACTGTCATCATGCGGGGAATAGTGCCGTGGTAGGCACCGATCATGGTCTTGGCCTTGTCAGGTATCAAGTCAGCCCGGACAAAAGCCCCCAGGCCCATAATTGGCGGATCATGCGGGTTTATATTTCCGCCTGGAACTTCGAGGTTTCCGGTGATAGCCATAAGACATACCAGAGCCCGGGCGGAATCAAATACATTGATATCGTGTTCAATAGCATTGCCCCACTGCAGAGCAGCCGGCTTGCTGCGAGCATACAAATGTGCTCCTTCTCGAATCAAATCGGCTGGTATTCCAGTGATACCAGCTACTTTCTCCGGGCTGTATGACTGCACATGTTCCGCCAAGTCCTCAAAGCCATAGGTAAACCCATCAACAAAATCCCGGTCATACAAGAGATCATTGATAATCACATGAATAAAGCCCAGGGCTAAAGCAGCATCTGTACCCGGTTTTATCTGCAGCCATAAATCAGACCGCTCAGCCAGGCTGGTACGACGCGGGTCGATAACCATCAGTTTGGCTCCATTTTTGATTTGCTGCAGGGTTAAGGTAGAAATTTGGCCTTCTTCATTGGTGTCCAACAAATTGCTTCCCCAGGCCACAACTAAATTGGTAGGATTGTGCAGATCGGCCACCGGGTAAAAACCACAGGTGTGAATCCCGCTGACCTCGCGCGGGGCGTGGCATACATCTTGAGAGGCTATTACATTGGGAGAACCGAATAAATTGGCCAGGCGGATCAAAACGAAATGCTCAAGACCTTTGGGCATACCTACCCCAAAACCTACCGCCCGGGCACCATATTGGCTTTTTACTTGAAGCAGCTGTTCGGCAATCTCATCCAGAGCCTCATCCCAGGATATCTCCTGCCATTTACCCGCACCCCTCTTGCCTACCCGTTTGAGCGGGTACCGAAGTCGATCAGGGTGATGCAAGCGCTCTGCTGAGATCCGGCCCTTATAACAGGTATACCCGTTGTTTAAATAGCCGTCCAGGTCTCCCTTTATACGTACTATGCGGTTGTCTTTAACTCCGACCAGAAGAGCACAGCCGCCATGATCCATACGGCCGCAATGGGTTTTTATCCATTTTATTTCTTCTGCCATTATATCCTTCTCCTTGCAGGATAATTGATACTGGCAGTTTTACTCCTCCCCTAAAATCTATGCGGTATTTAATCAAGTTTATCGCATTCTCTATATTGTATTATATTTATTATCCGGTCAGCGCTGTAATTCCTGCTGGATAAGGACAAAATCAATCAAGTACTGTTTAGGCCTGTACACAACTCGCATGATCAAAATCATCCGCTGGATAAATTATAAATTGGGGGCGCAAGCTATGGAAAACGGGAGGCGATGTTTATGGATAAAGCGGGTAAACAGACTATTCACTGCCAGGTTTCCACCTGTGAGTACTGGGGCGGCGGCCTTTGCACACTGGACAGTATTGAAGTTGCTTCACCCCAGGATGACACCGGCCTGGTGCAGGTGCAATACGCTACCGACAACCCCGATACAGAGAGCATGTGCGGCAGCTATAAGCTGAAGAAGGATACCATTGGTGATGTAATGGTTTATTAAGAAGCCTGGCGCGGTTTTTACCACGGTGACAGGGTGAGCCGGAGACGGTTTAATGTCAAAACCCCATTAACAAATATCCTTGGATATTCATGATCTGAGGGATTATTGCCGCCTGTGCCGGGAGGAACATGCAGGAGATAATCCCTCTGTTGTGTTCTGGGATATCTTATAGCTTAAAGTTTATGCTATGTGCCCGTTCATCACCCAGCCTTCAGAACGGGCACCTGTAAACTTCAGATAATCAATAACATACTGCCCTTTGAGACAGACTTATTCTTGCGGAATAGCTTCGCGCCGTACTCTTCTGCGCCTCCTATTACGCCTTCTTCTGTACATCGTACCACCTCCTCAAACATATCTTCACTGGGCTATTATACATACTATTCCAAATATTGCATAGTGTTACATTGTTCCCGTTATATGGACAAATAGGGACTGTCAGATGGTGTGAAAATCAAGCGCAGAAAAAGGGAATAAGCAACCGCCTCCATTTGCCGTTGCTGCCCTAAGTTGTGACCCTGGCCAATATAACCTGGCACTGGTTCAACTTCGACAAGGACTAAAAAGGCGGTAACATTCTGCCAGAGTAATGGAGAAGGGGGAAATGGCGCAAATGGGTACGACTCTTGACATTAGGAAAGGCTCAATTCAAGAGTGGTACCCAGTTTGCGTTAACAGAGTAAACCAAATGGCTCATTTTTCAGCATCAGCTGATTTTGTTGGTTTTTACCCAGATGTTCATGGATTGTGCCTGCCTGATGAGTTCATCGCGAACCGAGGGATGGGCTATGCTGATTAAAAGTTCGGCCCTTTCCCAGGTGCTTTTGCCAGCCAGATTAACTGCACCATATTCAGTTACCACATAGTTGACCATAGTACGTGGCACCGTCACTATGGCTCCCGGTGCCAGTTTAGGCACAATGCGCGATATGGCTTTTCCCCCTTTGTTCTCTTTTAGGGAGGTAAGGCAAATGATGCCTTTACCTCCCCGGGAATAGAAGGAGGCATTGATGAAATCCAGCTGTCCTCCGGTTCCGCTGATATGCCGGGTGCCGGCTGACTCTGAACATACTTGTCCATATAAGTCAATTTCAATTGCATTGTTAATTGAAACTACCTTATCATTCTGGGTAATCATGTTTGGCGAATTGGTGTAATCCACCGAACAGCTGGCTAAAGCCGGGTTCAAATGCATAAAATCGTATAGTTTCTTCGTCCCCAGGGCAAAGGTATATGTCATCTTCTCCTTATCGATGTTCTTTCTTTTTCCGTTCAATCGCCCTGATAGATACATTTCCATATAGGCATCGACCAGCATTTCGGTGTGCCCTCCCAGATCCTTCAGATCTGACTGGGCGATCATCATCCCAACCGCGTTGGGCATAGCCCCTATCCCCAACTGTATACATGACCCGTCCTCGATCATTTCAACTATCGTCTGTGCTATTTGACGGTCTATTTCGCTGCTGGCCGGGACCGGTACCTCCATAAGTGGTTGATTGTCGGTTTCAACTATATAATCCACATCAGAAATGTGTATGCCTTCGTTGCATCCTCCCAAGCATACTGGAGCCTGGGTATTGACCTCGACTATAACCTTTTTGGCTTTCCTGGCTATGGCATAGTGCGCCGAATTGGAGATAGAGAAGTTGAAATAGCCGTTGCGGTCTATAGGGGCTACTTTGGTCATAAACACGTCAGGCTCATGATAACGCTCGTATAATGCTGGACATTGATGGTAAAGAAAAGGAATATAGTTGCTCAGCTTCAGGTCATGCAGGATGCGGTCGCCAGCGCTGAAATGCCAGCTGTTGTAAATAAAGTGCTCGCGGTGCGGGTCGACTACCGCCACTGCAGCCAAACCCGGAAAGTTTAAGCACCTTACCTTAACATCGTGCAATTCCGGTGCTCTCCTGGCCAGGAAAAGATCCAGGTAGGTGGGAGCCATAGCAAAATGCCCGTAATCCACCCAATCTCCCGATTTTACTGCTTTGACGGCTTGCTCTGCCGAGCATAACTTGCTTAAATACTGGCTGGAAATACTCATGAGTCCCTCCATAATGACAGTGATTGCAGGGCAGCAGGCCGGCTTGTCCTGATGCCAGTTTTAATGGCAAACCTTGGCCTGTGCCTAGTTTATACGGCATGGTCTTCTCACATCACAAATACCACGAATATTGTTCAACCTTGCCGTGCCGTTGATTGAGGCCTTAAATTATGCCAACCTAAAATTGGTCAATAACCCAGCGCCCTGGCGCAACCGGTTTAAGGCTTATCCCCATATCAGACCTCAATACCTGTAGAAATGATCCAACAACTCGATTTTCACATCATCAGGCTGGGATTTCTTTGGCTTTGATAACATTGCTCACCCGGCTCTTGTTCCAATCCCAAACACCCCAGGCAGCCGCCACAACAATAATGATTA
>LFSQ01000126.1 GCA_001512785.1 Syntrophomonas sp. DTU019
TCCGGGGGCGCCGGCAACCTGCAGCATCTTTATGAAGCCATACACTACGGGCATGCTGATGCGGTTTTATGCGCTTCCATTTTTCACTATCGTGAATACAGCATAAGGGAGGCCAAACAATTCTTGAAGGGAAAAGGGGTTGCAGTACGAGATGCTTGAGCAGATAGATTTTGAAAAACAGGGCGGACTGGTGCCGGCGGTAGTGCAGGATGTCACCACCGGTCAGGTGTTGATGGTAGCCTATATGAACGAAACCGCTCTGCAGAGAACCCTGGATACGGGAAAAACCTGGTTCTTCTCCCGCAGCCGGCAGCGTTTGTGGATGAAGGGCGAGACTTCCGGCCATGTTCAAGAGGTTGAGGAAATCCTCTTTGATTGCGATCAGGACTGCCTGCTGGTGAAAGTGCGGCAGATCGGGGTGGCCTGCCATACCGGGCATTACAGCTGTTTTTACCGCAATATAGAGGGGGAAGAGGTGTCGCCCCGGCTTTTTAGGGTGGAAGACTGGTATCAGGCCGGTTTGGAAGGGCCGGGGGTGCTTTTTGAGCTCATCGACGTAATTCGCGAGCGGCAGCGCACTATGCCCGAAAACTCCTATACCAGCTACCTGTTCAGCAAAGGCCTGGACAAGATCCTTAAGAAGATCGGCGAGGAAAGCGCTGAGGTAATTATCGCCGCCAAAAACCGTGAAAAAAAGGAATTGATTTATGAAACCGCAGATTTGATATATCATCTTCTGGTACTGCTGGTGGAGCAGGGTGTGGAATTGAGTGATATTTTTGCCGAACTGAGATCACGGCGTTAACCAATTTGTTTGACTTTACCTGGATTAAGTTCTTTTTCCCGGTGTGGCTGTACTCTTACTTTCTTAATGCTGTTGTTCAGCATTTCCACAACCTCCAGGCTGACATTCTCCAGCCCAATGCAATCACCTACTTCAGGGTAGCGACCCAGGTGTTCCAATATAAAGCCGGCCAGGGTATTATAGGTTTCATCACCGCTTACCCCTAGATGAAACCTTTCAGCAGCATCATTAATATGCATGCGCCCGCTGACCAGGTAGGTGCCATCAGGCTGCTTGACCACTTCAGGTTCCTCAGAGTCGAACTCATCTTGAATGTCCCCCACC
>LFSQ01000109.1 GCA_001512785.1 Syntrophomonas sp. DTU019
CCGGGCCAGCTGTAGGGTTACTGCTTGCCTGATACCATATGGGCCAGTTTATGGTAAAATTATATTCTATAGTCAGTTTCCAATGAGTGGTGAACAATCTTGCTGCAGAAGATTAGCAAAGACATCTGGGTGGTTTATCCCCCCGCTCAACCCCGCTTTCCCTACGGGAACTGCTTGTACGTGGGGGGAGAGGCCCCTATTGTGATCGACGCCGGAGCCGGGAAAATGGCGCTTACCGAGGTGATACCGTCACGGGTCAGCACAGTGCTGCTCTCCCATTCCCATTATGACCATATACACAGCACTTATTTGTTCCCCCATGCCGATATTATGGTAGGATGGCAGGAAGAGTCCTGCTATGCCTCGGAAAAGAACTGGATTGAGTCCAATGGTTATAAGAATTGGGATGAGATGTTACAGGTAGCCAGGGTGATAAGCCTCATCGACAACCACTCGCCCGGTGATGTTCCCTTTAGGCCACACTTTAAGCCCCTTGCCCTGGCGGGAACTTTCTCAGATCTGCAGGTCTTAGACAGTGGGGCTTTAAAAGTGACCATTTTGCACTTGCCCGGCCACACTGCCGGACATTACGGTTTTTATATCGAAGCGGAAGGGGTTTTGTTCAGCAGCGATATGGATCTGGCAAAAACCGGCCCCTGGATGGGGGATGCGACCTCCGATATCGACCAGCTGATCTGCTCGATAAAGCGCCTCAAAGAGATTAATCCCAGAATCATTGTGCCTTCGCATCGCCGGGTGCAGGACTATGACCTGAACAGGCAGTTGGACACATTCCTGGAAGTGGTACTAAAACGCCAGGAACGCATCCTGGAACTGCTCAAGATTCCGCATACCGTTGAGCAGCTGGCCAATTATCATATGTTCTATACCGAACCCCGAATTGAGAAACAGATGTACTGGGAATGCATGATCATGAAAACCCACATCACTTATTCACTTCGCCACGGCCTTATTAAGGAGGTAAGCCCGGGTGTTTACCAACGCATCTAAGCCTGACAGATGGGGACGGTGGGCAATTCCCAGCTGTCAGGCCATCAGTTTGGTCACAAAAAGAAAGGACAGAGAAATATTCCCTGTCGAAAGCGGTAGCAACTTGTAAGTGGCAACTTTATTTGATTATAAACAGCCTGACCGGTTGGGTGAAGGGGTTTGGCATGAATAGCTGCTATCCGGGCATGAAAGACCGCAATAGAGACATGAATGACTTAAGACCCATTAATAGTCCCGAGCAAATGACTCATAAGATGTGCTGGTAAATCTGTATGATGATAAGGCAGATGACAAGCCAGGCAGAGATGCCGCATAACAGTGTCCAGCCGATTGCCATTCTTCCTACGAGATAATAGCAAGTGATTAAAAAGGCGGCTACCGCAGGCAATGCCAAAATGCTCAAAACTATAGTGCGTTGCATGGCGATTGGGGAAATGCTTTGTGACAGGAAATAATATCCCACTACAGTAATTACGGGGAATAAAACCACCAGTCCGGCCAGTTGAGGGTTTTTACCTTTCCTTATCCAACTTACCACCAGTACCAAAAGGCCACCGCATACAAACCTCCACAAGGCCTCCTGCTAGCTCAATTATAGTTTCACCCCTTAATAGCCAAGTGTTATAGTGATCAGCCCTCAACGAAATGCCGGTCAATCCAATCAATGGTTATGGCTTCGCGATGCTCCACCATGTCGGTAAAACGATGGTCTGCCCCGGGCACCAGGTGCAGTGTCGCTCCAGGCAGATGGGCTAATATATCGCAGGCGTTTTGCACTGCCACAGCTTCATCTTCCTTGCCGTGCACCACTAAAACCGGTTTGTTCCGCATGGCCATCAGGTTCATCACCATGTCATGGGCTTTGAAGTCAAGCAGCAGGCTGGGCTTTAACTCAAATTGGCCGCCTTCATCGCTTAATACGACACTGTTGCCATGCATTAGTCGCTGGTAATCATCACCCAGCAACCCGGCAAAGACCAGCGGCAGATTGAAAGGTGCCGACCACAGGATATAACCCCGGGTTTCCGGCAAATATGGTGCCGCTGCGATCACAGTACTGCCTCCAAAACTCCTTCCCAGCAGGATCTGAGGAATTTGGTAGCGTGTGCCTATATAGGCACAGACCTGCTTTAAATCGGCGACTTGTTGCGTGAGCGTCATATCGCCGAATGCCCCGCTGCTTTCACCGCTGCCCCGGAAATCGAAAGCTGCCACCATGAATCCCCGCCGGGTCAATTTATCAGCAAAAGCATAGATTTTCCCGCTGTTTTCCTTGGTGCCGCGAAAACCGTGGCAAATCACCACAGCAAGGCGGGATTTGGATTCAGGGACAAAGACCAGTGTCGCTATATAATCTCCACGGTCAACCGGAATAAAGATCTTCTCCATCACTTCTCTCGCTTACATGGGCTTTTTGGGTTTGTTCTTTTCCTCTGACTCGTGCTTAACCCTGAAGTTGCACAGGTCGCAAATGAAGGTGGCTACTGGTTTTTCCTGAGCCACGAGTTTTTTGTAATCCTTATGGGATTCGTCCACGCTGTAGGTTTTGCTGCATAGCAGGCAACGAGCGGAAATGGTTTCCATGGTAAGCCCTCCTTCACCCCTATTACTTTAATAGTAGCATCTTACGCCATAAATCGAAAGAAAGCAGCTTGCCCAGTTTTAACTGCTGGTAACTGTTTTTTCCAGTAAAATGGCCCTTTCGCCAGTCGCGGGGGTCGATGCGCGCATTAAAGCTGCGGTTTACGGGCAAGGGCCTGCCCGCCTGATTGAAAGCCGCCAGGCTGCAGCGCACCAGCTCGTCCATGCCTTTATTGACGATCTCGCTGCGCAGCTGCTCGAATTCCGGGCTGGTCTGGCAGCACAAATAGGTCTGGCAGGCAAAGGGCCGCCGTGCGTAAATCGAGCATTTGCCCCGGGAATTGAGGAAAATGCACTTTTGCCCCCGGCGCCGCAGGGTGATATCCACCACCGCTCCCTGCACTTCCACCCACAGATAGCGGAATACCTCCAGTTGAGGGATACCCAGGGCTTTACCGATCTGCATAACATCGATGGAGGTGACCGGCAACGGTTCCCGGCAGCATAAGTCGCAGCCTTCGCAATCAGCCCGGTTTACCGGCCACAACCGGGGCCAGTTGTCATGCAGGTAGGAATGGTTGAGCTCATCCAGGAACTGCTGCACGGTGATCTGCGGATCCAGCACCTTTAATGCAAAACCTGGCTGTCCATTGAAACGAGCGGGCTTGATCAGCAATCGAGAATGCATTATTCCCCTCTTAATCGCAACAAAAGGCTTTCCCGCTTGTAGGAGAGCCCTTTGCCAGTCTTTTTAAACGCTTTTTGCGCCTGCTTACAGCTTGAAATGGGCTGAAGCCTGCTGCAAGTCGGCGACCGCCCGGTTGAGGGCATTGAGCGCCTGCTTGAACTTACCGATCTCTTCCATTTGCCGGCCGGCTATTTCAGACATCGCCTCCACCATCTGGGCGTTGTGCTGGGCTGCTGCTTGGTTGTTGTCAGCCGATTGCATGGCTGTATCCAGGCCGGCCGCCATCTGCCGGCTGGCCCGGGAGAGCTCTTCAAGCTGGGCTTTGACCTGCTTGATGGCCGCGCTGACATGGTGGAAGGCATCCCCGGCACGGGAAATGATGGCAGTGCTTCTAACGGCCTCTGTGCTGCCTTCCTGCACCGCCCTGGCTGCTTGATCCACTTCGTTGTGCAGTTCGTTTTTCAGCTCAGCGATGCGCTGGGCGGCTTCAGCTGATTGTTCAGCCAGCGCGCGCACTTGATCAGCCACCACGGCAAAACCACGTCCCATCTCCCCGGCGCGGGCCGCTTCAATGGCGGCATTTAAGGCCAACAGATTGCCCTGGCTGGCGAGGTCGTTCATCATGTCCAAAATTGGCCCGATTTGCGAAGCTTTTTCACCTAAGGCCGCGACAACAGAAGCGGTATAATCGGTGCTGCTGCTGATGATTGCGGTCTGTTTGACCGCCAGTTCGACCTGCCCTTCTCCCTCTTCAGCCTTTGTGCTGACAGCCGCTACAGCCCGGGCTGTTTCCTGCAGGCCGGCAGCCAGCTGTTGATAGCCTGCTGCCATTTCTCCAATGGCGGTGCGGGAATGATGGGATATTTGGGCCTGCTCTGTGGCTGAACGCAGCAGGGCTTCAGCCTGGGTGTTGAGATTGCTTATCAAGGCATTGCTGCTTTCAGCGAGCTGCCCCAGCTGAGTGCTGGATTTGCTGATACTGGCCAGCCCCTGGCTGTTCTTGACGGTCAGCCCGGTTATTTTCTCCAGCAAAGCATTGAGCATAGATGCCAGCTTGCCCGGTTCATCTTTGGCACGGTCGGGAATGCGCTGGCTCAAATCGCCCTGACCGGCCTTCTCCACCACCTGGCTGATGCGCCGCAATGGTGCACAAACCGAGCAGGACAGCAGCAGGGCAATTAAAAAGCCCACCAAAACCCCTATGGCAGCGTAGCTGATCATGGTCAGGCGGTAGTTATAAATAGCCTCTTCATGCGATGCGAGCGGGGTTCCCACACACCAGATGCCGATAGTGATCCCGCGGGCATCTTTGATGGGCTCAAAAGCCGCCTGGCTCCACACCCCGGCCACTTCAGCCTTTCCTGTATATGCCTGTCCCTCAACCAGGAGCACTTGAGCAATTTCTTCTGATAGCCTGGTATCAATAACTCTCTGGCCGTCCTGCACCACACTGGTCGCTACCCCGGTATCCCCGCGGAAGATGGTGCAGGTGTTCCCTGTCAGGTCGCCGATCTGATCGACCACCCCGGAATTGCCTTCCATCAATACCGGTCCTTTATATAATCTGCCGTTTATAATCTGCCAATCCCCGGGATATCTCGCCTCCAGGATCTGGCGCCCCATAGCCAGGTCCGATTGCAGCTTCTGCTGTGCTGCCAGCAGCAGCTTGGCTGACATCATCTCAGTGGCATAATAAACCAGTATGCCGCTTACTGCAGCCAGGACCAGGGTAAAGACCAGGACCAGGCGAACCCGTACACTGAGCTTGCGCAAGCAGCCTTCAAGCAACCCCATTCTCTCATTGCCCCTTTCCAACCGATGAGCCCGCATACCTTTCCTGCGGCTAAATATCGATGATTGCTGCGAGATTATTGAGCTGTGTTATCATCTTCAGGGGGGATTATCTCCATGTAGGTTACGCGCTGATAGTTGAAGCTCCCCACCACATTGCCCTGTGCATCGTAAATGTAGGAGATGGATGAGCCTCCCGCGTAGAGCTTGCCGCTCCTTTCCAGACCCAGTTCATAAACATACCCTTCCACCATATCTCCCCGGTCAAAGTGGATACGAACCTTGATGAGACTCGGCTGGCTGGAAAAATCCCGTTTCACCAGGTCCTGAATGTTCTGGCACCCACTGGTGAAGAGGATGAACAGCATCGCAAGCATAAGCAGTGCCAGGCGGCATCGCCTCATCTGGACCGCCTCCTTACTCGTCGGGGCCTTTTCATGGCATAAGCCCCGGACCCGTTCAAGTCGCGCCGGCGCATTTCCGTCCATTTCTGCAGCTTCTGGTTAACCAGGTAATGCACCGTACCCGGTGTAAAATTGCCCTTTTCGTCCCGCTCTCCGGCAGGCATACCAGTGAGTATCTCCAGCCCCTGGTCGATGTGATCCACTGCCCAGATATTGAACTTCTTCTGTCGTACTGCTTCCACCACTTCCGTATCGAGCATCAATTGAGAGATGTTCTGCTTGGGTATGATAACCCCCTGTTTGCCGTTCAAGCCTTTATCTTTGCAGGTTTTGAAAAACCCTTCGATCTTTTGGTTGACCCCGCCGACTGGCTGAACCTCGCCATTTTGATTCACTGAACCGGTTACCGCAATACCCTGGTATATGGGCACATTGGCCAGGCTGGACAGCAGGGCGTACAGCTCCGCACTGGAAGCGCTGTCCCCTTCGACCCCCTGATAGCTTTGCTCAAAGGTCAAACTGGCGGATAAGGCCAGCGGTTTGTCCTGTGCGTACTGCGCTCCCATGTAGCCGTTCAAGGTCAAGACCCCTTTGCTATGAATACTGCCGCTCATGCGGATCTCGCGCTCAATATTGACCAGGCCTTTTTCCCCCATGAAGGTTTTGGCGGTAATGCGCACCGGCTTGCCGAAATAATACTCACCCACCTGATAGACCGCCAGGCCGTTGATCTCACCTACCCGGTACTCATCCACATTTATGATCAAAATGTCGCGTTTAATCAATTCCTGCAGGTGCTCTTCCACCATAGCCGAGCGCTGCAGTTTGCTTTGGATGGCCTTGTTCACATGCGCGGCGGTGACCAGCTCGGCTTTATCCTGTCTGGCCCAGTGATTGGCCTCATAGACCACTTCCACCAGCTTGTTGAAATGTGTGGTCATCTTTTCCTGATCCTCAGCCATGCGGGTGCTGTAATCCACTACGCTGGCCACCGCATCAGGGGTAAAGTGCAACAGGTTTTCGCGCTGGCATACCCCGGCGATGAGCTGTGCATATTGCTTGATGTGAGCCCGGCTTTTAACCATTTCCACATCGAAATCCGCCCGGATTTTAAACAATTTGCGGAATTCCTCGTCAAAGGCATACAGAGCATGATAATACCAGGCATCACCGATCAACACCACTTTTATGTCAACCGGGATGGGCTGCGGCTGCAGGGTTTCGGTATTGGTTATGCCCAGGACCCGGCCGATGTTTTCCACCTTGATCTCGCAATTTTTCAGCACTTTTTTCAGGGAATCCCATACATAGAAATTCTTTAAGACATCATTGACGTGCAGGACCAGGTAGCCGCCATTGGCCTTGTGTATGGCCCCGGGTTTAATCTTGGAAAAATCGGTGGCCAGTATGCCGAATTCGCCTTCATACTCGATTTGCCCGAAAAGGTTGGCGTAAGTGGGATTGGATTCGAAGATTACCGGGGCATGGTCCAAAGCGCCGTTGTCCACCAGGAGATTGACCTGGTATTTGCGCAAGGAGGCGCGCCGGTCCATATGGCGGAAAAACATCATGGGGCCGCTCTCCTCGGTTTTCAAAAAGCCTTCCGCATTCTCTATCAGGTCTTTCTGCATATCCTGCAGATAGGTGATAATGGCCTCATTGTCCTGGTATTTGGCCATAAGCTGTTCAAACCAGGGCGAGGACACCGTGCGAGTGGTTTCGTGCTCCAGGTTTTTGATCTTCTCACGGATGACTTTCTCGGCTTCTTTGTATTTGCGGATGGCCTCGTTGATCTTTTCCTGTATCATGGCCCCGGTGCGCATGATCTCCATGCGCTGCTCCTCGCTCATGGCCATGTATTCTTCCTGGGTGAGAGCCTCACCATCCTCCTTGATGGGGGTGGTGTTTATGCCGGTTTGCGTGCGCGAGATGGTAAAACCATGCCGCCTGGCCTCCTCATCCAGTTCCAGGTACATTTTGTTGGTCTCTTCCAGGAAAGCATTGAGAATGCTGTTCTTCTTGTTTTCATATTCCTCGCTCTCAAAGGCCTTGACTATGTTTTTGATAATGCTGTCAATGCTGGAGCTGATATCCTGTTTGAACACCTTGCCCTGCCCCGGAGGCAGCCTGAGGGCTACCGGAGCGTCAGCTTCGCGGAAATTGTAGACATAGCACCAATCCGGAGGAGCCGGCCGGGCAGAAGCCCGTTCCTCCAGCATCTCCCGGGCCAGGCTGCTTTTGCCGGTGCCAAAAGGCCCGGCCAGATATATGTTATAGCCCTGATTGTCCATATCCAGGCCCAGGGATAAAGCCTCCACCGCCCGGTCCTGGCCGATGATGCCCCGCAAGGGCTGCAGCTCCGCAGTGCTTTTAAAGCGGAACAGCGAAGGGCTGCACTCTTTTCTGAGCTGCTTCGCTTTTAAGCGGTATTGTTTGACGTTCAATTACTTCCCTCCAGTGATACCATTCTATATAAAGGTAAAATGACTGCCGGCATCGATCTTCACCACCCGATGCCCCAGAGCCTGGTATAGCTGAGCAGCCGGATAAAACCCGGTGCAATGGCCGATCATGATGCGATCCGGCAGCTCATCCAACAAAGCCGAGAGTGTTGCTTCCATGCGCTCGGATGAGGCATTCATCAGGTGAGTGCCGCCGATATAAGCCTGTATATGTCTTTTCCCGGTGATCTCCCGGGCATATTCCAAAGTGTTGACCGTCCCCGCATGGGCACAACCGCTCAAAATAATCAAACCCTGAGGATGGTCAATGACCAAAGCCATATCATCCTCAATATAGTCCTCTATCAGGTCCTCGCCTGATTGCAGTACAAAACGCCCCCCTGCATCTTCATAAGCAGTCCTGCGGGGGATGGTGCCGGTAATATAGACCCCGGGGTAAATCTCCAGGGGTTTGTCGCTGTAACGAAACCGAGCCCCGGCTTCAACCGCTTCAGCTTCGCTAAAGGGACAACCGACCTCGATCCTGCGCCCACTGGGTGCTACAGCGTAGCGTTTGACAAATATCCGGGGATGTGCGGTTACCGGACGCGGTCCGATCTGTTTCAGCAATTTGAGCAAAGCCCCGCAGTGATCAAAGTGACCATGACTGATAACTATTTCCTCCGTCTCCTCCAGCGGGATCCCGAGCTGCAGGCTGTTGATGAACAGGGCATCGCCTTGACCGGTATCAAACAACAGCTTGTGGTCGTCAATGTTAAGCAGTGCGGCAAAGCCCCACTCCCCGATCAAGGCCTGGTGGGAGGTGGTGTTTTCCACCAATATGGTCAGATCAGTTTTCACTGCTCAGTCCTCACAATCGTGTTTGATTATTTATGATATTTATCTATTCTATTATACTGGTTAATTTCTCGCCATGCCTTAATCTGAGAAAAAAATGTGTAAAATAAAAGCCTGGAGCAGGAAAGACGCTCCTTAAGCAGAGGCTCTCCAGGATAGCGCAGCGTAGAGCAACAGCCGGGCATCAGGGTTTTTATCCACAGAGCCGCTCTTCTCCCGGATGGCGCTGCATCTCATTACACCCTGGCGGATTGGGTGCGGCCTCTTTAAACCATGGCTGTATTGGCTTAAGGAGCGGATTACTGGCTGAAGGAGGGCTCCATCCTGCTGCCGGAGTCCTCATTTTCTTCAAAGCCCGGTGAGATGCCGCGGTTATGATTCTCCTCATGCTCTTCATCCTCAGTCCGATCCAGGGAAAACCAATCCAGTAAATCTGGCAGCTCCGGCAGCAGCGGGAGTTCAAATTGGTGCCAGTAGCATATCATGCCGGGCTCGGTCCCGGCAATGAAGGCCATGGATACCGGCCGGGGGCAGGCTTCCGCGGCCACCAGTCCGCTATCCATACATATGTTGAGCCGCTTGATGCCCTGCGGCCGGGGGAAATCGGAAGGTTGATGGGAGGCGGCAGCGGTTTTTATAAAATTGGCCCAAATAGGCCCGGCCAGCACCCCTCCGGACTGATTGACCGGGCGGTTGTCATCGTAACCGGTCCATACCGCACAGCACAGATACGGGGTGTAGCCCACAAACCAGGCATCCTTGAACTGGTCGGTGGTTCCTGTTTTGCCCGCGCAGGGCCGACCCACGATAGAGCTTAAATGTGCCCCGGTACCGCCGTTCTTCATAACCCCGGTGAGCATGTCGGTGATTAAATAGGCGTTGCTCGCTGAAACCGCCCGCCTCTGCTGAGTGCGGTTTTCCTCCAGGACTCTGCCCTGGGCGTTGACCACTTTGATAATCGCATAAGGAGTGCTGTAAATGCCTTGATTGGCAAATACCGCATACCCGGCGGCCATCTGCACGGGGGTAACCTCAGTGGAACCGAGAGGCAGCGATAACACCGGCTTTATGCCGGTAAATCCGAAGTTTTCAGCATGGCGGGCTACGCGGGCCGGACCCAGGCGCTCATTCAGGGTCACAGCCACCACATTGTCGGATTTCATTACCGCTTCCTTCAGTGTAAAATCGCGCCAGTGATAGGGTTCATCCCCGTAATCAGTGGGCTTGTAGGGTGGGCTGCCGGAAACCGCAAACTCCACTTCCTGGCAGGGGAGCATATCGGCCTGTGTCCATCCCGAGGCCAGGGCTAAAGAGTACATAAAAGGCTTGAAGGTGGAACCCGGCTGCCGGGCGGCAAAAACCCGGTTATAGTTGGATTGCGAGAAATCCCGCCCTCCTACCATGGCGCGGATCTGCCCGTTCGTGACATCAACGGCTACCAGGGCACACTGTAAATCGGCCGGCCGGCCTTTTAAGCCCTGGGCCACAGCCCGCTCAGCAGCCTGCTGCATGCTCAGATCCAGGGTGGTATAGACCTTTAACCCGCCCTGAAATACGGTGTTCTCACCATATTGCTTGATCAGGTAATCCCTTACCATGGCCACAAAATAAGGCGCATCTCCGCTAGCCGAGGGGGAGCGCTTGTAATTGAGCGGCTGCCGGGCAATTTGGTCCCTTTCCGCTTTTGTAATGTAGCCTTCTGCCACCATGCGATCCAGCACTATCCCCTGCCTGGCTTTGGCCCGTTCAGGATGCTTGTAGGGATCATAGCCGGCCGGATAATTGGGCAGGCCGGCCAGGAGGGTAGCTTCAGCCACGGTAAGCTGGCGGGCTTCTTTGCCGAAAAAGGTGCGGGCTGCAACCTCTATGCCGGTAGCTCCCTGCCCAAAGTATATGGAATTGCAGTACAGGGCCAGGATCTCGTCTTTGCTGTATTTCCTTTCCAGAAGAATAGTGTACCACAGCTCTTTTATCTTACGAGTCAGGGTGCGTTCGTTGCTCAGGTAGAGTACCTTGGCGGTTTGCTGGGTAATAGTGCTGCCCCCGGCTACTATCTCTCCGGCCATAAGGTCAGCCAATAAAGCCCTCAGAATACCGGCCGGATCCACCCCGTGATGGCGGTAAAAATTCTTGTCTTCTACTGCTATGACCGCTTGCTTGAAAGCCTCAGGTATGTCCTGAAAGGGGATCACGATCTGGTTGTGCTGGCTTAAGCCTTTTATCACCCGGCCGTTGATATCGTATAAGACGCTCGGTTGAGGTACCTGAAAGGCCGGCAGTTGCACGCTGAAACCACTGCTTATTACAACGAATATCAATATGTACAGCCACCACAGGCGCTTTTGGCTCATGTTACCAGTCCTCCTGACCTAAAAATACCCATTTATAGGTGCTTTCATTCCCCGGGGAAAAGGCCTGGGATAGGCTGAGCTATTGACAAGGTTCCTCAATCGGGTTATAAATTAAAAGAATCTAGATAGGAGAGGCGGTGGTGGACTGATGGAACCCATACCTTTACGAAAATCCTTTTGTTCATTGGGTAAATATAATAATGCATGGGGGATTATAAGCTGCCGCTGCTTCACGGCCATGTAATCCTCCATCAAAGGAGGGTTGAACATGATCAAAACCTATTACTACAGCCACGAACAGCAAGCCGTCTTGCATGATGTCGATTTGTCGCAATTGGATCAACTGCTGGCCTCAAAGGAAAGCCTGTTATGGATTGACCTATATGACTGCGCTGCCAGCGAACTCCACTATATCGGTGATTTGTTCAAATTCCATCCCCTGGCCCTGGAAGACTGTTTACAGCAGAGCCCGCGGGCCAAGCTGGACCGCTACGATGATTATTATTTCTTCGTTTTCCATGGCCTGCGCTATTTTGAAGAGGCTGAGGAAGAGGACGAGATAACCAGTATTGAGCTGGATGTATTCATGGGCCCCAATTATATCGTCACCATACACCCGGTGGCCTTGACCGCAGTGGGCAAAGTGGCCCGGGTCTGCCTCAAGGAAGGCAAATACATGGATATGGGGCCGGAGCACCTCTTGTACCGTATAGTGGACAATATGGTAGATGAGTGCTTTCCTATTATTGAGCGTCTGGGAGAACGAATCGACGACCTGGAGGACAACATCTTCATTCGCCGCGGTCAGGAAATCACCGAAGAGATCCTGGCACTGAAAACCAGTATCATACTGCTGCGCAAGGTGATGATCCCGCAGCGGCGTATCTTCGGCAGCATCAATGGCTATTATTCCTTCCTGGTCAACGAGGAAAACCGTCCTTATTACCTGGACCTAGTTGATCATATGGACAGCATTCTGGATACGGCCAGCACTTACCGTGATCTGGTGAACAGCTCGACTGAGACCTATTACTCTATCATAAACGGACGCACCAGTGAAATCATAACCGTCCTGACTATCATATCCATAGTCATGATGCCCCTGACGGTGATAACCAGTTTCTACGGCATGAACCTGGACTACCTGCCCGGAGCGAACAGCAGTTCCTTTGTATGGTATCTCACCCTGGGCATGATAACCCTGGTAGGCGGAATGCTGCTTTTCTTCCGCTACCGCCGCTGGATTTGAAAGCGTAACAAGGGGACGGTTCTGTTGTCAGAATACAAATCTGACAACAGAACCGTCCCCTTGTCAGAACCGTCCCCTTGTCACGCTTGGTGCCTGGTACGTTCGTTTAAGAGTATTTTACGCAGATGTTGGTCAGGAGCTCGGCTACGTCCTGAGTGTAGTCCTGAGCCATTTCAATGTGCTCGTAAACTTCCCTCCATTTGATTATGGAAATGGGATCATCTTCATGATTCTCAAACAGCGAAGCAACACCGGTACGATAAAGGCAGTCCTGCTTTCTCTCCAGTTTGGAAATCTCATCGCATATGTTTAAGATCTCCTTTTTGTTGCGCTCCACCTTATCCAACATGGCGAAAGCATCCTGCTGCAGGTGCAGGGATTGGATCAAGACCTGCACCATTTCTTTTACCCGCTCATCCGGTTCACCGGCTTTATAAAGAATCATACGGTCTATGATCCCGGTGATGTAATCCATGGTTGTTGACAGCTTTTGCGCCAGTTGAAAGGCATCTTCCTTGTCGAAAGGCAGTATGAAACTGGTGTTTAAATGTCTTACCAGATCTTCTATAATCCGGTCGCCTTCATGCTCCAGGGCGGTTAATTTGGCCATCTTAATGTCCAGATCGGCGTAGTTGTTCACTACTTCTTCCAGGATGGCAGCACCTCTCACTACCACCCGGGCGCTTTCATTAAATAGCATGAACAGTTCTTCATCTTTTCTGCCAAACAGCCGCATGACTAATCCCCCCACTAAAGATCCGGGATCCTTATCTATAATCTATATAATCAAAAATTATAGCATAAATCCAAATGTCTACACCAAGTATACATAATGCAGTAGATTTCCTTACAGGCGACGCATATATTCCGGACGCAAATAATCTGTATTGTGGCGCTTTATGATCTCATCGATCAGGCGCAGTATTTTTTGTTTATCCTCCGGCAAACGCCCCTTGATGGGCAGGTAATTGGAGGCATGATTGCTGCGGAATTCGCAGTCAGTCACCTCCAGGTTTTCAATGATGAGGCGCAGTTCCTCCAGAATCTCAAAAGGTGGGGGCACCTCGAATTTGCCCTGTTGTATCTGTTTATATACTACCGTGCCCGGAACCGGCATGAGGGTTAGGGCCGCGATGTAATCAGGATTTATCTCGTTGCAGATCTGTGCGCTTTTAATGGCATGATCCACTGCTTTGGGGGTGCGTCCGGCCAAACCCAAAACCAGGGTAACGGATAGCGGTATCCCGGCTTCCCTTATTTTGCGGCCGGCTTCCACCATCTCCTCATAACTCACCCCTTTGCGGATCTCTTTCAGCAGTTCTTCATCCCCGGTTTCCACCCCCAGGTAGGCCATGTTGAGGCCGTGTTCTTTTAAGGCCTTCAGTTCCTCCGGGGTTTTCTTGAGAATGCTGCCCGGACTGGTATAAATCCCCACATGCCTTAACTCCGGGAAATGCCGGTGCAGCTCATCCAGAATGGTGAGCAAATCATCGGTGTCCATAGCCAGGGCATCGCCATCGGCCAGGAACACCTTGTATACCCGGTTAAAATACAGTTTGGCCATGCGAATATCGGCCAATATCTCATCCAAATCCCTTACGCGGTACTTTTTGTTTTTATACATGCCGCAAAAAGTGCATTTATTATGGCTGCAGCCGACCGTGCATTGCAGTATATAACTGTTGGCTTCACTGGGTGGTCTGTATATATCGCCTTCGTATCTCATCATTAATACCTCCGCTCAGTATACTTATTAGTTTATTCCAAATAAAACATTTGTGAAGTCCTTACATTTTACCGTATTAATACCGGCTATAATATCTTTTTATTTTCAAAAAATATAATGGGTGTGAGTGAAAAAGGGGGGTTGAGTTGTGAGCCGTAAGAGAAGTATAATGTCGGATCGCCTAAAGTACGAGATTGCCAGGGAATTAGGTGTTGCCGATATTGTCTCCAAAGAAGGCTGGGGAGCGGTCAGTTCCCGCAACTGCGGGAATATAGTGGCCAAAGCTATCGAAATAGCGGAGCGCAATATTGCCAGCCAGCACAGCTTATAACACCGGACTCGCACTCAACGGGGGGTAACCCCCGTTTCTGTTTTCATGCCTAGATGACTGGATTTACCAATTGGGGTTTTACTTCCACCAGGTCAACAAAATTAACCAGCGAGCCATCTATGGCCAGGTCATTCATCCTTTTCTTCCCCATGAGGCTTTTCTTGCACATACATGTTTTCTGTTTCAGGGCCCAGGATTTTATCAATATCGATCAGATCGCTCAAGAACAGCACCATAAGGACAAAGATAACCGTGCCTACCGAAAACGCAGTCAGTTCTGCTCCCAACAACATCCCCAGTATGGCGGTCAGCCACAAGCTGGCGGCTGCAGTGGTACCGCGCACCTCTTTGTTTTCCCCCAGCCAAATCATGCCGCTGCCAATAAAACCCAGGGCAGAAATGACCTGGGCGGCGAGACGCCCGGGATCAATCATCCCGGGCAAAACATACAGTTTGAAAAACTCAGTGGATACCACTGACATCAAGGCGCTGCCCATAGCTACCAGGGCAAATAATCGAGCCCCAGGGTCTGATTTGGAAGCTTTGCCAATAATAAGGCCCAATAAACCGGCAGCGGCGATTTTGGCCACCGCAATCGCCAGCATTATACTATTACCTGGTAATTGGGAGCTTCTTTGCTTATGGCTATATCATGGGGATGGCTTTCCACCAGGCCTGCATTGGTAATGCGTATAAAGCGGGTCTTGGTTTTCATCTCCTGCAGGTTAGCCACCCCGCAGTAGCCCATACTGGCCCTGAGCCCACCTACCAGCTGGAATATGGTGTCTGACACATAGCCGCGATAAGGCACTCGCCCCTCAATTCCTTCTGGAACCAGCTTCTGATTGCCTTCCTGGAAATAGCGGTCACTGCTGCCGTCACACATAGCCCCCAGAGAGCCCATACCCCGGTAGATCTTGTAGCTGCGGCCCTGTAATATGACGGTATCGCCAGGGCTCTCCTCCGTTCCGGCAAAGAGATTGCCCAGCATGACTACATCAGCACCGGCGGCAATAGCCTTGGCAATATCGCCGGAATACTTGATTCCGCCATCAGCGATAATGGGTATGTTATATTTGCGGGCTACTTCCGCACAATCGACTATAGCCGTAATCTGCGGCACGCCGATACCGGCAATAACCCTGGTGGTGCAGATAGAACCCGGTCCCATGCCTACCTTGATGGAATCGGCCCCGGCCTTGATCAGGTCCTCGGTGGCTTCGGCGGTAGCCACATTGCCGGCAATCAATTCCAGATCAGGATAAGTACTCTTTATTCTTTCTACCATTCTCACCACGTCCATGGAATGGCCATGAGCGGTGTCAACAACTATCACATCAACCCCGGCCTGTTTCAATGCTTCCACCCGGTTCAAAGTGTCAACGCTGATCCCCACCGCGGCGCCGACCAGGAGCCGTCCCCGCTCGTCCTTGGCCGAATTCGGGTATTTCTGGGCTTTTTCAATGTCTTTGATAGTAATCAGGCCTTTGAGATTGAAATCTTCATCTACCAGGGGCAGTTTCTCGATTTTGTACTTGCGCAGGATTTGCAGAGCTTCTTCCATGGTGGTGCCTACCGGAGCCGTTACCAATCCTTCGCTGGTCATGACATCGCCGATTAAACGCTCCATGTCGGTTTCGAAACGGATGTCGCGGTTGGTGATTATCCCCACCAAACGTGTGCCTTCGGTCACCGGTACCCCGGAAATATGATAGTGCTCCATTATCTCTACGGCATCTCTGATCTTGTCCTGGGGCGATAAATAAAACGGATCGGTTATAACCCCATGCTCGGAGCGCTTCACCCGGTCAACCATTTTGGCCTGGGCTTCGATGCTCATGTTTTTATGGATGATGCCAATGCCTCCCTCGCGGGCTACGGCGATAGCCATACGCGATTCAGTAACCGTGTCCATACCGGCACTCATGATGGGAATCTCCAAACGAATCTTTTTGGTTAGCCAGGTAGAAACGTCCACCTCATGAGGCAATACCTCAGAGCGGCCAGGTATTAGCAGTACATCATCAAAAGTGAGACCCTCTTTGGCAAATCTATCAGTCATGTTATGTGGCCCCCTCATAAAATTTAAAATATATTATCCTATCTGCCGCTATTTTTCAAGGCATGTGCCGGTCAAGCTGACATAAAAAGTGATAAGCCAGGCCGGCATCCCCAACCTGGCTTATTAATCTTAATCTCAATCCCCGCCCTGCACCGAACTGATGCCATAGCGGTAAAAATGCTCGTACAGTGAGTCTATGGTCTCTTTTTTAACCTTCAGCCGCCTGGCGGCCTCCTCCGTGCTCAGGCCCTGGGCAATGGCATCAATAAGCTGGTCATGGCCAATCCCGGCTTCGCGGCACATGTCCTGCAGCGAGGGGATTCTGCTCCAGGGCGGGAAGGAGCCCGCTTCAAATCTGGACCCGTTCATCTTGCACCCCCTTTTTGGGTAGCATGCCCCAAAGCGGAGGTGTTCATATAGAGCTGTTCTTCAAGCGCATATGAGTATGATCCAGATCAACCACTATTACTTCTCGTCCCACCTTTTTTATGGCCTCCCAGGGAATGACCAGCTTTTGCCTATCCGCCCAGAAAGTAAAGGCATTGCCCCGGTTGGGAAGTATGATCGAAATGATACGACCATTCTCCTCGTCGATGAGCATATCCGAATCGCCCACTGTGCCCATTCTCATGCCGTCATAGATATTGACCATTTCTTTGCCCACCAGTTCATTCAATCGCATATCAAGCCCTCCTACAAGCCGGTATGACCAAACCCCCCTGTTCCGCGTTCAGTATGGTCCAGAGAGTCAGCTATCACCAGTCGGGGACGTTCCACCCTGGCAAATACCAGCTGCGCAATGCGCTCCCCTCTCTTCACAATATACTCTTTGTCCCCCAGGTTTATGACGATCAGCATGATTTCCCCGCGATAATCGGCATCAATGGTTCCCGGTGTGTTGAGCAGGGTCAGCCCGTGTTTTAGGGCCAGTCCGCTGCGCGGCCTGACCTGGGCTTCATACCCTTCGGGTATAGCCATGGCAATACCGGTGGGGATTAGTTTGATCTTGCCGGGGGCAATGCTGATGGGTTCGGGGTTGGCAGCATAAAGATCAAGCCCTGAAGAACCTGAGGTCATGTACTCGGGCAAGGGCAGATCATGAGAATGCAGGCGTTTGATCAATACCTCCACAAGCGAATTCTCCTCTCCATATTGGCTTGATACGGGAATAACATCTGATGACCAGAATGCAGCAAAGAAGCAGGGCGCTATGGGTGCCTCCGGGGTCTGAGGCCACAAATACTGCCCGGAGTTGCCCTCCCCCGGCCCTTTATAGCCGGTAGACCCGTCAAGGCTTTTAAGAGCCATATTGCGCCACTTATGGGGTTTTAGCTGGCGCAGGCCGTCCAATGCCGGTTAAAGGCCTTTTCCAACTGTTTGAGGGTTTCTCCAGGGGCGATAGCTGCCAGTGAAAAGGGCTCTTTGTCAAGCAAATATTGGGCTAATTCATGCACTTCGTCAGCTTTCACTGCCAGTATCCTGGACATTATTTCTTCCGGGGAATGAACCTCGCCGTACATGAGCATCGATTTGCCCAGCCGGCTCATGCGATTCATCACATTCTCCAGCCCCAAATACATGCTGGATTTGATGAGCTGCTGGGTTCTTTCCAATTCCATAGTGGTTATGCCCTTTTGCAGGAAGCCTTTGATCTCGCCATATAAGGCCTCGAAGCATGTATCTATGCGGCCGGGTCCAGTGCCGATATAAATGGAATAAGCCCCGCTGTCGGAATAGGAGGCCGGGTAGGAGTATACCGAATAGGCCAGCCCCAGCTCTTCACGCAGGGACTGGAACAGCCGGGAACTCATACCGCCGCCGAAGATGTTGTTCATGATATTCAAAGCATGTCGCCTGTCGTCAAAGTAGGTTATCCCCGGCACCCCGATGCATATCTGCACCTGTTCGGTAGCCTTGTCCACCAGGTTGGTGAAACACCGGTAAGACTGCGGAACATCATGCCTTACAGCGAACACCCGGGAGGGCTGCTCGGCGAGCTGCTGGCAGACGAAATCCTTGACCTGCTGTGTATCGATATTCCCGGCTACTGCAATCACCATGTTGCCGGGCTGATAGTAATCCCGGTAAAAATCACATACATGGCTTCGTTCAAAAGCGGCTACGGAATCCTTGGTGCCCAGTATGGGTGAACCCAGGGGATGTCCGGACCACATGTGGCGGGAGAACACATCGTGTATCAAGTCATCCGGGGTGTCTTCATACATGTGGATCTCTTCGATTATGACATTCTTTTCGTTTTCGAAATCACGCGGGTTAAACCTGGCGTTAAAGAGCATATCGAACAGTATGTCCATAGCCAGGGCAAGATGCTCATCCAAAGTGCGCGCATACAGGCAGGTATATTCTTTGGCCGTGAAGGCGTTGAGCTGCCCTCCGATGCTTTCAAAACTCTCCGCTATGTCCCGGGCTGACCGGCTCTCAGTGCCCTTAAACAGCATGTGTTCAATAAAATGGGCTGCTCCCTTGATGTGCTCCGGTTCGTGCCGGGATCCCACCCGTATATATATGCCGATAGCTACTGAGCGGACATAGGGAATCTCTTCGGTGACTAAGAAACATCCATTATCCAGTCTGCAACTATGAATCACGCTTATACCTCCAGCAAATTTATGGGTCATTTTCCGCCGAGCCAGGCAAAACCCCCCAGCGTCGTGCCAATCCATCCAATATGCGAAGCAAGAAACCCGGCCTGCGGCCGTACTCGGCTTGAGTGCGCAGATTGGCTTCAGCTACTGGTTTTCCTTCCACATATACTTTTAGGGTTCCCAAAACTTGATTTTTGCCTACGGGTGCTTTTATATCATAGTCCAATAATACCCTTTTTTCAACATTAAGCTGGGCATCGCCCATCCACAGGTAAATATCCTTATCCGGGTACAGTGAGATCAGGTTTTCTTTCCCCTCGGTGAGCAATATCTCTTTGAAAGGCTCATCTTTATGCACCAGCAGTACCCGGCCGGTATGGTTGAAGCCGTAGTCCAAAAGGCGCTTGCAGTCGCCGTTGCGGTCATAGGATTTCAAGGCCACCGCAATGAGCTGGCGTCCCTCGCGGGTAGCCGAAGCCACCAGGCATTTCCCGGCGGCATTGGTGGTTCCGGTCTTGATGCCGTCCGCACCGGGATAGCTGAACAACAGCCCATTGGTGTTGTAGAGCTGCAGGGCTTCGCGGTAGTGGGGATGCTTAAAGGTCTGCACTTGGCTGCCCACCAGGTTTTTCAGCACCGCTTTGCTCATCAGGTAACGCCCGATCACCGCCTGATCATAAGCGGTACTGTATTGCTTGTGGCCCGGCAGCCCGGAAGCGTTCTCATAACGGGTATTGACCGCGCCAATGGCAAAGGCCTTCAATGACATCAGATGAGCAAACAGCATCTCGTCACCGGCCACATGCTCGGCCAGGACTACCGCAGCATCATTGGCCGATTTGATGAGGGCCGCCTTGAGCAGTTCTTCAATGGTGAGCTGGCTTCCTGCGGGAAGCCCGATGGTATACTCTGGGGTCTGGTCCGCATTTGGGCTGACTGTGGCGATTTCATCCAGGACAGCATATTCCACCGCCAGGATGGCGGTCATCATCTTGGTGGCGCTGGCCACCTGTCGTTTTTCATCGATGTTTTTCCCGTACACCACCTGCCCGCTGGCTGAATCTATCAGGCAAACATATTTGGAGGTGGTAGCAGGAGCCGCTGCCAGAGCCGGCGACAGATTCAAAAAACTGCTTAGGCTGAAGATAACCAAAGCCACAATAGCCAGAGCTGCTTTTTTCGCCATGGTCACACCCCGCTACTGACCTTCTGCAGGAGCTTGCACTAACTCCTCAATAGTCAACATCTTATATCCCTGTTCATTCAGTCCGGCGAGGATCTCAGGCAGGGCTATAACCGTAGGCTCGGTGGGATGCATGAGGATGATGGCATCATTATGCACCCTTTTCATGACCCGCTCCACTATGACCTGCGGGGCCGGCTTCTCCCAATCGATGGTGTCTATGCTCCACAATATATATTCATAGCCCAGGGTATTGACCGCTGCTATCAGGCTCGGGTTTTTCTCCCCGTAGGGCGGGGCAAAAAACCGGGTTTGCTTCCCGGTGGCTTGGAAAATGACCTCCTCCGCCTGTTTTATCTGCTCCTGAACCTGGGCCGCTTTGAGCCGGTTGAAGTGTATATGCTGGTAGCCGTGGTTTTGAATGCTGTGCCCGGCCCCGTCCATGGCTTTTAGCAGTTCAGGGTTGTTTTCCGCCCAGGTGCCAGTCACAAAAAAGGTGGCTTTAGCCTGGTTTTTTTGCAGGGCTTCCAGCATAGCCGGGATATGTTCGGCTCCCCAGTCCACATTGACGGTAATAGCCACCGCTTTTTCCCCGGTTGAACCCTGGTAAATGGCTCCGCTGCTGGCGACCACCCCGCGGCTCCACAGCAAGGCCGTAAAACACAGGCTCAATCCCAAAACCGCCACCAGACCCGCTATAATGCCCATCTTTTTCCAGGATAAATAGAATACTCTCATTTAGACCTCCCCATAATTTTAACCCATAAGCGACTGCCACTTACTCCCGCTTTGATGATGATCGGTTCCTCTCTGCTGTTGGTGAAACGCAGGTCGACATCCGGATAGGATACGGTGGCATCGCGCCCCTCGGGGACATAACCCACCGGCTTGCTGTGAGGGTGGCGTTCCTCAATGGTCAGTCCGGCGTTTACGGCAGCGTTATAAAGGGTGCTGGCTACCTGGCACACCCCACCCCCAAAGTCCGTGCCCCTGGCTCCACTAATAAGGATAGGCGCCGGCATGTAGCCTCGTTCAGGCGAGCGAGGACCAACCACCTGGTTGAAGGAAAATGATTCGCCCGGCCACAGCAGTACATTGCTGATGCCCTGAGCAGCCAATCTGATATTGTTGTGACGATGAACACTGCCGCTCACCCAGGTTTCGTAATAGCCCACCACCTGGGTGAGGCTAGCCAATTCCTGGCTGCTATGCCTGGGACTGATGGGCAGCAAGGGCAGTTCCAGCTGCGCTCCCGGCGGTGCTGCCATGATCAATTCCTGGCAGCTGACCACATCGAGCACCTTGCCGCTTTGCTCTGCGATAATCTCGCCGGTGGCCTTGTCGATGCGCGGTTCAACCGGATAACGATGATGCTGCATGGCCAGTTCCATCACCACCTGATGCACCTCAGGTTGCAGCAGCCGCCCCACCGGCTGACCGGCAATGGTGACCCCGGGCTTGACACCGTTTATATCCCGCTCCAAATCATCCAACCATACCGCCAGGGATGAAAAGCTGATAAAACAGGCCATTAACAAAAACGACCTGGCATTGCTGGCAAAGAATTTGAAATATTGCATTTACAACCGCGACCACCCTCTCCCAGGCTTCTCTTACCATACATATTCTTTATGCAGGGGGGCTATGCTCATCAACTCCAGGCCATATCAGCTGGGGATCCAGGATACCGCTTCATGGGGGTTAGCTTTTTACTGCAGAAAATGCAAATAAACCGAGGGGTTCTCGGTTTACTTGAGTAGCGATTAGCCAGTTGTACTCAATTCCTGGTACTTAATTCTTTAATGCGCTCTTTAAGGCTGCTTTGCGGGACAGGTTGACCCGGCCTTGTTTATCGATTTCAGTCACTTTGACCAGGATGCGATCGCCGATATCGACCACATCTTTTACCCGGTTGACCCTCTCTTCAGCCAACTGCGAGATATGCACCAGGCCTTCTTTGCCCTGATTGCCCAGGACTCCGGGAATGATCTCCACAAAAGCCCCGAAATCCATGATGCGCTTCACGGTTCCCATGTAGGTCTTGCCCACTTCCACTTCAGCGATGATGGCCTCGATCAATTCCTTGGCCTTCTGGGCTGCGCTGCTGTCGGTGGCCATGATGTACAGGGTGCCATCGTCTTCAATATCGATCTTGCATCCGGTTTCATCCACTATTTTATGGATGACTTTGCCGCCGGGGCCGATTACCTCGCGGATTTTTTCAGTGGGAATCACCATCTTGGTAAAGCGCGGCGCATAAGGGGACAATTCCTCATTGGGCTCGGAGATGGCCTCCAGCATTTTGCCCAGTATAAACATGCGTCCCTCTCTGGCCTGTGCCATAGCGGCCTCAACTATCTCGCGGCTTACCCCGCCTATCTTGATATCCATCTGCAAGGCTGTAACCCCGACCTCGGTACCGGCCAATTTGAAATCCATATCGCCCAGAGCGTCCTCAATGCCCTGAATGTCGCTGAGAATGGCAAAGCGGTCCTCGGCTTTGACCAGACCCATGGCAATCCCTGAAACCGGGCGTCTAATGGGTACTCCGGCATGCATCAAGGCCAGCGTGCTTCCGCATACGCTGCCCATGGAACTGGAGCCGTTTGATTCCAGGACCTCGGACACCACCCGGATGGTATAGGGGAACTCCGTTTCCGGTGGTATTACTGCCAGTAAAGCACGTTCCGCCAGGGCGCCGTGCCCGATTTCCCTGCGGCCCGGGCCACGCATGGGCCTCACTTCGCCCACACTGTAGGGGGGGAAGTTGTAATGATGGATATAGCGCTTGGTCTCTTCAATGCCCAGGCCGTCCAGGCGCTGTTCTTCACTGATACCGCCCAGGGTGACTACCGATAAGACCTGGGTCTGACCGCGGGTGAACAGTCCGGAGCCATGCGGTCTGGGCAGGAAACCCACCTCGCAGCTGACCGGTCTGATTTCATTCAGTTTGCGGCCATCGACGCGTTCTCCATCCTCCAGCACCATTTTGCGCACGATTTCTTTCATCATGCTGTCAACCACTGCAGCTACCTGCTTAATCTGCTCCGGGTAAATCTCGGCAAAATGCTCCAGGATGCTGTCATTAGCCCTGTCCATATCGGCTTCGCGGGACTTTTTATCAGGGTTTTTCACCGCCTGCTGGAGAATGTCATGAGCATAGGCTCTGACAGCAGCTTCCAGTTCTTCATCGATCTGGGCCAACTCCACCTCCATTTTGGGCTGCCCCAGTTCGGCTATGATCGGTTCCTGGAAGGCCACTATTTTCTTGATCTCCTCATGAGCAAAGAAGATAGCGTCTATCATGGTCTGTTCCGGAACCTCGTTGGCGCTGCCCTCTACCATCATTATGGCTTCTTTGGTACCTGCTACTGCCATATGCAGGTCCGACTTGCGGGACTGTTCAACCGTGGGATTGATTACCAGCTGTCCGTCAACCAGGCCTACTATCACTGCCGCCAGAGGTCCGTTAAAGGGGATATTGGATATACACAGGGCAATCGATGCACCGATGGTAGCGGTAACATCAGGGGTGTTGTCCTTGTCGACTGACAGCACGGTAGCTACCACGTGAACATCATTCTTAAAGCCTTTGGGGAACAAAGGGCGAATGGGACGGTCGATCTGACGCGCAGCCAAGGTGGCCATTTCCGTGGCCTTGCCTTCACGCTTGATAAAACCGCCCGGGATTTTTCCGGCAGCATATTGTTTTTCCTCGTAATCCACCGTCAGCGGGAAGAAATCAATGCCTTCCCGCGGCTCCTTGGAGGCGGTGGCGGTAACCAGGACCACGGTATCACCGTACCTTACCAGAGCTGCGCCATTGGCCTGTTTGGCGACCTGCCCGATTTCAACCACCAGGGGTCGACCTGCGATTTCGGTTTTATACCTATTGACTATTGCCTTTTCCTCCTTCCTAACCATGTCAGGTATATTAAATAAAGTGAAAGAGCGGCATGCCGCTCTTTATCTGCGTAACCCCAACCGGGTAACGATAGCCCGATACCGGTCAAAGTTCTTGTTTTTCAGATAATCCAATAATGACCGCCTCTTCCCAACCATCTTGAGCAGCCCGCGACGGGAGTGGAAGTCTTTTTTATTAACCTTCAGATGCTCATTCAAGTAGTTGATGCGTTCGGTTAATATGGCAATCTGCACCTCTGGAGAGCCGGTGTCGTTTTCATGAACCTGATAAGTCTTGATCAGTTCCTGTTTTCTTTCCGGTGTCAATGCCAAGTGTTTCACCTCCTTTTTGCCTTTTAATCGCCATAAACCAAGCGCAGCGGCGGTGACTCGCAACCCTAGTCTATGGTTCGGCCCGCGGTAAATCTTAATTGGCCGCTTAAATGACTCATTATTGATTATTCCAGCCGGGCCTGGCGATTATACTGTTGCAGCTAATGACCAAGGCAAATTGTAGCACAGCAGATTTAAAATGTAAACGCATGGGCATGCTGATCGAAGTCCTCAAGGGTCAAGGCGGCTTGATCCCGGTCGAGACGGATTTGCTCCACCAGGGCCTCAACGCTCTTAAACTTGTGCTCATCACGCAGCTTGGCGGTAAAATAAAGCCTTAAGTTTTTCCCGTAGAGATCCTCATTGTAATCCAGCAGGTGGGCTTCGACAACTACCGGGAAGTCGGGGTGAAATGTCGGTTTGCTGCCTATGTTTACCACTGCTTTGATGATCTTATCCTCAATACGGGCCCAGGCCGCATACACCCCTTTTCCGGGGATGACCAGATCGGGATCGACACCCAGATTGGCAGTGGGAAAGCCGATTTGCCTGCCGCGCTTCTCGCCCTCTATGACCAATCCTTCAACCATAGGCAAATAGCCCAAAAGCTGCCTGGCCAGTTCTATATCGCCGGACTCTATGGACTGACGGATACATGTGCTGGAAATTACCTCACCCTGGTGTTTTACCGGTGGAATAATATGGGTGGCAAAGCCGTACTGCTTGCCAAAATCGGCCAGCATCTCCGGGGTTCCGGCTCCCTTAAAGCCAAAGGAGTAGTTGAAACCCACAAACACGGCCTTCACCGCCAGTCGTCCCACCAAAATACCACTGACGAATTCTTCAGGACTCAAGCGGGCGATCTGAGTGGAAAAGGTGCTGTAAATCAACAGGTCCAAACCCAGACCTGCCAGTAATTCCGCTTTCGTTTCCGGGGTGACCAAAAGCTTCATCTCTTTCTGCGGATACAACACCTTCATGGGATGAGGATCAAAAATGAGGGCAGCTGCTACACCGCAGCCGGATTTGGCCGTTGCTACCAGTTCTTGCATCAGTTTTTGATGACCTTTGTGCAGGCCGTCGAAATTCCCCAAAGCCAGATACAACGGCTTCCCGTCACTGCGATAATTCTCGATCTCTCTAATAATCTGCATCAGTCGCTCCCTCCGGTACTAGTTCAATGAAAAACTCTAACGGGTTTTAAGTACAGTCCTCTGGCGGTTGGTTCCAGGCAGGCAATACCTGCCATCACCCCACGGTGGTTGTAAACCAGGGCCTGGGGTGCGGCTTTTCCCCCACTGACGGGAAAGCTTCTGCCGTGCCAGAAAAGGTTGTCCTCCTCCTCGCTCTTAAGGCAGTAATGCGGCCAGCCTTTAAAGGGATAATCAACCGGCAGCAAGAGCCCGGCAAGGCCTTCCGGCCTGGAAACGATATCATCTAAACTCAGGGCTGCTTCAATACTAAAAGAGCCATCCTGCAAACGCCGCAAAGCCTGCATATAGGCCCCGGTTCCCAGTCTTGCACCGATATCACGGCACAGGCTGCGTATATATGTGCCCGGTGAGCATTCTACCTCCAGGCTGATGAAGGGCAGGCCCTGATGCTGGCCGATTGACAACAGGGATATTCTATGGATAGTAACCTGCCTGGCCGGACGCTCTATCACTTCACCCTGTCGGGCCAATTCATACAGGCGCTTGCCCTGGTGGCGAAGAGCGGAATACATAGGAGGCACCTGCTCTATAGTGCCAGTTAACCCGGCTAGAATTTCCTTTAAAGCTTCAGGGTCAAAATCGCTGTGGCCGGTGAGGGTAATATTCCCCCAGGCATCATCCGTATCAGAGACTCCGCCCAGACACAGTGCAGCCCGGTATATTTTGCGGCTTTTTTCTATCAGGCTGATCACCCTGGTGGCGTTGCCTAGGGCAACCGGCAGCACCCCGGTAGCTATGGGATCAAGAGTCCCCAAATGGCCAATTTTCACCTTCCCGCCAATGGCCTTTTTAAGGCGCCGTATCACGTCAAAGGAGGTTATCCCGGCAGGTTTGTCAATATTCAGAAAGCCATGCAAAGCTTCAGCACACATCCTTGACCCGGTCCAAAACCAGTGCTATCACCGACTCCAGGCTGCCTGTAAAGCTGGCCCCGGCCGCCAGTCGATGTCCTCCCCCGCCGAATTCCCGGGCCAAACTGGCCACATCCACCCTGCCCCGGGAACGAAAGCCGACCTTGACCTGGTCGATGCCTACCTCTCTGAACAACAGCCCTACTTCCACCCCGGCAATCATGCGGGCATAATTGATGATCCCCTCGGGATGGTAATCCATAGCACCGGCTTGTTTGACCTCCTCCAGAGTCAGCCACATAGCGGCTATTTTCCCGTCCTCGCTCAAGGTCAAATGCCCCAGGGCATGCTTTAACAGCAAAACCTCGGCCAGGGGCTTGGATTCGAACAGGTTATTGCGGGCCAGGTCCACACTGGCCCCCTTTTGCAACAATTCGGAAGCCACTTTCATGGTCAGGCTGGTGGTGTTGCTGTTCATGAAGCGGCCCGTATCCATGATAATCCCCGCATAAAGGCAATTGGCCACATCCTGGCCTATGGGGATCTGCATGATATGCAAAAGTTCATATATGATCTCCGCAGTGGCCGCGGCTTCAGGATTCACATAATAGTAATCGCCAAACCGGCTGTTATCCCGGTGATGGTCAATATTGATGGTTACCGCGGCATTCTGCAGGACCTGGCGCACCTCTTCGGAAACCCGGCACTGATCCGAACAGTCCAGGTATACGGCTGCGAATCCGTGCCGCTCGGAAATAACCGGGGGTCTGATGTCTTCCCAATGGGGGAGATAATGATATATGGCCGGCACTGGATCCTCCAGTATCATTTCCACCTTTTTGCCCAAGTTTTGCAGGGCACAGTGCAAACCGAGCATGGAACCGATGCAATCCCCGTCCGGAATGGCATGCCCGGTCAGTATCAGGTAATTGTGCTTAAGCAGCTGAGCGGCGATTTCCTGTAGCTGATTCATGGCTTTTCCCCGGAATCCTCATGCTGTTTGATCTCATTCAAAAGCGAGGAGATTCGGATACCGTGCTCGATGGATTTATCCAGGCGAAACTCTAGCTCCGGGGCATGGCGCAGCTGAATCCTCTGGGCCAATTCACTGCGCACAAAACCCTTGGCCTTTTCCAGAACCTTCATAGTCTGCTGTTGTTTCTCCGCATTGCCCAGAATGCTGATGTGAATGCGGGCGTGTCCCAAATCCGGGCTGACCTCAACCCGGGTAACGGAGACGGTTGACAAATCCACCCGGGGGTCTTTGATCTGTTCCCTGAAAATCTCGGCCAAAAAGCGCTGTATTTCCACTGCCATTCTTTCCTGGCGGCGTTTGCTCATAACAACATCCCCCTGTACTAGAGCTTATGTGGCTTAAGGCACTTTTATAATTCACGGGGTATTTCTTCAATGGTATAGGCTTCTATTATATCCCCTTCTCTTATATCATTGAAGTCTTTGATGCCCATACCGCATTCATATCCCTCAACTACCTCTTTGACATCGTCCTTGAAGCGCTTCAGCGAGGACAGCTTGCCTTCATAGATGATAACCCCGTCGCGTAATACCCTCATCTCGGCATTGCGCAGGAATTTGCCCTCATTGACGTAACAACCCGCCACGATGCCGACATTGGGCACCTTGAAAGTAGCCTTGACTGAGGCCCGGCCCAGGAATTTCTCGCGGTATTCCGGTTCCAAAAGCCCGGCCATGGCCTTTTTGACCTCATCAATGGCCTCATAGATAACCCGGTACAGGCGCACATCAATGTGTTCATCCTCCGCATACTTGCGGGCTTTGCTCTCCGGGCGGACATTGAACCCGATGATGATGGCATTGGAGGTGGAAGCCAGCATGACATCGCTTTCGGTTATCGCTCCCACACCGGAGTGCAAGACCGTAACCTTCACCTCATCATTGCTGAGCCTTAAGAGCGACTGGGTAAGGGCCTCCACCGAGCCCTGCACATCGCCTTTGATAATCAAGCGCAGCTCCTTAAGCTCGTGTTCCTGTATATGCTTGAAAAACTCATCCAGTGAAACCCGGCTGCTCTGGCGCTGTTCCTCCATTTTCTTTTCGCTGAGGCGCAAATTGATGACCTCTTTGGCAATCTTCTCGTCACATACCTGTACTCTGGCACCTGCTTCGGGCACTTCAGACCAACCGGTGATCTCCACCGGCATGGAAGGATAAGCCAGCTCTACGCGGATGCCGCGGTGATCGTTCATAGCCCGGACCCTGCACAGGCTGCTGCCGCTCAGCAGATAATCCCCGATCTTGAGGGTTCCCTTCTGCACCAATACGGTAGCTACCGGCCCCCGGCCTTTATCCAGCTTGCTCTCAATGACCACGCCTTCTGCCGGCCGGTCGGGGTTGGCTTTGATATCATTGACCTCAGCCAACAACAACACCATCTCCAGGAGGTTGTCGATGCCCTCTCCGGATTTGGCCGAGATGGGCACAAAAATGGTGTCTCCCCCCCATTCCTCAGGGACAATGTTGTACTCGGTGAGCTGCTGCATCACCCGTTCCGGATTGGCACCGGGCTTGTCGATTTTATTTATGGCTACCAGGAAGGGCACATTGGCCGCCCGAATATGATTGATGGCCTCCGCGGTCTGGGGCATAACCCCATCATCGGCGGCTACCACCAGGATTACGATATCAGTGAGGTTGGCCCCTCTGGCGCGCATAGCGGTAAAGGCCTCATGACCGGGAGTATCGATAAAAGTGATGCGGTTTTCGTTTACCTTCACCTGATAGGCCCCAATGTGCTGGGTTATGCCCCCGGCTTCCCCGGATACTACATCGGAATGGCGGATTCTATCCAAAAGCGAGGTCTTGCCATGGTCGACATGCCCCATTACGGTGACTACCGGGGGGCGCGGTACCAGGCTCTCTTCGCTGTCAATGATTTCTTCCAGTATTTTCTCTTCTTCGGACAGTGCTTTTTCCACCCTCACATCGTAGAGGCTGGCCAGGATTTCAGCGGTCTCAAAGTCAATGGGCTGATTTATGGAAGCCATAACCCCGAGTTCTATCAAGCGTTTAACAATCTCTGCTGAACTGCGCCGCAGCTGTTCGGCCAATTCCCTTACCGTGATAGAGCCTTCAATAGTGATAAATTCGGGTGGGGGCAGTACGATCTCCTCTTTTTTGCGTTTATGCTTGGACTTCTTTTGCGGCCGGCTGTAATCCCTTTTGGGCTGAACCTGCCCGAATCTGTTGACATCCCGCTCCACAGCCTTCTTCGCCAGGTCCTGCCTGCCCTTGTGGGGCAAAGGGGGTTTGCCCCCGCGCTGTAAATGGCCTGTCTCGTTATCCGGGGCCTGCTTTTTGGGCCACGGAGCAGCGGCCGGCTTCTTGGCGCGCTCTGCTTCATGAGCACGGGCCTGGCTGCCTTTGTCCCTCATCTGTGGCACAGGTTGGGGCCGGCCTGGCTGACTCCGCCCGTTCTGGGCTGCTTGACGGGCATCGTGCGGCTGGGGTTTGCCTCCGGGCTGTTGACCCGGACGCGTGGCCCGCCCGCTATGGGGCTGCTGTTGGGCTCTTTCACTTTGGGGCTGCCTTGCTTGCTGGGCACGATTGCCCTGCGCCTGCCTGGGCTGTTGCGCACCTCTGGCTGCGGTTGGTTGCTTGGGCTGCGGTTGGCTCGGAGCTACGGGTTTAGCTTCCCCTTTGGGCTGGTGCGTACGGGGAGCAGGTTCCGGCTGGGGAGCAGGCCTTTTTGAGGGCGGGCGATCCACAGTATCAGCAGGAGCCTTGTCTGCCTTGGTCTCGCCTTTAGGTTTAAGTGGTACCGCCGGTTCTGATGGCCTCTGGCTGTCTTTATCCTTTGCCGTTAGTTGCTTCCTGACCCAATTGGCCTGAGAATCCTCTATGGTGCTCATGTGATTTTTCACATCCAGGCCCAACTTCTGAAGGATCTCAACCATCTCTTTACTTGATTTACCAAGCTCTTTTGCTATTTCATGCACTCTTACTTTGGCCATTCAACCACCCCCATAGTATTTGGCTCATCTCCCGCAGCATAGACTTTCAATATTTGCCTGGCCAGGCCTTCATCATTCACGGTTACCGCAACCCGGTAAGCCTTGCCCACCGCGTTTCCCAGGCGGTATTTGTCGCCCCCGTTCAACCAGGAGATGTTCTGCTTCTCACACCGGGCCAATAGGGATTGTTTGGTTTTTTCCGATATATTATCACTTAAAATCAGCAAACAGGCCCGATTGCGAAGCAGGCTATTCTTCACTGCTACAGTCCCTGATGAAACCGCTCCCGCTCTCATCGCCAGACCCAGCAGGTTATACAATTTGAGCAATAATTTCACATCCTTACGAATTCATCCCCGTGATGCGGGCTTCAATGGCAACTATAACCTCTTCGGGGATATCATGTTCCAGGGCTTTATGGATGCTTTTGGATTTAACCGCTTTGTTAAAGCACTGCAGATCAGGGCAAACATAAGCCCCCCGACCTGACTTTTTGCCCGTACTGTCCACCAGGATCTCTCCATCCGGTGACCTGACTATACGGATCAGTTCCTTTTTTATTTTCATCTCCCGACATCCCACACACATGCGCAGGGGGAGTTTACGCATCCTGGCCATATTCATCATTCTCCATATCATCGTCATACTGGAATTCAACAGCCTGTTCCTGGTCTCCTTCATATTCCCCTAGGTCGGCCAGGTACTGGCTTTCATTCTTGATATCGACCTTCCAGCCAGTCAGTTTGGCTGCCAGACGCGCATTCTGGCCCTCTTTGCCTATAGCCAGGGACAGTTGATAATCGGGCACGATAACCCGGGCTACCTTTTCCTCCTCATTGGGTATGACATTCAAGACCTTGGAGGGGCTCAAGGCATTGGCGATAAAACGGCTGGGATCCTTGTCATACCTGATTATATCAATTTTTTCTCCAGCCAACTCGGATACCACATTCTGCACCCGAAAGCCTCTGGGCCCCACGCAAGCCCCTACCGGATCAACCTTATCATCGTAAGAGTATACCGATATTTTGGATCTGGAACCGGCTTCGCGCGCGATGCTGCGAATCTCCACGACGCCGTCATATATCTCCGGCACCTCCAATTCGAACAGCCTTTTCAAGAAATAGGGGTGGGACCTGGATATGAATATATTGGGACCTTTGGGGGTCTCTTTAACCTCGTAAATATATGCTTTGATGCGTTGACCGACCTCATACCTCTCCCCGCTGATTTGATCAGAGGGCAGCATGATGCCTTCAGTACGGCCCAAATTCACGTATACGGTTTTGGCTTCGATGCGCTGCACGGTGCCGGTTACTATTTCCCCTTCGCGCTCCCTGAATTCCTGATAGATCAGGCTGCGCTCCGCTTCCCGCAGCTTTTGGATCACTACCTGCTTGGCGGTCTGTGCGGCTATGCGTCCGAAATTGGTTGGTGTGGCTTCTACATAAATCATGTCCTCCAGCCGGCAGTCGGGATATAATTCCCGGGCTTCTTCCAATTGAACCTCCAGGCGCGGGTCCTCAACCACCTCGACAACTTTTTTCTGGGAGTAAACGTGCACATCCCCGCTGGTTTCATCGAATTCCACACTTACATTCTGGGCTGTACCGAAGTTCTTCTTATAGGCGGTATTTAAAGCTGATTTTATAGCTTCTATGAGGGCCAGCTTGGGAATCCCCCGTTCCCTCTCTATCTCGTTTAAGGCTTGAATCAACTCATTGGACATGGTGCTTCCTCCTCTAAAAATCTGGGTGCAACCTGATTACCGAGATCATGTCGCGTGGTATTTTAACCAGGTTCTCATCCTGATCTAACAGGCTGATCTCCTCTTCATTAAAGTCGTGTAAAATGCCTACTATTTTGCGCGATCCAGCATATGCCTGTAGGGTTTTAACCTTGATGCGCGATCCCTTAAAACGCAGCAGATCCCGATCGGTTTTTATAACCCGGTCCAATCCTGGCGAGGAAACTTCCATGTGGTCGTATTCTACCTGGGCATCGTCAATGAGATCCTTCACCGCTCGGCTGGCTGCGCTGCAGGCTTCCAAATCCACCCCGCCCATACGGTCGATGAATATGCGCAGAATCCGGTCGCCAGCTTCACGCTTATATTCAATGTCCACCAGCTCCAGCCCCAACTTGGCCAGGGGTTCGGCTACCAGGTCTTGCAGCAGGGCTATCTTGTTCATATCGATACCATTTCCTCCTTGAGCCGGGCACCATGCAATAGAAAAAGTGGGCGCCAACCCACTCGTAAACCATACTATTACCAGCTCATTAAGAGTATAACACATTATGGCTATTCTATTCAAGCGGCTTTAATCTACTGATAGCGTCAAGATACCTTGGGTTTAAAAAGATAAGAAAATCCCCTTTAATGATCTAAGCC
>LFSQ01000101.1 GCA_001512785.1 Syntrophomonas sp. DTU019
CTCGCAGCTGTCAGAGGAGGATATTGCATGATGGGGGTGTGGGTGACAGTTGGGGACGGTCCTTTGGGTGACAGTTGGGGACGGTCCCCAACTGTCACCCATTTGTCACCCCTAGGAGAGCGATTGAATGAGCCAGACGACATCTGACAAACAGGATAATAACCATAAAGACTTTTCGCCGATGCGGCCGAGGCATGGGCACCGCCGCGGGGTGCGCGGGGGGCTGGCTGTTCCCCCGGAAAAAGCCCGCGATGTCAGGGGTACTCTGAAACGCTTGTGGGCTTACCTGCGCCCGCAGCGCTATCGTATGCTGCTGGTGTTTTGCCTGGCGGTTCTCAGCACCCTGTTTGCCATAGCAGGTCCCAAGCTGATCGGCATGGCCGTAAACAAGATCGGTGAAGGGGTGATGGCAGGCTACAATCACTATGTCGAGCTTGAACAGGCGGTGCGGAATAATATGCCGGACTGGTATATTGAACAGCTGCGGGCTCAGGTTCAGCCCGGGTTTGATTTCGATTATATCGCCCGGATCCTGCTGGTCTTGTTGGGGCTGTATTTGTTGAGCTCGCTGTTTGCTTTCCTGATGGCCTATATTATGTCCAGCGTTGCCCAGGAAACCGTTTATAACATGCGCAATGACGTGAAAGACAAGCTCGATCGCCTGCCTTTGAGCTATTTCGACCGCCACACCCATGGCGAGATCCTCAGCCGGGTTACCAACGATATGGACAATATCGCCAATACCCTGCAGCAGACCCTGACCCAGCTGATAACCTCGGTAGTGACCCTGGCCGGGATTCTGGCGATGATGCTTTCCATCAGCCTGCTGATGACCTTGATCGCCCTGGTGACCCTGCCTTTGAGCGCCCTGGTCACGGCGGTCGTAGCGCGCTATTCGCAGCGCTTTTTCGTGCAGCAGCAAAAAACCCTGGGCGAGCTCAACGGCCATGTGGAGGAGATGTATGGCGGCCATAAGATTGTCAAGCTGTTTGGGCATGAGCGGGATTCGGTGGAGAAGTTCAAAGAGATCAACCAGCGGCTCTATGAGGTGGGCTGGAAGGCGCAGTTCATGTCGGGCATAATTTTCCCCGCGATAAATTTCGTCAATAACATGGGCTATGTGCTGGTGGTTCTGGTGGGGGGGTTGCTGGTAGCCCAGCGGGCCATTTTCATCGGCGATGTGCAGGCTTTTATCCAATACATGCGGCAGTTTACCCATCCCATCGTCCAGGTGGCCAATATCACCAATATCCTGCAATCCACTATCGCGTCGGCCGAGCGGGTATTCGAGGTGCTGGATGAGGAGGAGCAGCTGCCTGACAAAGAGGAAGCGGTGGTTCTGCCTTTCCCCCGCGGCGAGGTGCGTTTCGATCATGTGCGCTTCGGCTACAGCCCGGAGGCTTTATTGATGGAGGATTTGAGCATACACGTGAAGGCCGGCCAGACCGTGGCTATAGTGGGACCCACCGGGGCCGGCAAGACTACTCTGGTCAATCTCATCATGCGCTTCTATGAAATACAGGGCGGTTCCATCACCGTGGACGGGGTGGATATTCGCGATATGCGGCGCGGGGATTTGCGCACCATGTTCGGCATGGTTTTGCAAGATGCCTGGCTTTTCAATGGCACTATCCGCGAGAATATCGGCTACGGAAAGGAAGGGGCCAGTTTTAATGAAATCGTAGCTGCAGCCAAAGCGGCCCACGCCCACCATTTTATCATGACCCTGCCGGATGGTTATGAAACCGTCTTGAATGAGGAGGCTTCCAATATTTCGCAGGGGCAGAAGCAGTTATTGACTATCGCCCGGGCGGTGCTGGCTGACCCGCCCATACTGATACTGGACGAGGCCACCAGTAATGTGGATACCCGCACCGAGGTCTTGCTGCAAAGGGCTATGAAGTCCTTGATGCGGGGGCGTACCAGTTTCGTCATCGCGCACCGCTTGTCAACCATACGCGATGCCGACCTGATCCTTGTAATGAACCAGGGCGCTATCGTCGAGCAGGGTACGCACCGCAGCTTGTTGGCCCAGGGAGGCTTTTATGCCGACCTGTACCACAGCCAGTTCGCGGCCGGTTGAGCGGTGCAATAAGTGTGGTGCTTGGCACCACACTTATTAAGTTCGCTGCTGTTTGAGCGTTGAGGCCTTTCCCACATTTATCAAAGGCTGGTCGCCCAAGCACCGGCAACTCCCTGAGTGCAATAGATAATGTTAGCGGCCATTGTACGGCAACCTTGTTGCCAAAACACCGGCAGCCCCCTGAGACCAACGGTTGCCCGGCGATAAGTGTCGTGCCTGGCACCATACTTATTTTTTCCGGTAAAATAGAGGGAAGGCTTTTTTGCCCATAGATGCAGAAAGATTCGTTGGGCTAATGGTAATGGCTATGATGGTCGTTTCTGTTTTTTGCCACTAAATGCAGAAAGATTCGGGGACATTCGATTTTTATGCTGATATGGAGAGATAAAAACCTGCGGGTTACGATATGGAAGATCGCCTGGCCGGCCATGGGGGAAATGACCCTCTACATGCTGGTAGGAGTGGTGGATGTAGCTGTGGTAGGGCGGCTGGGCGAGGTTCCCCTGGCAGCTGCCAGCCTGGGGGCGGAGATTTTCTTTTCGCTGGTGCTTTTCCTGAATGCCCTGGGTGTCGGCGCGTCCGTCCTGGTAGCCCAGGCCAAGGGCGGCGACCGCCTTGACGAAGCCGCCCAGGTAGCCGGCCAGAGCCTGCTTATGGCGCTTTTCATAGGCTTGCTGACCGGGGTTTTAACTCAGGCCTTCCTGGTGCAAATCCTGTCCCTCTTCAAAGTGGAGGCAGCTGTCAGCCAACTGGCCTTTACCTACCTGCGCATCACCCTGGCCCTGGTTCCCTTTGCCCTGATCTATTATATGTTAAGCTCGGTTTTCCGCGGTCTGGGTCGCACCGATATCCCCATGAAAATCGGCATTATCACTAATACATTCAATGTGGTGGGAGATGTGGTGCTGGTTTTTGGCTGGTTCGGTTTCCCGGCCTTAGGGGTGGCGGGAGCGGCCCTGGCCACCAGTATTGCTCATTTTCTCGGCTTCGTCCTTTCAGCAGCCGCTCTCTTGACTAATTATACCGAACTGGCGGTACGCATTAAGGACATTTTCGTAATGCGCTTGAACACCATAAGACGCATACTCAGCCTGGGCATACCTGCACTGGTTGAACAGCTTTTCGTCACTGCAGCTCAACTAACCTCCACATATCTCCTGGTGTTTTTGGGCACCCTGGCTTACGCCTCCCATCAGGTAGCCCTGGTGGTGGAGTCAATTTCTTATATGCCCGGCTTTGGGATAGCCATCGCAGCTACCACCCTGGTGGGACAGGCGGTGGGGGCTGCGGACCGCAGCAAGGCTGAGCAGAACAGCCGGGGCTGCCTGGAAATGGCAGCCATCCTAATGGGCTTTATCGGGCTGATCTTTGCCGTTTTCCCCTATTTTATCGCTTCACTGTTCACCAATGACCCGGATATAATAAGGACCGCCGGGCTCCTGGTGCGCATCGCCTCGCTGGAGCAGCTGACCATCGCCATCGATATGGTCATGAGCGGCATCCTCAAAGGCTCGGGGGACACCCGCACGCCAATGTACATTTCCACTGTATTCACCTGGTTAATGCGCATTCCCCTGATGTATCTGTTCATCATGGTGCTGCACTGGCCGGTGGCGTCCATATGGGTGCTGTTCGTCATCGACTGGGGCCTGCGCGGCGTGGTCTATACTATCATTTATCGCCGCAAGAAATGGCTGGAAAGGGCTATGTTGGCCAGAGCGATATGAGAAAACTACCACAGATTGAGGCGGCGGGCTTCGCTTTTCAGGTAATCGCGGAAGTTGGGGTGAGCGATGCTGATCAAAGCCCTGACCCGTTCAGGTATGGAGCGCCCCCGCAGGCAGACCGCGCCATATTCAGTGACTACGTAGTCCACATCTACCCGCGAAGTGGTGACCGCAGTGCCGGCTTCAAACTGGGGCACGATTCGAGATATGCTGTCCTCTTTGGCTGATGAATAGAAAGCGATGATGGATTTGCCTCCCGGCGATTCCTGGGCCCCTTTTACAAATTCCTTGTGCCCGCCGGTGCCGCTGAAGAGGCGCAAACCCGCCGTTTCCGCCGAGCATTGCCCGGTCAGGTCCATTTGCAGAGCAGAATTGATGGAAACCATTTTATAGTTCTGGCGGATCACCGCCGGATCGTTCATTACCTTTCCGGACAAAAATTCAACCGCCGGGTTGTCGTCCAGGAAGTCATACAGGCGCCTGGTCCCCAGTCCGATATCACCCACGAATTTGCCTTTGAAAATGGTCTTTTTGCGGTTGGTTATGGCACCGACTTCGTAAAGATCGAGGATGGCATCGGAGATGACTTCGGAATGCACCCCCAGATCCTTTTTGTCGCTTAGATGCCGGGCAATTGCGCCGGTTATCCCGCCAAAGCCAACTTGAATGGTCGAGCCGTCCTCAACCAGCTCGGCTGCATAACGACCGATAAGATCGGCTTTGGGATTGCTGGGCTCGGGCTGCAGCGCTGGGACTTCGTTATCGGCTTCAACTATATAGTCCACCTCGGAGATGTGCACGTGGGTTTCGCCGTAGACCCGGGGCAGACGCGGGTTGACCTCAATGATGACCAGATCGGCTTTTTCGATGGCTTCCCGCTCAAAAACCGAAGAAACCGAGGTTGTCATCATGCCGTGCTTATCCATGCTGGATGCGCTGCCCCAGAATATATTGGGGCGGCGATGGTGGATGCGGTTCTGCAAAAAGGTGTGCAATTCCATGGGCACGTAATTGACAGTCCCCAGGGGATGACCCTGGCGCGGTCCCCAAGTGAGAAACCAGCAGTTGAGCAAAACACTGTCTTTTATGTCGGGATCCATGTAGAAGGGGTAGTGCCCGATCATCAATGCATTGACGATGGAAACATTTTTTACCTTTCCCTTGAGCAGGTGCAGGTGGTTGAAAAGGGTTACAGGCTCCGCTGCACCCAGGCTGGTCAAGACTTCGTCATTGCTTTCGATCAGATCCAGGGCGGTTTCTATCGTTATCACCTTGCGGCGGTATTGACTGCTGTAGTCCATCTGCTGGCGGCACCTCATGTATACAGAATCATCAGCAATTATCACATAAAATCCGCCATATTTCAACCATTATTGTGTGGGCGATAGGGGTACAAGTACCTTGTACGCATATCCATTTGTCAACCTCCGGCGGCATTTACTCATATAGTATAGCAGGCCTGGTGGCAAGGTACCGGCACTGCTATGCCTGCAGCCGTCACTATTCTTTCATTTAGCAGAAGCGGGCATGTTGCGCTAACAACAGGGGCCTAGATCTGCCGTCACTATTTACTCATATAGTAGAAGACCTGGCGGCACATAGATTAGCCGGTTCATATGCCCGGTTTTCTGCGTATTTATCTGTTTAGTTTAGAATTCGTACCTGGAACACTGTCGTTTCGACATGAATAAAATGTAAAACAAGGGAGTATATCTCTTCTCTGCCATTAATCTAATAAGGAGGAATATATTAATGACTAGATTTAGACGTCGACACCGGTCCAGAAGAGTCCAACGTGTTTCGGTCGAAAGGGTCTTTCCCAGCCGTGTGTTCCACAGTTGTGATTGCCACCGCCATGATTTTCATCACGACAGGTTCTGTGACCATGGGGTTCACGACAGGTCTTGCCCAACCTGTTCAACAGTAGATAGCCCGAGGGTTTGCTTCACCACTTCCCGGGCCAGCGGTGGAGTGCCGATCTGCCCGACCCCTCTGTCCCCGCATTTGGTTCTGGTTTGCGGAGAAGGTTTCCATGTTGACATGAAACATGTTCGTGAACGTCATCACGATGATCATCACGACATTCTGCTGGCAAGAGTCACTGTTGATAAGTCTTCCTGTTTCAATCCAAAAGTGAAAATTGACTTCTCAGCTATTTTCAAAGTTGAGGACGATGATGATGTCGAATTGGTAATTGCATTGAAGAGGGATTGTGACGGGCATCGCCACGGGCATCACCACGGGCATCACACCATTTTGCAGACCTGGAAGCTTGAATTCAACGATGTTGAAGAACTGCCGTTCAGCTTTACTTTCTGCGATCAAGACTTCCCCTCCGGGTGTGGAATCTGTGAGTACACTGTTGAAATCATCGATATCAATGTCAGAGGCGGCGAGAGAGTCGACGAACTTAGAGTCAGGAACGCTGCCATCAATGCAATTGTGCAGAGGTAACATGGTGGCCTGAGGACGGATACCAGCGGAGACGCTATGGTCCCATAACGGTATGGTGGTTTTTACGAGTGGCTTAAGCAGTTATATCAGCAGAGACGCTCTCCTGTTTGCCTTCTGGCACAGGGGTGGGTGGTTGACCAAGGGGGCAGGGTTGAACAGGGGCATGGCCCCTTCAGGTGGGAAGATGACAAATGGGGACCGCCCCCCAATTGTCAACTTTCCGCCTTTCTGCTCCCTTTCTGGTTACCAGGCCAATAAAGATCAGTTATTGCTCTGTGACCAACCCTGGGCCAACAAAGATCAGTTATTGCTCTATGGCCCACCCCTAGGCCAACAACGATCAGTTATTGCTCTGTGGCCATTGCACAATCACCGCATGCGGGGCTAACTCTCCTGAAAAAATCAGTCACCCCTCAGCTACCAACCCTACAGTCACCTTACCTGGGGTTTTTTCCCCAAAATCAAGATCAGTCACCGGAAATTATATTGCCCAAAATGTTGCCCAGGCCGCGGCTTTCTTCCCGTGATCCTCCTACCCTTGAGGCGGCCACTATGCGGTCCGCCAGGCGGGACAGGGGCAGGCTCTGCAGATAAACCAGTCCCGGGCCGGTCACAGTAGCCATAAACAGGCCTTCCCCGCCAAACAGGGCATTTTTAAAACCGCCTACAAACTCAATGTTATAGTCGACCGATTCTTCAAAAGCCGCCAGACATCCGGTATCAACCTTGAGTTTTTCCCCGGGCTGCAGCCTCTTCTCTATCAGTGTGCCTCCTGCGTGTATGAAAGCCAGGCCATCTCCTTTGAGGCGCTGCAGGATAAAACCCTCTCCGCCGAACAGGCCGGCCCCAATCCTCTTGGTAAAGGCGATCTCGATCTCAATACCCCGGGCAGCACATATGAATGAATCTTTCTGGCACATAAAACGCCCGCCGTGCAGTGTCAGGTCGATGGGGATAATTTTGCCCGGATAAGGGGCCCCAAAGGCTACCCTTTGCTTGGAGCGGGTCGAATTCATGAAGGTGGTGATAAAAAAGCTCTCACCGGTAAGCATGCGCTTGAAGCCCTTAAACATGCCGCCTCCGGTCCCGGTCTGCATCTGCACCCCGGCGTCCATGTAGGTCATGGCCCCGGCCTCGGCGCGAACCCCCTCCCCAGGATCCAGTTCAATTTCAACCAACTGCATATCATCTCCGAAAATCTGATAATCGATGATGTCAGCCATAATATTCCCCTTTCCGCTATGTATGTACGACAGATGGGGATGGCCGGGACACGAGACCAGCCGCGCACCATCCCCATTTGCCAATACCAATATTATAACTTAGCTGATTGTAGCTTAGCTACCATGCTTTGGGATTAAATTCCATTTCGCTTTACAATACTTTGCGTACCATGCGGCAGATCCGATAGGTGGTGACAGCCCTCTGCCCCGAACATTTGAGCAGGCTATCGGCCAGGTGTTGATAGCATTGGGCGGCAATCTTGGCATCGGAGAGGTAAAGCCCCAGGAGGCCCTCGACCACGGTGGTGTGAAAAGCCGGGTCGGGCATGCTGGCGGCGCTATCGTGGGCCTGGCGGACGAAGAATTTGAGGCGTTCCAGCATCTCTGCTTCATCGCGGTAGTAAACGGTAAAATTCAGGTCGCCGCCCTGCCGGTCTTCCTCGCGGTCGATGAAATAGTCCAGCAGGATGTGCAGGCCGCAGATCCAGGGAAAGTAAGCCTGCCAGGTCCGCTGTATGACGGCATCGTCCAATTCTTCACGGCCGGCCAGGCCCAGCAGGGCAAATAAAGCCAGCGTGGAGCCGGCAGCCGCAGCGATTTCCTGCCAGCGCACCCCGGGATAACGCGAGCACAGCTCTTTTGCCCAGCCGATCAGCTGCTCTTCCCGGATTTCGGGGTGCAGGTGTTTGCGTACCTGCAGCTCAATGTACCAGTTGGCCAGCTCCCAGAGCCGCTCCTGCACCCTTCGGTAGTTGGACAGGGTCTCGATCTGGGTCTGGCACTCGGCCACCAGTTTATTGATATAGCCTCCATCCTGTTTGTGCGGGTAGAACAGGTAGTAGTCTTCACAGGCGCTGCCCGGGGTCAGAGCCGTTAACAGGCTGTTGTGCAGATGGCGAAAGGCCTCACCATCAGTGCTGCCCGCCCGGTCGCATAAGTTGTCCAGGTAATCGCATAAAGTCTGGTAGGCCACGATAATGCGCAGCACGGCTTTTTCATGGCCGCGGGCTGCAATGGCAAAGACCGCGCCGCCCTGGCAATGAAAAGCCTTTTTCTCCAGGCTGGCCAATGCCATTTGGCGCAATACCGGATCAGGGCAGCGTTCCGCTTCATTCCGCCAGGCAGCCAGTAGCTTTTGTACCCGGGGGAGTGTGAAGAGGATATGCTGCAGGAGCAAAGCCGACTGCCCCGGTACAGCCCTGTTTTTTGGCTTTATCCGGGCAGGATCGCGGGCGGTTTTGGTCGCAGTCATGCTCAGGCCTGCCTTTCCATAAGGGGATGATAACGCCCCAGCACCGGGCGATAGTGATCGATAAAGCTCATACAGGTTCTTTTCAATATTTCCAGGTTTTCGCCCTCGGGAAGCCCTGCCAGGTGCTCCTGGCCCCGCTCCAAAAAGTCGGTGGCGTGTTCGATGGCTTCAGCAATTGAGCCGCTCTCGATCAGCATGTTTATGATTGCGCCCAGGCTGGCGGCGATGCTGGAACGGCGCTCCAGGAGGGCTTTGATTCGCTCCGCGCAGCCCTCTTTCTGTAAAGCCAATATGACCGGCAGGGTTATATTGCCCTGGGTAATGTCGTTTCCCACCGGTTTGCCCAATATGGCGCTGTCAGCCACCAAATCCATCACGTCATCGATGATCTGATACGCATAGCCCAGACAGAGCCCGAACTGTTCGAGCTGCCTGGTCTGCTCGGGGCCGGCCTGGCTGATCAGGCTGCCGATTTTGCAGCTGGAGGCAAACAAGCAGGCGGTTTTGCGATAGATTTTATCATAATACTCCTCCAGGCCGATGTTCAGGTTGTAAGCCTGCCCCATCTGCATGATCTCCCCGGAACACATTACCTGTATGGTGTGGGTGATGTTTTCCATGACCTGGTTTTGCTGGTGGCGGTTGATGATATTGAAGGCTGCGGCGAATAGGTAATCGCCCGCCAGTACGCTGGCGTGATTGCCGAAACGGGCGTTGAGGCTTTCCCGCCCGCGCCGCAAATGGGCACTGTCGATCACGTCGTCGTGCACCAGTGAGGCCAGGTGAATCAATTCTACCGCTACGGCGATATCCCGCACCACAATGGGGTCGTGCGGATTTATGGCGGCGGCATGATAAACCAGGCGGGGACGCAGCATTTTGCCGCTTTCCTCCAAAAGATAAGCCATTATCCGGTCCACCTTTGGGTTGCCGGTCCTGGTCAGCTGGCGGAGGCGGTTTTGTATCAGTTCAGCCGGAAATGGATCCGCTTTAACCGCTGTTGAAGGCTTGATAACCAAAACTCCCTTTCGGATAATCCTGTTTGTGCCTAGTATCCCCCACCGCATACAGAATATACCATGCCACAAGGGGACGCTCGATGACACAAGGGGACGCGTTCCTCGTGTCATCGAGCGTCCCCTTGTGGCATCTGGCAGCTAAGATGAGAGGATTTTGAGTTTTACTTGCTGGTGGGCGAAGTTTTCTATGCTGTCATCAAGAGGGGTGATCTCTGAAGTGAGGCCGCGCCGTTTTGCCATGGCATTGATAAAGAAATCGGCTACAGCCGGGTTTTTGGGCAATAATGGGCCGTGCAGGTAGGTGCCGATGAGGTTTTTGTATTTGATGCCTTCACTGCCGTCCTGGCCGTTGTTGCCGTAACCTTTGACGACCCTGCCGAATGCCTCCAGGCGCGGGTCTTCCAGGTAGGTGCGGCCGGCATGGTTTTCAAAACCCACCACGCTGGTGTTGCGGCCAGCCAAATGCGCTTCCAGCAGCACGTTGCCGACCAGGCGAGGCTCACCGCCCCGGGTGATGAAGTTGAAAAACCCTAATCCCTTCAGCATTTTTCCGTCGGCTGCGATGTAAGCCTCCCCCAGCATTTGGTAAGCCCCGCAAACGCATAGAACCGGCAGTCCTGCTTCGATGGCAGCGATGAAGCTATCCGCCCGGGTTATCAGATCCCCGTATACCAGGGCTTGTTCACGGTCAGAACCGCCGCCCATGAAAACCATGTCTGTGTCATCGATATCGAGGGCCTCACCCAGGCCGACGCTCTTGATCAGGCACTCATGCCCGCGCCACTCCAGGCGCTTTTTAAGGCATAACAAATTGCCGCGGTCGCCATACAAGTCCATCAAATCAGGGTACAGATGAGCAATGGTGAATTGAGCCATATTCACCCTCCTATGCTGGTGACAAATGGGGACGGTCCTTTTTTGTCACCGTCCCCATTTGTCACCCTTGTGAATAAGTGTGGTGCCTGGCACCGAGTCTGAGGTCCAACAGTATTTTGCGGCATTGGAACAGGGCGGTATAGGTTGACAGAATATAGCTGACCTCGCCCGGTCCCTGCAGGGCTTTCCTGATGCCCGCCTCCAGATTGCTCTCGATCTCTATAATCGCCATGTCAACCCCGGCATATTTTGCCCGTACCGCCATATCCCCGCTGCGCAGCCCGGAGCAGACAAAAACTGAAATCGCGGTGCCTGGCACGGTTACACTTTCCAGGTCGGCATCCCAGATCCAGGATATATCACGCCCATCAGCTACATTGTCGTTTAAAGCTATAAACAGGTTCTTGCTTCTTTTGTCCTGCAGCAGGGTCTGCAGGCTCTGATTGAACCCAGTGGGGTTTTTGACCAGGGTGAGAATGGCCTCCCGCTCGCCGATGACAAAGCGCTCCATACGCCCCGCCTGGGGTTGAAAGCCTGCCAGGGCTTCCTGTATAACAGCATCCTCTACCCCCAGGCTTTTGGTCAGGGCTACTGCAGCCAAAAGGTTATAGGCGTTGTAGAAGCCCTGGTATGGGCTCCGGATTTGAATGCCATTTACTTTCATGGTGATGCCCTGATCGAGCTCCAGGTCGGTTGCTTCGAAATCTGGGCGCGGATTGCGGTTGCCGCAGTTGGGACAGCGGAAAACCCCCAGCTGCGCGAAATGAAAACGCAGGTACTCGATTTCCTCCCCGCACCGCATGCAGTAACGCCCTTCCCTGCTGTGGTGGTTCTCCAGGGTGTCGTAAGGGGTTTCTCCAAAGCCATAATAGCTGCAGGGCAGGCCGGTGTCATACGCAAAACCGCTCATCAATGGATCGTCGGCATTGAGCCACAACCTCAGGCTGCGGCCTTTTACCCCTTCGGTTATCAGGCTTATGGTGTGATCCAGCTCGCCG
>LFSQ01000004.1 GCA_001512785.1 Syntrophomonas sp. DTU019
CGGGTGGCCTCCAAACGCCTGGGGGTGCCTTTTGGCATCCTGGACCTGTCATTGGCCCCTACCCCGGCGGTTGGCGACAGCGTGGCTGATATACTTCAGGCCATGGGCCTGGAACAGGTAGGCGGCCCGGGAAGCACGGCGGCCCTGGCCATGTTGAACGATGCCGTGAAAAAGGGCGGAGCCATGGCTTCGTCATATGTTGGAGGACTTTCCGGGGCATTTATTCCCGTTAGCGAAGATGCCGGTATGATAAAGGCGGCTGCCGAGGGTGCTTTGACCATAGAAAAACTTGAGGCCATGACCGCGGTATGTTCAGTTGGGCTGGATATGATCGCCATTCCCGGCGACACCAGCGAATACACCATTGCAGCCCTGATCTCCGATGAAATGGCCATCGGCATGATAAACCGCAAAACCACGGCTGTGCGCGTCATACCTGCACCGGGCAAAAAGCCCGGGGATTGGGTGGAATTCGGCGGGCTTATGGGGCGTGCCCCGGTGATACCGGTAAACAACAGCTCTCCGGCGCATTTCATATCCCGTCGTGGCAGGATCCCGGCACCTGTTCAATCGCTCAACAATTAGTGGTGAGGCAGGATCCCGGCACCGATTCAATCGCTCAACAACTAGTGACGACTGCCCAGATTGAACTCCGGGGCGTTTCGGTTCACTTAGCCGGCTACCGCAAGACTATCCCCAAAGGCTCCGTCCGAGCCTGATGTTCACACTCCCGAGGCTTTGCAGCCAGCTTTAGCAAACAACGATTTAATCGCGGCTATGAGACCGTTCACGACTATCGCCGCCATCTGAGTGCAGTACAGCCCCAGGCCGAAAAGCGTATTGAAGCCGTTCATCCTGGAATAATATATACAAGGGTGAGGATAGTGAAGAAAAATGACGAGGATGTACAGGTAGAGCTGCTCCTGGGCTTAAACCGCAAGCTGGAGGAAATGGTCCAGACCATGCACAAACTCGGGGTGGCGGAATATGTAGAGATGCTGCGCCATCCCCGCCGCCTGTTCTGGATCAATTTTTGGTCCGGGATAGCCCGGGGCCTGGGCATGGCCATAGGATTTACCATCCTGGCAGCCGTGGTCCTATACCTGCTGCAGCGCGTCATATTGCTCAACCTACCGCTTATCGGCGATTTCATCGCCGATATCGTTCAGATTGTGCAAAAACAGTTGGGGGTCAACTGAGCGGGTATGTAAAAAACCTGAAGGCGAGGATTGGCTATGAACCAGACAGATTATTACCAGGCCCTGTTATCCAGAAAACAGGATATCGAGGAGCAGATAGCTCGCCGGCGTGACATCCTGCAGATGCCTGTAGCGGAATACATGGATGAACTGTCTCTTTACGACCAGCATCCCGGGGATGTGGCCAGCGATACCTATGAGCGGGAAAAAGAAATGGGCCTTTTGGAGATGCTGGAATTCGAATTGGAAAAGGTCAATGATGCCCTGGCGCATTATCACAACGGCACTTACGGGATTTGCGAGCAGTGCGGCCAGCCCATCGAACCGGCCCGCCTGCAAAGGGTTGTCAATACCACCTTGTGCGCCCGTTGTGCCCGGCAGCACAGCCATAATTATTTTACCCGGCCGGCTGAGGAGGCTGTGATTCCGCCAGGCCGGATGTATGACACCGCTTTTGATATAGCCGGGTATGATTATGATGAATACCGCAACACCCTGTACAACCCGGATCCGGATATAAGAGAAGGCTAAGGGGCTATTTGCAAAGGATATGGACCAGGCGGCTCAGATTGGAGCAGGACGCGGGTGTTGGTTAGATGATGCAGGCTTGAAATCTGCCGTCTTCTTCGGCATAGCATACTCTCAACAGGGTATGGGTATATTGCAGGTGTGAGATCCGTCGCTTACTTGTGTGGGTGCCGGTTAGATAGTAGCCTCGCAGCCGCCGCCCGCTTTGGCATAGCATACTTTAGCCAGGGGACCGGTCATCTAATAGGCTTGAGGTATTGCTCAGGCACGTGTTCAACTGGATAGAATGGCGGTATTCCCCAATAGTCTGTGCCATGGTTTGAATAGCCACACACTGTTGCGATTTGGTATTATGCAAGTTTCTCCCGGGCTGTGTCGTAATAAAATACGAGCATAACGGCAACAAGCATAAAATTTTGGCGAAAGCCTGACATTGCCAAACCTATCAGGCTTGTTTATATTAGTTTATGAACGAAGAACAACTGAAGAGTACATCATGGAAAAGGAGGTACTAGGCGTGAAAATCGGGATTTTCACGGATAGTTACAAACCTTATACCAGCGGTGTAGTTACCTCGATCACTACCTTTAAGAGGGAATTAGAGCAATTAGGGCATCAATTCTTTATATTTGCCCCCAATTATCCCAATTATGTGGAAAGCGAAGAGGGGGTATACCGCTTCTATTCTGTTCCCGCACCGACCAATCCTGACTTTACCCTGGCCATACCGGTGTTCCCGGGTATGAAATACCTCCTCCGGCAGCTGGATTTGGATATCATCCATGTGCACTCTCCATTTACCATGGGGCGGGTGGGGCTGCACTATGCCAGGCGACTCGGCCTGCCTGTTGTGTTCACTTATCATACCCTTTATGACCAGTATGTTCACTACCTGCCCGTGGCTCAGGAGCTGGCCCGGGAAATGACCATTAAGTTCGCCAATAATTTCTGCCGTCAGGTGGATCATATCATCGTCCCCAGTTCAGAGGTGTCAAACATTCTCTCCAGCTACAACATCCCCACCCCGATCTCGGTAATCCCCACCGGGGTGCCGGTGGAGCGGTTTAAAGCTGTAGACTGTGACGGCAACGTTCTGCGGGAGCGTTATGGCATTCCTGCCGGGAATAAGATACTGCTCAATGTGGGACGCCTGACCAAGGAGAAAAACCTGGAATTCCTGCTGGATGCTTTTGCCCGGGTGCACCGGCACAAACCGCAGACCACCCTGGTGATAACCGCGCAGGGGCCCCTGGAAAGCGCCCTGAAACAGCAGGCCGTCGATCTGGGTCTGAGCCTGGAGCGCGATGTTATTTTTACCGGGGCGGTTCCGTTTGAAACCCTCATCCAGATTTATTACAGCGCCGACCTGTTCGTATTCTCCTCTATGACTGAAACTCAGGGCCTGGTGCTGATTGAAGCCATGGCCGCCGGCCTGCCGGTGGTAGCCATCAGGGCCTATGGGGTGGCCGATATGGTGGATCACGGCATCAACGGCTTCTTGACGGCTTGTGATCAGGATGAGTTCACCGGGGCCATCCTCAAACTGCTGAACGATGACAGGATGTACCATTATTTCCGCAACAATGCCCTGATGAAAGCCGAGCAGGTCTCATCCCAGAACATGGCCCTGCAGATGGAAAAGGTCTACCAGCAGCTTATAAACACGCATGTCCACCGCCGCAGCCGGGTGTATGACTGGCTGTCCCGCATGGTGCCGTAGGCGGCTAGTTGACGAATGTGGCAGGTGAGAACCTGACAGATGGGGATGGTCCGTTAAGGCAGGGAATAGTCCCGCGGGAACGTATCATCCCTGTTTATTGGGTTTAAGCTCTCTTAAAAGCCGGCTCCAATCGTCAACTATCGCATACCAACCATCCCTCACTGCTGTTCCGTTAGCACAGTGTTTATGATAAATTGTTAGTGGACAACCGCGCAACGGCCTTTTGGCCTCTCTGCAGGCCGGACAGGTTTGTGATACATTGTTAGGGGACAACCCGGCCGGCTGCATTGGTTTGTAGTGCCGGGTTGCATACCTGGACTGCAATTAATATAGGGACGGGATTGGGATCACATGCTGCGAACCATTCTGGCTGTCACAGTAGCCAAAATCATCATATGGGTCAGCCGCCAATTCGGCAATCAGGGCACGGTGTTGGCCGGGCGGGTGGCGCGCTGGCTGGATCCCGGCATACTCAAGAAATTGGCCGCCAGGGTAGAAAAAGAGATCATCATCATCACCGGTACCAATGGCAAAACCACCACCAGCAACATGATTGCGCACATATTGCAAGCCAACGAGCACAGCGTGGTTCATAACCGGGCCGGGGCCAATATGTTGAACGGTATCACCACGGCGTTTATCGAGGCCACCAACCTGCCCGGCAGCCGGATATGGGATTATGCCTTGCTGGAAACCGACGAGGCCAATGTGGCGCCGCTGTTGAGCGAGGTTGATGCCGGAGTCCTGCTGGTAACCAACTTTTTCCGCGACCAACTGGACCGCTTCGGCGAGCTGGATCACACCATAAGCCTGATAACCGAAGGGGTAAAAGGCCGCAGCCTGAGGT
>LFSQ01000025.1 GCA_001512785.1 Syntrophomonas sp. DTU019
AAATCAGGCTTCCATCACGGCGTAGACATAGCCCAGGAGGCCGGCACTCCCATCAAAGCGGCTGCTGACGGGATCGTTACTTTCAGTGGAAACAAACCGGTTTACGGTAATACCGTCATTATCCGCCACAATGATGGCCGGGAAACCCTTTACGCGCATGCGCAGAGCATTCTGGTGCACAAGAATCAAAAGGTGCGCCAGGGACAGATTATTGCTCTGGTGGGCACTACCGGGAGAACCACCGGCCCGCACCTTCATTTTGAGGTTAAGGTCAATGGGAAAACCGTCAACCCTTTAAATCAATTGCGATAAAGGCCAGGCCCCCATATGGGGGTTTCAGACTGTCGAAAAACCCCCGTTAAAACGCAGATTTAGCGGGGGTTTCGTGTTGCTTATGATACAATACAACAGGGTGATAAATTTGCTAGAACGTGCGCCAAATCTAAGAAACAACTTACAAATAGTAGACTTAGAAGGAATGGTTCCCCAGGATCATTTATTAAGAAAAATAGATAAAGTAGTAGATTTCAACCATATCTATGATCTAGTAGAGCATTTGTACTGTCAAGACAATGGCAGACCCGC
>LFSQ01000026.1 GCA_001512785.1 Syntrophomonas sp. DTU019
CAATTCCATCCTCTGAAATACCTCAAAAGCCTGGCTCAGCATATACCCGAAGAGGGCAGTCACATCCTTGAAAATACCACTGCCGTAAGCATTGACCAGGATTCCCGGGCTGTAATCACCCGGCAGGGCCGGAAGGTCACGGCCGATAAAATAATAATCGCTTCACACTTCCCCTTTTTTGATGGAGGGGGCATGTACTTTACCAAACTGGACCCGCAGCGCGCTTATATTATAGCCATAAAGGCCCAGGAGCCCCTTCCGGAAGGGATGTTTATCAGCGCGGAAAGCCCCTCCCGTTCACTCCGTTCTCAGCCATACGAGGATGGGGAACTGATCCTGATAGCCGGGGAAAGCCACCCAACCGGCGAGGGGACTGATCTGCAAAGCCATTATGAGAATCTCCTGGGATTTGCCCGTGAAAACTTCGAGGTTGAGGAGGTATTGTACCGCTGGTCGACTCAGGATTATCAAACCCTGGACGGCATTCCCTATGTAGGCAATCTTACCCCCAAAAGCCCACATATCTATGTTGCCACTGGTTTCGACAAGTGGGGCATCTCCAATGGAACCGCATCTGCCATGATACTGAGCGATCTAATCGTGAAAGGGGATAGCCCCTGGGCACAGGTTTACAATCCCTCCAGGTTTAACCTGACCTCGGTGAAAACCTTTGTAAGAATGAACCTCAATGTGGCCCGCAACCTGATAGCCGGGAAAATAAGCCGGCTTCCTGAAGGTGTCGAGCTCGCCAACGGGGAGGGCAAAGCCATTCAAATCAACGGGGAAAAATATGGCGCTTTTCGGGATGATAATGGCGAACTCTATATTGTCGATATCACCTGCACGCATCTGGGCTGCGAGCTAAACTGGAACGATGCCGAGCGGACCTGGGATTGTCCATGTCACGGTTCGCGCTTCAGTTATACCGGTGAAGTCATCGAAGGACCGGCCTTCAACATTTTGCACCAGGCTGAGCAAAGCCCCAACGTGGTGGAAGCCCGAATTTTTGAATAGACCAGACAAAGCTGGTTGACAGATATGCCAGGCCTAATTAAGCCTCTTACCGGCCTGCAGCAGGGATAAGGCCTTCTCCATCCGGGCCGCCCTGGTTGCAGGCCGTTTGGCATCCATACCCTCATGCTTTTTGATGATGGCGGTAAACCTCTGCCTCACTGCAATCACTTCCTTATAAATCAAGTATAACCCATCACACCCATTGCAACAGACCGGACTTCCTGCAGTTATTTAGCATTTATGTTAAAATGTTCATAACTTGCTTAAACACTAATCAGGTGCTGTTAATATACCGTGCATTACCGGTGGAGGCCTGGCATAATGAGCAGGGGAAAACTAAGACCGTGGAATCTTGACATAATGAGAAGCCTTATCGCAGTGGCGCAGGGGAAATTGGAGGCCGATCTCTTTTTTACCGGGGGGCATATCCTGGATGTTTATAATGGGGTGCTATTAGAAGCCAACCTGGCGGTGAAAGGGCAGAGGATAGCATATCTGGGCCGATCCGACGCCATGGTGGGGGAATCCACTTCAGTAATCGATCTTAAAGGCCGGGTATTGGTGCCGGGTTATATCGAACCGCATGCTCATCCCTTCACTATGCACCACCCGCTGGCTTTTGCTGATGAAGTGCTCGGTTGGGGCACGACCTGTTCAGTCAATGATAATCTGCTCTTCATGAGCCTCATGTCCCCGGATCAGATCATCACCATGGTAGAGGCTATTGCCCGGCACCCTCATAAAATGCTGTGGAGTGCCCGGCTTGATCCACAGTCTTTCAGCAAAGAGGGATCGGCCAGATTTACCCCGCAAGCTGTAAGCCAGTTAATACAGCACCCGGGCTTTGTGCAGGTAGGGGAATTAACCGACTGGCCTGCTTTGCTCGCCGGCGATGATAAGATGCAGCAGTGGATGCTGGAGGCTTTATCAATGGGGAAAAGGGCTGAAGGCCATGCCCCGGGAGCATCGGAAAGAACCCTCAATCCCCTGGCAGCCGCGGGCGTGACCGCCTGCCACGAGTCCATCCGGGCCGAAGATGTATTGCTGCGCTTGCGCATGGGGATGTACGCGGCCTTGCGCAATTCATCACTGCGGCCGGATCTGGCGGATATACTGCAAGGCCTGTTAAAACATAAAGATTTGGCCTGGGAAAGAATGATGATGACCACTGATGCCCCCAAACCGTCCTTTTTGAAAGATGGTTTCACCGACCGCTTGATCAAGATTGCCATAGAGAATGGGGTTGAGCCTATTGTGGCCTTCCAGCTGGTGACCAGAAATCCTGCCGTTTATTTAAGGCTTGATGATGAAATCGGTGGGCTTGCACCGGGGCGCATCGCTGACATATTGGTTTTGGACAGCCTGCTCGAGCCAACCCCGTTGATGGTTTTCGCTGACGGCCGACTGGTGACAGAGAGAAAAGGCAGCGAGGTAAAGCGGCATCATGAAGTGTTGCAGCTCAATTGGGATACCCTGGGCATAAAAGCATTGGCAGAACCCCCGCTGGATATCGATTGGCTTGAGCTTCAGCCAATCGATAATGGGGAGTCCACCTTCCCGGTAATTGAGTTGGTCGATCCGGTAATCACCAGGCGCTGCGATTACCGGCTGGGTAGCGAGATAAAACCGATGGGCGGCAAATTGTACATCGAAAAAGGGCAGGGGTTATGCTACTGCGCTGTCATCAGCCGCGATTGGAAGCATATCACTCACGGCATCGTCAAGGGCTTTGCCAGGGAATTGGACGGTATCGCCGCTTCTAATACCGCATCAATGGATATAGTGGTTTTGGGGCAGGACGTTGAGGCCATGCGCCTGGCCTTGCGGCGTATACTCGCCCTGGGCGGAGGGATGGCGGTCATCCAGAAGGGGAGTATTATCGCCGAACTCGCTTTGCCCCTGGGAGGAAGCATGAACCCGGGATCCATGACCCATGTAATCGAGGCCAGCGAGCAGATAGAACGGGTGTTGGCAGCAGCCGGCTATCCCCATCACGAAACATTTTACACCCTGCGCTTCCTGTCATCTACTCATCTGCCCAGCATAAGGCTTACCCGGGATGGCATAGTAGAGGTCAAAACCCACCGCATATTGCGCCCTTCACAGCCGCTTGGCGGGGGCTGAACGGGCGGCAGCGGTAATATGAACACTTAATTGAGCAGAAGGGATGTGGATGCTGTGTACGAAACAGAAATCAATTTAAAGCCGATTGGGATAGTGCGCTCCCCAACCAAAGATACCGGGGAGGTTCCCATACCCGGCAAACCCGCCGAGATATTGGTATACCCACAGTACAGTCAGGCCTTATTGAGAATAGAAGCCAATTCCCACCTGTGGATTCTGGGCTGGTTTCACCTGTCTAAGCGGGACAGTCTGGTCACGGTTCCGGCCCGGGTCAATCCCTATCTGCCCCAGTACGGGGTGTTTGGGCTGCGCTCTCCCAACCGTCCCAACCCCATCGGATTGACCCTGGTCCGCCTGCAAGCAGTTGAGGGGAATATTTTAAAAGTGACCAATCTAGATGCTGTTGACGGCACACCGGTTTTGGATATTAAACCCTATTACGAGCAGGATATTGTTTTCTCTCCGGCTACACCATATATTCGGCCTTACGAGCTCTCCATGCGCCGCGACATATTCTTCAAACAAGCCCTGACCCATCACCAGGAGGAGTGTGACCACCTCTACATGGCGGTGCGCATGGCATTGATCGCTGATGAATACATGGGGCAAATCACCCTGCCGCAGGTAACCCTGCGAGTGAGCGGTTCGCCCTGCCTGGCTGATACCCTGCAGGGTTTGAGCCGGGCCCGGCTGGCCAATCCGGCCCGATTCGAGTTTACCGCCCAAGATGGCCCAAGCCAGAGCATTTGGGAAAAACCAGGCCGTCGCCTTATCATAACAGCCAGGCAATCGGTAAACCGGGAGAGCTTTAAGGTAATCAGTGATGAAGAGTTGTTCGAGATTACAGTTACCGAGTAGCTTACCCCAGGGAACCAACCCCAGTGAAACGAAACCCAACCGGCATTTCCCTTGGGTTTAGCCTGCCTGCGAATTCATATGATAGACTGGTGAATGCCAGATAAAGATATTGCGCATGGCTGGAAGTGAGGAAATAAACCAGCAAGCATGTCTATGTGAAAGCCAATCCTTAACCGGCTGGCTAATCTATAAACTGCCGCAAATTGCAGATAGGTTTATCATGTCTGCCGATACTATGGGAGGTTGGGTTTGTTTAAGGAAAACGCGACCTCCCATGGCTATAGTTGCTAGAGTTGGTCCAAAGCCTCATTACAATAATTAATGCTTTCGTTGAGCAGATTATAAGCCAGGTCCATTTCAGTGATGGACTTATTGCTCATCCCGGTTTTGGGCAGTTGCTCCAGGTCCCTTTTGGCATCATTAAGGTGTGCGATTATGAATTGCACTGCAAACTTTTTCTCCATGCCAGCCTACCTCCAGTAAATTGTGCCGCATATAGGCGTGTTAATTTTAAAACGAAGCATATTGCCGCTTTGGTTAAGCTTCATAGCTTGCTCTTGGCTTCATCTGTAGCCGGGCCAAATATCGCCTGGCAATGACGAATGCAGTTGTTTAAGGACCGGTAAGCCTCATCAAGAGCCTGTTTAGAGCCGGGGCTTATATTTCTTGCTGAAAAGAATTCGATTTCGCTTTTGGCCTCATTAATGTGAGCTATTGCTGAACGAATCAGTTCTCTTTCGTCCAATTCATCTACCTCCCGTTTTAAGCAGTTTGAACCAAATATAGTTTTTCCAGAGACACTCCATCTATGCCAATAGCAGCAGCATTTCCATGTTTTCCAGCGAAAACCCCCTTGACCTTTTATAGCCCATAATAAGGCAATAGGTAACATTAGTAGAAAAATATGAATATAAAGGTATTAATTGGATAATTAGTGTCTTGCATCCATAAAGGAGGGTTAATATTGTACAGCAGAAAACAAGCAGATGATTTGGCCCGTGTACACATTGAAATCCAGCACTTCCAAAGGCCTTGGGATCCCCTGACAGGTCTCAGAAGAGGTACCATTTTTCCAGTATTATATAGGCCTTATAATCCTAAGCAACATCCCCTGATACCTCCGGATAATGGGGAGTATAGAGGCAGAGAAGCCAAAGTAAGGGGAGGGAGAGACTATGAATAGGAGAAAGCAGATGCTTATTGACATTATGGCCTACGAGTTTACAGCTATTGAATTGAATTTGTACCTGGACACCCATCCCGGTGATGAAAGGGCTTTAGACCTTTATAACCAGACGGTGTGCATACTTAAAGAACTCAAACGAGATTATGAAGACCGCTATGGGCCCCTCACTAATTTCGGTGATACCGGCAGTGAATACCCCTGGCGCTGGGTCGATGAGCCCTGGCCCTGGCAGCTTAATTTTGCGGACTAGGAAAGGAGAATAATCAATGTGGATTTATGAGAAAAAGTTAGAATTCCCGGTTAGAGTGTGCACTACTAACCCTAAATTGGCCAAGGTCATTATAACCCAGTACGGGGGCCCGGACGGCGAACTGGCAGCATCCATGAGATATTTGACCCAGCGCTATACCATGCCCACCGGCAGGTCCAAGGCCGTACTCAACGATATCGGCACCGAAGAGTTGGCCCATTTGGAAATCGTGGCCACTTTGGTCTATAACCTGATAAAAGATGCCTCAATCGAACAGATTAAGGCTGCTGGGCTGGATGGTTATTATGCTGATCATGATAAAGCCCTTTATTTCGTAAACGGGGATGGGGTTCCCTGGATAGCAGCCTACATTCAGTCCAAAGGCGATCCGATCACAGATTTGCATGAAGATATGGCCGCCGAGCAGAAAGCCCGCTCCACCTATGAATACCTCCTGCAATTATCCGACGATCCCGGGGTTTCAGAAACGCTGAGGTTTCTGAGACAGCGCGAGATCGTGCATTACCAGCGTTTTGGGGAAACCCTGGAGCACATCTACGACTTCTACAGCAAGCCTCACTACTATTTCATGGGTGATCATGGGAAATAGCGATTCTAAGCGGAATAAAGCGGTACCGGGGAATAAGCCCCGGTACCGCTTATAGCACTTTTAGCAGTTTATGCCCTCTTGATGCTGTGCGGAAAGTGACCTTTTACGCATGAATTGTATGACGAACGCGCTCACCAAGATGGCAAAACCTATCAGGTCGGTAAGGTGATTGGGGTCTATCATCATAAGACCCCCTGCCAGGAACAGCAATCGTTCCAGCCAGCTGGTGGGGGCTATGAAGTAGTTGGAAACAGCTGCAGCCACACCGATCATACCCGTAATCGAGGTGGCAATAATAATTAAGACCTGCGCTACGGTAGTATCTATCATCAACAATGCAGGTGACAGCACGAAAATGTAAGGTATGATGAAAGCCGCAATGGCGAGTTTGGAAGACTGCACCCCGGTTTTTAAGGGATCGCTTTTGGCAATGCCAGACCCGGCGAAGGCCGCCAGAGCCACTGGAGGCGTTATATCAGCTATGATACCAAAATAAAACACAAACATATGCGCTGCCAGTATAGGAACACCTAATTGAATGATGGTCGGGGCCGCTATGGTGGAGGTGATCACATAGTTGGCAGTGGTCGGTACACCCATGCCCAGTATTATTGATGTAATCATAGTAAATACCATGGTAAGAAGCAGTTTGCCTCCAGCGAGGCCGATAAGTACTGAGCCCAGCTTAAGACCCAGGCCGGTTTTGGTTACTACACCGATAATAATGCCAGCGGTAGCACAGGCTATGATGACCCCAAGAGCCGATCTGGCACCGCTCTCCAGGGACATAATAATATCCTTGATTGACATGCGGGTTGAAGCCCGCAAGGTGGCGGCCACTACGGTGAGCAGAATTGCCCATAAGGCAGCTCGCATTGGGGTATAACCGGAAACCAGCAGGTATATGATCGCGATCAAGGGAACCATCAAGTGGCCTTTATCTTTAAGTATAGGTACTATTTTAGGAAGCTCATCAGCGGATAAACCTCTCAGCCCACTTTTTTTGGCCTCAAGATGCACGCACAGCATAACCCCGGTAAAATAAAGCAGTGCAGGAATAACCGCAGCCTTAGCTACACTTATATAGGGAATACCGACAAACTCTGCCATTAGAAATGCTGCAGCACCCATGATAGGTGGCATCAACTGGCCGCCGGTCGAGGCTGCTGCTTCAACTGCACCTGCGAACTCGGGGCGATAACCCAGCTTTTTCATCATAGGTATGGTAAAACTGCCGGTCCCCGCAACATTGGCCACTGAACTGCCAGAGATGGTACCCATCAAGCCGCTGGATATCACGGCTACTTTGGCTGGTCCTCCCGCAGCGCGGCCAGCCACAGCATTGGCCAGGTCTATAAACAGCCTGCCCAAACCCGACTTTTCCAAATAGGCCCCAAATAAGATAAACAGGAAAATGAAAGTGGCTGAAACCCCCAGGGGAATGCCAAAAACCCCTTCAGTAGTGTAATACAGGTGGCTTACCAGCATCTTTAAAGAAACCCCGCGATGGGCGAAGTCACCGGGAATATATGGGCCGGCAAAAGCATAGGCCAGAAAAATACTGGCCACGATCACTATAGGCCAGCCTACTACGCGACGGGCCGCTTCTAGCACCAAAAAAATCCCAATGGCTCCTACTACTGTGTCCACAGGTGTGGGCAAAGCTGCCCGCATCACCAGATCCTTATAAAAAATAACCACATATAAAGGCATGCCAACGGCGATCAGAGTAATAACAGCGTCTACGGGGTGAATACGCCCTCTGGCCCAGGATTTGCGCAGGGGATAAAGCAGGTAGACCAAAGCCATCGCAAAAGAAAGGTGAACCGCTCTTTGAAGATGTGCATCGAGAACACCAAAGGCTGCGGTGTAAAGCTGAAAAAGGGAAAAGGAAATGGCAATAATCACTACTATCCATTTGCTGTAGCTGCTGTAGCGAGCATAGTCTGACTCACGGTCATACTTTGCCATGAATTCTTCAACGTCTATGCTTTCAGTTATGTTTTCTTGGTCTGGACGATGTTGCTGCTCTTTCACTTTTCTCCTCCTTCAAGCATTAGCCATAGTAATGAGAAAATGGAATAATCCGCGGCTGTGATCTCAAGAAGAGAACCCGCATCAAAATAGCGCTCAAAATCATATCGCTTTCCCTCATAGAGAAGTGCATGCTCAGCCAGGGGCATAAACGCCATATCGATCTTACTATATAGACGATTAATCTCTGTTAATCGGAACTTCCCATTATCATTTACCAAAGTCCCCTCTTCGGGCAGAAAAGGCAGGCCTACCCCGTATGACTGATAATCAGTTGAAACCAAACGCAGTTTGTTCCCGGATGCAAGCACATAATTTTCCTGCACCGGGGTTTTTTGTACCGAATGAAGATAGTAGAAGGAAAAAGTCTTAGCTTTCAGCAGTGGGACGAATAGCCGATGATCAGAGTCATATTGGCGGATACAGAGGGTTGGGAGAGGCCAGATTAGGCCTGCTCCCAGAACCAAAATCACGATCCATATCAGCGAAATTCTCCAATACTTGGGCAGATGATTCAACAGATATCAGCTTCCTATTTTTTTTCGTTGAAAAACTTGGCAGCACCCGGGTGAACCGGAATTGACATGCCTTCTGCAGCTGACTCGATGGTTATCAATTTGCCAACCGAGTGTGTGCTGGCCAACTTGTCCAGATTTGAGTATATAGCCTTGGTTATCTGATAAACGGTATCCTCATCCATTTTATCAGTGGTGATCAACATGGCTTGTACTGCCAGGGTCTTGGTGTCTTCCTTCTGGTTGGGGTAGGTGTTTGCCGGGATGGTTACCTTGGTGTAGTAAGGATATTCAGCAACCAACTTGTCAGCGGTATCATCAGCTATCGGGATCAAGGTTATTTCATGCTGGGCTGCAAGGTCCTGGATTGCCGCGGTGGGGTGACCGGCGGTTACAAAAGCAGCATCTATGTTGCCATCTTTCAAGCCGTTGGCTGCTTCAGCAAAGGATAAGTACTGCGGATTGATATCGTCATATGTAAGGCCATGAGCCAGTAGAATCTGGCGGGCATTGGCTTCCACGCCGCTGCCGGCAGCCCCAACAGCTACCTTTTTCCCCTTAAAATCAGCTACGCTCTTGATGCCTGATTTGGTCAAAGTGATGATCTGGCAGGTCTCCGGGTACAGTGTGGATATACCCTGCAAACCGCTAACCTTTTTGTCTTTGAACAATTCCACCCCGTTCAGGGCATAGTAGGCCACATCGTTCTGTACCAGGGCCAGGTCAACACTGCCTTCAGCCAGCATATTGATATTGGCGGCAGATGCCCCAGTAGACTGCGCGGTAGCATTTACACCGGGAATGTTTTGGTTCAGGATCTCAGCCATGGCCCCACCCAGGGGATAATAGGTTCCAGCAGTTCCACCGGTGGCAATGTTGATGAATTTCGTTTGCGCGGCCGGTTGCTGATCAGCAGGGCTTTCAGATTTTGAACACCCCGTTAGTCCTGCCGCTATCAAGGAAACAACCAGGAAAACGACCAAAATACGACTGCCTATTCTTTTCATTTTTCTACCTCCCTTTTGGCTTAACTAAAAATATATTACCATAATCACAAATTCATTTGTTTACACTTGTATACAATTTAGAAAAAGAGTGGCTAACAGGACATATAATCACCCCTAGGTCAACAAGCTCAACCGGCAGTACTTATGGGGTTTAGAGCAGAGATCTATCTGGCCTCGGCGCATCTGCTCCTGCCGGGCTTCAAGCCTCCGATCTAAAGCCAGCCCCTATCCACCGCTGCCAGATTACCATAACCAAGTAAATTAGGCCAGGAATTCTATACCATTTGACTGCAGGACACCAGTCATGCCTTGAACAGGGCTTGGATATAAACAGGTATTTTACTGCAGCCCCAATCTATATGAAGTCCGGTCAAGAATTTTTTGCCGCCCGGCTATAAATTCTGTTAATGTATTTTTATGTGAAACAGTTTTAGTGAAACTATATTCAATTTTAATATAAAAGCGTATTAAAAGGGGGCTGAAGTAATTAGGAAGTTAACCTAGATAAACAAACGCAATGATAAACGGCGAATAGATGCTTTTTGGAAAAACCTGAGCGCTCTGTTGCCAATGGGCCTGCTCCTGTAGCAGCGATAAGAGCCTTACCAGGCGAGAATGAGCATTATTAAACAGACGGCTTGCCCAACGCCTGCTGCAGCACTTAATGTAATATATCGAAGCAAAATGGGGAGGAAAGAACAATGGAGGCAACAAAAACCGTAACCAGATGGCTTTATCTAATAACCGGTGTAATCAGTATGCTGTTTGCCGGAATCATATACGCCTGGTCGATCTTAAAAGCCCCCCTGGCGGTTGAGTTCGGATGGAACCCGGCTGAATTAGCGTTAAATTTTACTATCATGATGTGCTTCTTTTGTGTGGGCGGGATTCTAACCGGTGTTATCATAAAAAAAATGGGTGTCAAAGTCCCCATAATAACCGGCGGAATCCTGGTATTTCTCGGCTTTTTCATAGCCTCGCGCATGAGCGGCACCAGCACCACGGTTTTATATCTGAGTTACGGTGTGTTGACCGGAGCCGGGGTAGGCATGGCCTATAATGCCCTGATTTCCGGAACCTTGTCGTGGTTCCCGGATAAGACCGGCACTTGCTCAGGGGCCTTGATGATGGGATTCGGTGCCAGCACCTTGCTGTTGGGAACGGTGGCCGGCAACCTGATCCAAAGCGTGGGCTGGAGGAATACCTACCTGCTGCTGGCGGTAGCTATAGGAGCGGTTCTGGTTCTTGCAGGGATGATACTGAGGTTTGCACCTGCCGATGCCCGCTTTCCAAGTCCTAAGAAAAACCAGGCCAGGAAGGCTGAAGGCTTTGAACCGCGTGATTATTCCGCTGCGGAAATGACTAGGCGCTTCACCTTCTGGAGGTTCTATCTGTATTGCCTCCTTTCTGCAGCTATAGGCACCACGGTCATCAGCGCTGCCAGGGACATCGCGCTTTCAGCAGGCGCCGCGGCCGCACTGGCAACCACTCTGGTAGGTGTCCTTTCGGTTTGCAACGGACTGGGCCGCATCATATCAGGAGCCCTGTTCGACGCCTTCGGACGGCGCATTGCCATGCTGGCAGCCAACACCCTTACCATAGCCGCGCCGGCGATCACCCTGTCTGCAGTGCTTTACGGCAGTATACCCCTGTGTATAGTGGGATTGTCACTGTGCGGCCTCTCTTATGGATGTGTGCCCACTATAACCTCAGCGGTCATCAATACGTTCTACGGCTCCAAAAACTTCGCACTCAACTTCAGTATGGCCAACACATTCCTGATTCCCTCATCATTTGTGGCTACACTGGCGGGCTCTTTCGTCACCAAAACCGGGTCGTTCACCTCAACATTGATAATGCTCTTGATATTCTCCGTTTTGGCACTGGGTTTCAACCTCAGCATCAAGCGCCCGTGAAACCGGGGGATTCTAATCTGTGAAGCACATTTGAACAAGCTGGAAAGGGGATGATTAGCCTGTGGACAGGTTAACCCGAGCCCTGGATGATGGAACTTATGTGGTCGACAGTTCTAAGGTAGAGCCCAATATTCATGGCTATTCTGGTGAGGCTATCGACAAATTGGCCCGCTTTGAGAATTTCTATCTCGACCTTTTGGCCAGCCAGGTGGCAATACCCGAGGAGATGGAAAAACTGCGCCAGCAGGGCAAGACCAAGTCGGTTAGATTCAGAGAGCTGATGGGTGAAAAGATGGTGAAAGCCAATCTCATCAGCCTTATCAAAAGCTATGGGCTCTGACCTTGTTTGAGGGGCGAAGGGGCGGCAAAACTGAACCCTCAATCACCGCTTTACGCATTGTATGGTAAAAAAATAATGTTCTCATCAAAAACAGTCAGGTTTTCCAGTCCATCAGGTGTAACTACCAGTGTGTTTTCGATGCCGACCGTACCTTGAGGAAAAACGAATTTTGGTTCCAGGCCCAGAACCATGCCTTCTTCAAGAGGAACATCATACCCCCGGGCTATGACCGGCATCTCATCCAACTCTATGCCTATGCCGTGGCCAATAAAGCCCACCGAATCGGGATAGCCCATAAAGTGCTGTTTTAGCCCGTGTTTGCCAACCAATTGAAGAGCACTTGCATATACATCAGCGCAGGAGACGCCTGGTTTGGCCATCTCTTTGACCAGTTCCTGTACCTCTATAGCCACATTATGAGCATAAACCAGCTCAGGGCTCAGCTTCCCAATGCAAAAGATACGGGCCTGATCAACCATATACCCGTCTAAAACCCCAACATAATCAATCAGAATAGGCTCATTGGGCTCAATCCTTTTCATCCCTGCACCCTGTGGAAAAGATGGATTTAGCCCGCTTCCGCCGGTGGGCGAATCCATAAAACTGGGCACCCCCGCATTCCATCCTGACATCAGATGGCCGTAGACCAGTTCCATATTAAAACTTCGGGTGCGGATAAAACACTGATGTCCGAGCGTACGGTAAACACCTTCCAGTTTGCTGCCCAATTCGACTTCAGTCATTCCGGGGCGGAGAAAATCCCTTACCTGAGAAAACATGGTGTGGTTTAAGGCTGCTGCGCCTCTGATGAGCTCGATTTCATATGGCGACTTTATGCTCCTGACCTGCCGGATCAGATTGCTTGCGTCGGCAATCTGAACAGGGTCAAGGAGTTGCTGATAATATAGGAAGAGACTGGCAGGCATAACATCCAGCTCAAAACCGATACGGCTCGCCCGGTAGCCCAGGTGAGACTCGATCAAGCCGGGCAAATCCTTTGCATTGGTCAGGCCCCTAATGTCTTTAAGGGCCGATTCACATTTGGCCCGCTGGTAGTTCTTTCTGACCAGCAGAACCGGCTCTCCCTCGGCAGTAATAAACAAATGGGACCGCTGCACAGTGCCGGCAAAGTAAAAAAGGTCGGCATTTTGGATGATTATGGCCCCGTCCAGGTCTTTTGCTTTCATCAGCTCTTGTAAACGGGCAGTTCGACTTTCCAATTCTTCTCGTGGTGTGCAACGCGACGGTTGGTAGCTCATACAAACTCCTCCTCCAGTTTTGGGCAGTATAGCATAGGGGAAAGGCTTAAAACCCCAGCATCTATATAAAGCTATTACTTGCCAGGGGATAGTTCCTCTAGCCTGAAAGCAATTTCAATGCTGGGAACTGACAGTATCTATGGGCTGGTGAGCGGGCATGTATCTGTTGCTGGGTGATTAGAACGGTGGAAAACTATTTCTTCGGGGGTTTGGAGTTAAAAACGCTGGAAATTCAGCGGCAACATTGGGTGGAAACACAGGATTTACTGGTGTGTCAGGAGCATTAGCCAGTCCCGCCATCTTCAGATCATTGCACCGTCACACCTCCTCAATGCATAACCCAAAGTAACTGTTACTACTATTCTATCTTTTGAATTGGAACCTGCAATATCCTTTGCTTCGATATTTGCTCGGTTATAAAGAAAATGAGGACAAAATAATAATGTGGAATTGAGTATGCTGTATACCAAATTGGTAATAGAGCTAGATATGCAAAGTAAGCGGATCTAAACAAATACCGTAATCAAGGCTAAATAAAATTACCAAATGCGAATCTTTTAGAATTGATTTCTGAATCAGCCTCAGTTATATGTACACTGACAAAGAGACAAATGATGAATGGATAATGGCCGTGATTGAATACGAGCCAGTTCTGTGTGGTGTAGTAAGGGATCGTCGTAAGCGGTCTGAGGTACAGCAATCTGGTGGCTAGAAGCAGCGCCGTGGCTTTCTGCAGGAACTAGAGGTGGAGTCCGGGTTTATTACTCTTGGATGAATCTCCCTCCGGTCACGGTCACAATCGAATAATACAGATAACGACCGTGGATGGCTAAATGGAAGTGGTTGCTTGAGAAAGAGGCAGCATATTAGTATTCGCTCTTTCCAAAGCTGGCAAACCTATCAAAACTAAACAAGAGATACAAAACCAACCCCCAGCAATCCTTGGGAATGAACAAGCTCTTAAGGGTCTGGGGGTTCTTTAGGGAATTGCAGTACGAATAATGTCGTCGAATGCTGAACCAAGCAAATCCTATATCTATTGGAAATATTTGATACAATGTAAACAGTAATTCTCGAAGGGAAGGTTGTTGAAATGGATTATACAACTACAGAAAAATGGTCATCCCTAGACGAAATCGCTGAACACTTAGGTATCAGTAAAGATACTATTTATAGATGGTTTGCAGAAAACAAATGCCCGCTCATAAAGTCGGAAAGCTATGGAAATTCAAAATTAGTGAATTAGATAAGTGAGTTAGGAAAGGCAAAGGAACAGATCAAATTAGGGCCGGGAGGGGTGTTATGTCAGCAATAGATGATTTAATTGCCCAAATAGAAGATAAAAGATTAAGGGAGCGCTTGAAACTTGAAACCTATAAAATCGCCAAAGAAAAGAAATTCGGATTGGTTTTTGAGGAACATTTGCCGGAATTAACACCACTATACAAGGCTGAAGTACGCAAAGGAAACCTCGTTGCTAAGCGGGGGGAGGACTTAGCAAATTTATGGCGAGTGTTATCAATTTCGGATGGACAAGCAATATGCATTAAACAAGGCAGTAATCAAAAAAGCAAGTTTTCCGTAGAGGAGTTAGTGGCAGTTGCTAATTTCGGCGAACCGATCTTTCCAACGCTTGTACCGATGGACCGGGTCCAAAATGGACCTGATGATGCACCCTGGCATATTTTGATTGAGGCAGACAATTATCATGCCTTGCAATTATTGGAGTACCTTTACACAGGGCAGGTAGACTGCATTTATATAGACCCTCCCTTAATAAACTAAGCTATACTTTCGATATCGCTTGTTTTCTCACGATTTCATTTT
>LFSQ01000122.1 GCA_001512785.1 Syntrophomonas sp. DTU019
ACGGTACGTACGGTGGTGTGGGAGGTCGGCTACTCAAATAATGAGTAGCCTCCTACCCGATCCCGTGAAGGGCTTATCGGCTTCAGGCCAACTCATACAGGGAAGCGCCTTGTCATCGCAAATCTTTTCCACAATCATTTTGCTCCTTTTATAAATCCTCCATAGCTTGCGTCGGTTTATTAACAGGAGCGCAGGTTTATGAAAATATAGACATTACTTGTTCGCAAATAGTGTATAATAAATGCAAATCATTCCTATTCCTAAATGGAGGCACAAGAATTGAACAACTGCAATTGGGAGCAGGCCATCAGGAGGCTGGGTAAAAAAGCGACCCCGCAGCGTAAGGCCATTCTGGCCGCGCTGGCTGAGCAGGACCGGCCGGCCACGGTGGACGAGATCTTCATAAAGGTCAGAGAGCAGCAAAAGACCAGTTTATCGACAATATACCGCAACCTGGACCTGCTGTTATCGCAGGGCTTGATCAACAAACAGGGGTTTCCCGGTGAAAAAGCCCGCTACAGCTTAAAGAAGGATGATCATGAGCACACCCTGGTATGCATGGACTGCCAGAAGATCGTGACCATCACCGGATGCCCGTTGGAGGCTTATGCTGCGGAAATCGCTTCGCGAGAGAACTTCGTGGTTCTGGATCACCGCATGGAGATGTACGGCTATTGCCACAAATGCATGCAGGCCAAAGGGAGGGTTTGAGATTGAGGAAGTCGGTGATTGCCCTTATAATACTGAGCCTGTTATTGACTTTATGCGGTTGCGGGGTTTTGCCTTCCGCTTCCGAGAAGACCTCCGGACAGCCTACTGAGGATGGGGTTCATATTGTCACCTCCTTTTACCCTATATATATCATGCTGCTCAACATCACCGCTGATATCGACGGGGTTACGGTCAGCAATTTGACCCGCAACGAGACCGGCTGCCTGCACGATTATCAGCTAAGTCCCGGGGATATGCAGAAGCTGCAGGGTGCTGACCTGCTGGTTATAAATGGGGCCGGCATGGAAGCATTTATGGATAAAATAATCGCCCAGTATCCGCATATTCCAGTGGTGGAAGCCACTCAGGGCCTGGATTTGATCGTACATGAAGGAGAGATAAACCCTCATCTGTGGGTCAGCCCGGAGGGGGCCAAACAAGAGGTTGAGAATATCGTCCGGCAGCTGACAGCGCTGGATCCGCAGCATAGCGATGCATATGCCCGCAACGGGCTGGCTTATGTTGAAAAAATCAGCCAGCTGCAGGCTGAAATGCATCAGCTCCTAGACAATGCTCCTAAGCGCAACATCGCCACTTTCCATGATGCTTTCGCTTATTTTGCCCGTGAATTCGACCTGCAGGTAGTAGCGGTGGTGGAAAGGGAACCGGGCTCAGAGCCCAGTGCCGGGGAACTGGCGCAGATAATCACTCAGATCAAAAATAAAAAAGTAGCGGCGGTTTTTGCTGAACCCCAGTATCCCGAGGCAGTTGCCCAAACCATTGCCCGTGAAAGCGGGGTTGCAGTGTATGCCCTGGAACCCGCTGTAAGCGGCCCGGAGGATAAAGATGCTTATCTGCGCATTATGCGGCAAAACCTGGAGGTCTTGAGGGAGGCTTTATACTGATGACAACCACCGAAGCGATTACGAGCTGTGGTTCAGCCTGTGGGTTGTGCGTTACCCGTATAAGCCATTTCAGTGTCAACCTTCGCGGCAAATGCATTCTCAACGATATCAACTTACAGATCCACTGCGGACAGCTCACAGCTCTGGTAGGCCCCAACGGAGCCGGAAAAACCACCCTCTTCAAAGCCATTCTGGGCGAGGTTCCCCATACCGGCAAACTTGAGTTCCTGGACAGCGAAGGCAATCGCAGCGCCAGGCCCAGGATAGGGTATGTCCCCCAGCGGCTCAATTTTGATGTCAATTCGCCTATAACGGTGGGGGATTTGTTCCTGGCAGCTTTGGGACAGTTGCCGGTCTTTTTTGGGAGGCAGCAAACACGCCCTTGAAAGTGCCCGAAAATCCCTGGCCACAGTGCAGGCTGAACACCTTATCAACCGACGCCTGGGGGCACTGTCAGGGGGAGAGCTGCAGCGCATTCTGTTAGCCCTAGCCTTAGAACCGGTTCCTGACCTGCTGCTTTTGGATGAGCCTATTTCCGGGGTCGACTTCAAGGGAATGCAGTGCTTTTATCGCATTGTAGCGGAACTGCGGCAGCAATATGATCTTTCGGTCATTTTGGTGTCGCATGATCTGAATGCGGTGGCCGATTATGCGGACCGGGTAGTGCTTTTAAATCAGGTCATTCTCTGTGACGGCACCCCGCAGGAAGTGATGAAAAGCCAGCTTTTCGAAGCAACTCTGGGCAGAATGGACAAACTTTTACCGGTTTGAGCGGCGAAATCTTAACGGGAAGGATTGTCGCATGTATGATACTATCAGCAGCTTAATTGGTTTATTGCCTTTTTCCTGGGCACAGTATTCCTTTATGCAGAACGCCCTTCTGGCCATACTGGCAGTGGTGCCCCTGTTCACCCTGCTGGGGGCTATGGTGGTTAACAATCAGATGGCCTTTTTTTCAGATACCCTGGGGCATTCAGCCCTGACCGGCATTGCCCTTGGGGTGATAGCCGGGCTGCACAACCCCACCTGGTCCATGCTGATTTTTGCGGTCATAATCGCCATGGCAGTCACTTTGATCAAAGAACGCACCGGTTCTTCCGCTGATACTATAATCGGGGCGGTATCGGCCACCACTGTAGCTCTGGGAATCGTGATCCTTTCCAAAGGGGGCGGTTTTGCCCGCTACAGCCGCTATCTGGTGGGCGATCTGCTGAGCATCACCCCACAGGAAGTCACTGCTCTGGCTTTGGTATTATTGGCGGTTCTGGTATTGTGGTATATGATCTTCAACAAGCTGCTGGTGCTCAGCATCAACCCTTCACTGGCAGGCAGCCGGGGCATTAAGGTCAAACTGGTGGAAACCTGCTTTGCCATCTCCCTGGCCCTGGTGGTCACCTTTACCATACAGTGGATAGGCATTCTGATCATCAACGCCTTACTAATACTGCCGGCGGCGGCAGCGCGCAACATCGCTACGGGAATGAGGTCTTATCATCTCTACGCTTTTTTGATTTCCGCCGTATGCGGGATTAGCGGCCTCATCCTCTCTTATTACTGGGATACGGCTACCGGGGCTACCATAGTGCTTTTGGCCGCCATATCCTATGTCATCACTTTAATCATTCGCCAGCCGGGGCGCTGACAACAGCTGGCTTGATTATGCAGGAATACCGCTTGATTAGCTTTCCGCAATGATTTCGCATTGGCTCATAGCGCCAGCACTCATAACAGATGTTTTCCCCGCAAACGCTGCACCTATCCTGACCTATCTATTATTCATGTTTGCATCTGGCTTTTGGATAAGCATTTGTGTGATAATATGAAGGATAAAAAGGTGAAAATGGTATTTTACTTAATAATTAGCTAAAAGGCTTGATTATGTACGACGATATCACACTGGCTGAAAAGCTCAATTGCTTAAAGAAGATCATCGGACAATATCAGCGTATTCTGGTGGCGTTCTCCGGCGGGGTTGACAGCACCCTGTTGCTGACGGTGTGCAATCAGGTATTGCCCGGGCGGGTAACTGCGGTTACGGTAAAAACCATAGCCCACCCCGAAAAAGAAATCCGCCAGGCCGCTGAATTGGCGCAAAGCCTGGGAGTGAGGCATTATACCCTGGATGCCACCGAAATCAGCCGGCCCATTTTTGCCGAGAACCCGGTCAACCGCTGTTATTTTTGCAAACGCCTGATCTTTGAACGGCTTCAGGCTGAAGCCAGAAGTCAGGATATCGACGCGGTTGTAGACGGATCACACCTGGACGACCGGGAGGAGGAGCGCCCCGGGATCAGGGCTTTGCGTGAATTGGGGATAGTCACCCCCTTCAAACAGGCCGGACTGGACAAAAACGATATTCGTCTTATCTCCAAGCAATTGGGCCTGCCCACTCATGATAAGCCGGCCCAGCCCTGTTTGGCCACTCGCTTTCTTCCCGGGGAGCGAATAGATGAAAGCAAGCTTTCCATGGTGGAGTTGGCCGAGGATTATCTGGCCCGGCAGGGTCTGGTGAATCACCGGGTAAGATACCGTAATGGGGAAGCCCGCATCGAAACAAACTCAGAGGGTATGGCAAAATTGCTGGATATAAATACTATTGACGCTCTCAGGGAGGCGTTATTGGCCCTGGGCTTTTCCGGTATATGTTTGGACCTGAATGCCCGCCAGGGTTAATGAACTATACTACATATCTGTGATTCATGCTGCACGTCAGGGTTAATGATTAATACTATGATTCGTGCTGCACAAACAGTTTTAATAAACAAGCCGGAAAAGGCTGGCCTTACCCTTAAAGCGGCTGAAAGGAGAGCGAGTATGGACCATGACCGGATTGCACAGGTCTTAGAGGATTATAAACAGGGAAGGGTTGAATTGCAGCAGGCCTTAAATGAACTGCGCCATCTGCCTTTTGAAGACCTGGGATATGCCAAAATCGATCATCACCGGGTTTTGCGCCAGGGACATCCTGAAGTTATATTTGCCGAGGACAAATCAGTGGAGCAGCTGGAGGGCATAATCGATGCCCTGTGGCAGAAGGGCTGCAACATACTGGCCACGCGTCTGAGCGCGGATAAATACCGGGCCTTGCCGCAGCGCTGGCCGGGCCTGGAATATCATGCTCTGGCCAGGGTTTTGACTATTCGGCAAAAAGAGCTAAATCCAAGCCAGGGGGTAATACTGGTAGCTACTGCAGGAACATCGGATATCAGGGTGGCTGAAGAGGCGGCTATAACCGCGGAAATGCTGGGCAATACTGTAGATCGCCTCTATGATGTGGGGGTGGCCGGCATACACCGGCTTTTGGCCCATCAAGCCCGCCTGGAAAAGGCCAATGTGATCATTGCCGTGGCCGGTATGGAGGGCGCCCTGCCCAGCATAATTGCCGGCCTGACGGATAAACCGGTCCTGGCGGTCCCCACCAGCGTCGGCTACGGCGCCAGCTTTCAGGGTCTAAGCGCGCTCCTGGCGATGCTCAACAGCTGTGCCAGCGGGGTGGCGGTCTTTAATATCGACAACGGCTTTGGGGCCGGTTATTTCGCCAGTCGTTTGAACCAGCAACTGGAAAGCTTGCTCAATCAAAACAAGGGCAGGAATCAGCATGAGTAAGGTATTGTACTTTGATTGTTTTGCCGGCATATCTGGGGACATGACCCTGGGGGCTTTGCTGGATGTGGGTGCAGACCTGCAGTATCTCTGCAGCCAACTGGCCAAGCTCAATCTAAAAGGATACACCATAACCGCGAGCAAAAAGACTCGAAATGACATTGCCGGCACCGATGTACAGGTAAAGGTGGACGATTACTCCATTTATTGTCCGGTGAAGAACAGCGGACCAGCCCATCACAAGCACAGCCATGGAGATGAACCAGGACATGTACACCATACAGAATCCGGTTTTCATCATGAGGGCGGTAAGAATGCTGACAAAAGCAGCAAAGGACACGGCCTGCAGCGTAACTTGAATGATATCGAAAAACTGATCCTGTCATCGGCGCTTAGTGACAAAGTCAAAGAAACCAGCCTGAAGATATTTAACCGCCTGGCCCGGGCTGAAGCGAAGGTTCATGGCTGCAAGATAAATGAAGTGCATTTTCATGAAGTCGGTGCTGTCGATTCGATCATCGATATAGTAGGCACTGCTATCTGCCTGGACTATCTGGGGATAGAAAAAATATGCTCATCGCCCCTTCATCTGGGATGCGGCTTCGTGCAGTGCGCCCATGGCACCCTGCCGGTTGAAGCGCCGGCCACCATGGCCATGCTGGAAGGTGTACCGGTTTATTCCACCGGGATCAAACATGAGCTGGTAACCCCGACCGGAGCGGCCATAATCACATCACTGGCGGAGGCTTTTCAACCCATCCCGGAAGTGGTGATTGAGCGTGTGGGATACGGGGTAGGGGATGGGGAAATCGAGATTCCCAACCTGCTGCGGGTTATTTTAGCCGAACAGCCCCCCGCAGCCCTGATGATGCTGGAAAGCAATATAGACGATATGAACCCTGAGTTCTATTCGCACCTGATTCCGCTGCTCTTTGAGCAGGGCGCGGTGGATGTTTACCTGACCCCCATCATCATGAAAAAGAACCGGCCGGGCATAATGCTGAACGTATTATGCCCACTTACCCTGGCCGATAAGCTGGAGGAAACTATATTTGTGGAGACTACTACTCTGGGAGTGCGCAGAATGCCGGTCAATCGAAATAGCCTGCAGCGTGAGGTACGCCACATCAACACCAAATATGGGACTATTCAGGTTAAGTTGGCTGTACGTGATGGCAGGATATTGCGTGTATCTCCGGAATATGAGGATTGCAGCCGCATCGCCAGAGCCTTTAAGCTGCCTCTCCAGGAAGTCTACCGGGAAGTGAGCCAGGCAGCTCAAATACTGATTTCAACTGTGAATCAGTCAAGCCCTGAAGACAACAGCTTTAACGCAACATAAAATACAGCCCGACCGCTGCCAGATATATGACAACTACCGCAATATAAGTCCACTTGCGGATCTTCTGCAGGCGCTCGGCCTTCCTGATAGCCCTGTCTATTAAGGCCTCATCTCTGCGCCTTTTCAACTCGCGCTCCTGCTCACTCAGCTCCCGCTGGGCTCGTTCCTGTTTTTCTCTCTCCCAGGCTGCTCGCTGTTCCGGTGTGAGTGCCATAGACTCCCTCCAAATAGAAGCTGTAAATCTCTATTATGCCGTCATCCCTTCTTATTCTACCCAATCACTGTAAAGGTGCTCAAGTTTGGCGGCGCATATGATCTTATTTACCATACCAGGACGTGGCCGTAATGAAGGCATATAAAGCCACGGTAAAAATTTGCCAAATCATTTGACATTTACCCTGATTGCAAATAAAATAAACATTTGGGTGCATAAATACGTCCCTATCTCGAAAAAATAAGCTGCACCAATTCGGCCTCGATTCATGAGTGCCGTTAATTTTTCTTATGAAGGAGAATTATTGCTGAAATGTTAGAGAACCTTAGAAACATCGGCATTATAGCCCATATAGACGCCGGTAAGACCACTACCACGGAGAGGATTTTGTATTATACCGGCTTGACCCACAAGCTGGGTGAGACCCATAACGGCGACAGCGTAATGGACTTTCTGCCGGCGGAAAAGGAGCGCGGCATCACGGTTGCCTCCGCCGCGGTGCGTTGTTTGTGGAAAGACTGCTTTATAAACATCATCGATACACCCGGGCACGTAGATTTTACCGCTGAAGTGGAAAGGAGCCTGCGTGTTCTGGATGGGGCCGTGGTTCTGTTTTGTGCCAAAGGCGGAGTAGAGCCGCAGTCTGAAACCGTATGGAGGCAGGCCGACAGATATAAAGTACCGCGCATTGCCTATATTAACAAAATGGATGCGGTGGGGGCGGATTTCTGCCGGGTAGTAGAGCAGATCAAACAGCGCCTGGGCGCAAACCCTCTGGTTATCAACCTGCCGGTCATCCAAAATGACGCCTTTACCGGGATAATTGACCTTATCGAAATGCGCTATTATACTTTTAGCGGCTTAAACGGCGATAAGATGGAAAGCCGGGATATACCTGAAGACAGCCTGGATTTCGCGCAGCAGTGGCATACCCGGATGCTGGAGAGCCTGGCTGAAACTGACGAAACCCTGCTCGACCTGTACGTAACCGATGAAGCTATCCCCGTGGACTTGTTGATGCAGACTATACGCCGCAACACTATTACGGGCGAAATGGTTCCTGTATTATGCGGCAGCTCTTATCGCAATATCGGGATACAGAAGCTTCTGGATGCGGTAGTTGATTTTCTGCCTTCACCCCTGGATGTTTCCCCGGCCAAAGCGGTTTGTAACGGCAATCAAGCTGACCTGCAGGTACTCCCTGATCCTCAGGGCGATCTGGTGGCTCTGGTATTCAAAATCGTCACTGATCGCCACGTGGGCAAATTGGCCTTTGCCCGGCTCTATTCGGGCAGCCTGGATGCCGGCAGTTATGTTTACAACAGCAACCGCGGCGCCAAAGAGAGGGTAGGTCGTCTGGTGCGCATGCACGCCAACCACCGCGAAGAGATCGAACGGGTGGAAGCAGGCGATATAGTGGCTTTGATTGGCCTGAAAGATGTACAGACCGGCGACACCCTGTGCCGGGAAGGGCAGGACCTCTTGCTGGAGTCCATACAATTCCCGGAGCCGGTTATACAGATCGCCATTGAGCCCAAAAACCAGAGCGATCAAGCCCGCATTATGGAGGCCCTGTCAAGGATCGCGGCCGAAGATCCGACCTTCCGGCTCAATTACAACAAGGAAACCGGGCAGACCCTGATTGCCGGTATGGGCGAATTGCACCTGGAGATTATCGCCGAGCGATTATCCCGCGAGTTTAAAGTAAACTTCAATATTGGCAAGCCCGAGGTGGCTTACAAGGAAACCATTACCCAGGCGGCTGAACAGACCACCCGTTATGTCAAGCAGACCGGCGGCAAAGGGCAGTACGCTCATGTAGTATTGCGCCTGGAACCTGCCGAGGGATTTGAATTTGTGAATAAAATCGTGGGTGGGGCCATACCCCGCGAGTATATACCGGCGGTAGAGTCAGGTATTAAGCAGGCCCTGGAAGATGGAGTGCTTAAGGGTTATCCCGTAGTCAATGTCAGGGCCATATTGCTGGATGGCTCTTACCATGAGGTGGACTCGTCGGAAATGGCCTTCAGAACCGCGGCTATGATCGCCACCCGGGACTGCCTGCGCAAAGCCGGCCCGCAACTGCTGGAACCGATCATGCGTTTGGAAATCACTGCTCCAGAGGAGTATACCGGCAATATCATCAACAACATCAGCAACCGCCGGGGGCGCCTGCAGTCCATGGACAATGTGAACAACACCCAGATCATCCGGGGCTGCGTTCCTTTAGCGGAGATGTTCGGCTATTCCACCACCCTGCGCTCATTGACCCAGGGGCGGGCTGCTTTCTCCATGGAATTCTCCCATTATGAGGATCTGCATATAGCATCGTAGCAGGTGACAGAAGGGGACGGTCCGAGACCACTGAAAAAGTCCGAATAAAAAATAAAAAGCATACCCTCCTGTAG
>LFSQ01000111.1 GCA_001512785.1 Syntrophomonas sp. DTU019
GTATTTCTGGATTATAAGATCAAAATTTATTAAAACCAAATTTACAGTACATCATCGCCTTGACCGTTTTTTTGCTGCCCGGCGATCATCTGTACAGAGCAAAGTGCAGATCTCCCTTATAGCGGCACTGACTGAGCTGGCCGGGGCAAAGCAGGCCTAAACCAAACAGCATGCTTTGTTATCAACCACGTAACTCCGCGCGCCTGTCTTTATTCCAACGGCTTTCCCCCGGCGGGGTCGAAATTGAACGTTGAGAATGTTTTCAAGAGATATCATTTCTCATACTTAGAATTGTCTCTTATAAAATAAATAACAAATAAAACACGACCACTTCGTCGAATCGTGGTATCATATTAAATAGATAGAATAGGATGGGTGATCACCATGAGTCCTGCTGCATCTGTCGGAGTAGTCATCGTAGCCGTATGCCTTGGCTTGAGCATAGTCGCCGCAATAGTGGGAGTTTTTCTGTTCCAGGGTTTCAAATGGTGGGATAAATTTTAAGCCTTTCCCCATACAACACCCAACACAAACCTCAAGGTGGCATGACAGTGCCACTGTTTCTATTTTTAGGGCTCATTTTAAATCCTTTATTCTATCCGCTCATCTGACCTTTAACCCCTTCTTCAAGAACATTTGTTCCCGATTTGGTTTTTGTGCTATGCTATACTTGAAAGCTTGAGCAAGGAGACATTAAGCGGTGAGGACCGGTACAGCCAACCTTCCACTGCATGGTGGGCAATGCCCGGCCTGGCTGTTTTCGCATATGAAGAAACTGTGCCAGGCTATCATCGAGGTAATAATTGAAGAACACGGTCTAAGCGAGGTTTTAAGGCGTTTGTCCGATCCGTACTGGTTTCAGGCCCTGGGGTGTGTGGTCGGATTTGATTGGCATTCTTCAGGTATTACCACTACAGTATGCGGGGCCATAAAAGAAGGCTTAAAGGAGGTCGGGCCTCATTTCGGGCTGTTTTGCGCCGGTGGCAAAGGGCGGGTAGCACGCCATACCCCTGATGAGATTCGCACCATTGCTGACCGCCACCCGCTTGCCCGGGATGCTGAACAATTGGTATATGCCAGCAAGATGGCGGCCAAAGTGGACAGTGCGGCAGTGCAGGACGGCTTTCAAATATACCATCATTTTTTTGTATTCGACCGGGAGGGAAACTGGGCGGTTATACAGCAAGGCATGAACCAGGCAGCCCGGGCAGCCCGCCGCTATCACTGGCTCAGCACACAGATGAAGAGTTTTACCCGCGAACCGCAGGCAGCGGTATGCAGCGACACCATAGTCGAAACCCTCAATCTGGTTTCCAGTGACAACCAAGCACTCAACCGCTTTTGCACTGAGCTTAGCTGCCAGGCACCGGAACGGCTCATTAATGAGTTTAATTCCATCATAAGCCTGTCCCGCCATTTGGCTTTGCCCTATCAACATCACATACCCTCTACAGCCTACCTCAACAAGGCTCTGCGTGCGGCTTATGAACAGCAGCCCGCCAGTTTCGCACAGCTTCTACAGGTGCCGGGGGTTGGGGCTTCAACGCTCAGGGCTCTTTGCCTGGTGGCGGAGGTTGCCTATGGGGCCAGGCCCAGCTACTCTGATCCGGTACGCTATGCCTTTGCCCACGGCGGCAAAGACGGATTTCCCTTTCCGGTCAACCGGGACGACATCTCCCATTCCTGCAACACTCTGCGCCTGGCCCTGCGCAGGGCCAGGCAGGGGCACAGAGAACAGCTTCAGGCCCTGCGCAACCTGGCGGCCTGGCACAGCGAAATGACCGCTGTAAAGGCTACCCCACACCACGACGAGCATAAGCCTTCTAACAGACTGCTCCCCTCTGGTAAGGCGCCGGGACAGGATGCAGCCCTGTATCAGCCGGGACTGTTTTGATATTTTCCGGCAAACAAGCCTGCCAGGCACCTCCCGCCATGAGCCTGTACAGCCCTGCCACATCCACTATAGAATGACCTTTGTAAAATCGGTTCAATTATAACTGTGGTGTTTATTATTGTCACTATTTCCATTATAATTGCAATGGTGTCTTATTATGCCGTATGTAAGACGCAGTCATGGAGAGGAGACAAGTGAGTATGACAGCAGTTTCTCAACAGCATCAGGTTTTGGTGGTCGCCTCCGGTAAAGGCGGTGTAGGTAAAACCACTACTGTTGCCAATGTCAGCTGTGCCCTGGCCAGGATGGGGCACCGGGTAGCGGTGGTGGATCTGGATATCGGCTTAAAAAAATTGGATCTGATTATGGGTTTGGAAAACCGCGTGATTTATGATATTGTGCAGGTCATCGAAGGGGAATGTACTCTCAAACAGGCCCTGGTAAAGGATAAGCGCTTTCCCGGCCTGTATATGCTCCCGGCGGCACAAACCCGCAATAAAGACGATATTTCTCCCCAGCAGGTCAAAGGGGTGTGCGAACAGCTAAAAGAGGAGTTCGAATACGTACTGGTGGATTGCCCGGCAGGAATAGAGCAAGGCTTCCGCAATGCCATCGCTGCGGCTGACCGGGCCATTGTGGTGACTAACCCGGAAGTATCGGCAGTGCGTGATGCGGATCGCATCATCGGCATGTTGGAATCCCACGGTTTTCAGGATATAAAGCTGATTGTCAACCGGGTACAATGGGACATGATTAGAAGCGGAAACATGCTGAGCATCGAGGATGTGGCGGAACACCTCTATGTGGACCTTATCGGCGTGATTCCCGAAGACCAGCATGTAGTGGTGTCTACCAACAAAGGGGAACCTATTGTATTAAATGACAAATCCCGGGCCGGGGCAGCTTTTGAAAATGTAGCCCGCCGCATCAAAGGTGAGGAGGTCCCACTGCTTCCCCCGCCGGAGCCCTCATTGTGGGGCCGCATCAAGAATTTCGGCCGCGGTCTATTTTCAGGCCATTAAGGAGGTAGGGTTGTGGGGATATTCGATAGGCTTTTCAACCGTTCCAGTACATCCAGCCGCGCTCAGGCCAATCAGCGCCTGCAGGTGGTTCTGGCCAGGGATCGCTGCGCTGCTTCCGCAGACATGTTGCAGGCCATAAGCAACGATGTGGCCCGGGTAGTGCGTCAACACCTGGATATCACCGGCGAACCACAGATCCGTCTGTCCCGGCAGGGGCGCCAGACCGTGATAGACATAAATATTACCGTCAAAGCGAGGTAGTCAAGTGGAACCGCTGACCATAAAGGGGTTAAACAATACCTTAATCCTGATATTCAACCAGGGATATGACTATGAGCAGTACCGTCACAGCCTTAAGCAGCGCCTGGCATCCAATCCCCAGCTGTTTCAGGGTTTGCCGGTGGTTTTTAAAGGCGCGGGATTGAGGAATCTGGCCTATAATCATGTGATTGAGCTGCAGAAGCTCTGCCTTGACCATGGCATGTTATTGGAGAACATGCACCATTCCACAGCCAACCCGGTGCCGCGCGATATATTCCTGCGCCGCCACATACGCAGCGGTCAGGCTGTGCATGCCGATGGCTCAGTGGTAGTATGGGGAGATGTGCACGAAGGGGCGGAGATTTACGCCGGGCAGGATATCGTGGTACTGGGCAAACTGTCCGGTACGGTCCATGCCGGTTGTTTTGGCAATGCCGCTGGAATAGTATTCGCTCTGGAAATGGATGCCCGCCTGATTCGCATAGCACATCTCACCCTGACCTTAAATCGACTTCATGGCAGCGGGGAACCTACTGTGGCCTTTATCGATCAGGGAACTATACTTACCCGGAGCTATCGCACCAAGGAGCCCATAGATTTGCTTTACAGGCATGGCAGCTAAGCGGCCTGTTTGCCTAATGTGGCCATTGAACCGCTGCATGGGATAAGCTCATCACCTGTGGGCTTAGGCTGCCAGCGGTTTTTGCTACTCAGCCATTGAACCGTTGTATCAGGTGGCATGGCTGGTTGGGTATTAAAAGAAGGCTCTGCAAACAAGCAGTGCAATACCAGCACATTATTGGCTTATGCAAACAAAAGCCGCCAGCCGCAAGGTTGTTACGCAACCGAACTCCTTGCTCAACCAGCGGTATAAACTGAGCAGCCGGCTTATTTAAGCCGGCTGCTGTATTGTTCCAGCTGTTGTTTTTTACATCAT
>LFSQ01000131.1 GCA_001512785.1 Syntrophomonas sp. DTU019
CCCCATCTGTCACCCCCAACAGAAACGCCTTTCCCGGTCATCCGACTAGATTTCCGCAATTGAGCATATATAAGGAATAGTATTAATATTGAAATAGAGGTGGCCGTGTGTTTAAATCAGGGGTCTATTACCTCCCCATGAGGATATACAGGACTGCTGTTATTTCGACCTTTTCCCTGCTCCTGATACTTTCCATCTGGCTGGGTCTGCCGCCAGAGGAAGACTATATCCCGGCTTATGCACTGGCCAGCAAAGTGATAGTAATCGACCCGGGGCACGGAGGCTGTGACCCGGGGGCTGCACGCGGCAATTACGTGGAAAAGGATATTACCCTGGCTATCAGCCAGCACCTGGCCCAAAAGCTCAGTGAAGCCGGGGCCATGGTGGTAATGCTGCGCACTGCAGACCATGATCTGGTGGGAGACGGGTTTTCCGGCACTCTGGCGGCGCGCAAACGCGAAGACTTAAGGCTCAGGGTGGAAAAAGCCAATGAGTTAAAGGCTGACCTTTATGTCAGTATTCATACCAATGCAGATCCGAGTCCGCGCTGGCATGGGGCCCAGGTCTTTTACAACCGTTCCAGCCAAATCGGCAAGCTGACCGCAGTTATGATTCAGGAGGAAATAACCAAACAACTGGGGAATACTAAACGCAAGGCCTTACCAGGGGACTATTACATCTTGAGAAATACCACCATGCCAGCGGTTATTGTCGAAGTGGGCTTTATTTCCCACCCCCAGGAAGCCAGCCTGTTAGCCGACAGCGATTACCAGGCCCGCATGGCTCAGGCTATTTTTGCCGGAATCGCCCAGGCCCAGGTCAGGAGCTATGATAGCGAGATTGAGCTGTACCCTGATCGGTAAAGTGTATAGCAGCCAAAGGAGTGATTCTTATGTTGACCTATGCCGCTCTGTCACCTCATCCCCCTTTGATCATTCCTTATATTGGGGGAGCAAGGCTTCGGGACGTTGAGAGCACGGTCACGGCTATGAAAGCCATGGCAGGGCAATTGGCTCAAAGCCATCCGGAAACCGTGGTGTTTTTCACACCGCATGGCAATGTGTTCGCAGATTGTATTACCGCCCTGGTAGAACCGCGACTTTACGGCGATTTCAGTCATTTCGGCAGCCGCCACCAGGGACCAACCTATCGTAATGATCTGGAGCTTTTGAGTGAAATCGGGAGATTGTGCAGTGATGCTGATATTTCCATGCTGGCCATCGATGAAGGCCTGGCCCGCAAGTATAAACTGCAGGAAAACCTGGATCACGGCATTCTGGTGCCTTTGCATTACATTCGGGAAGCGGGCTGCCATGATATAGCCATAATTGCCCTGAGTATCGCCTATCTGCCTTTGCTGGAGTTATATCAGACCGGTCTCTTGATCAGGCATGCTGCTGAGCGCCTGGGCCGGCGGGTAGCTATTGTTGCTTCCGGCGACATGTCCCATCACCTTAAAAGCGACGGCCCCTACAGCTACCATCCCGATGGCCCCCGTTTTGACCAGGCTATGCGGGACATGCTGGCCCGCGGCGATGTAGCCGGGATTCTTGAAATGGATGAGGGTATGCGCCGCAATGCCGGTGAATGCGGTTACCGCTCGGTGGTCATGATGCTGGGGGCTTTGGACGGGATCAGTTTTGAGCCCGAGGTCTTCAGCTATGAAGGCCCATTTGGGGTGGGCTACCTGGTGGCCGGTTTTAAGCCCGGCACGGAAGCAAAGCCCAGCATATTGGAACAGGAACAGGAAAGACAAAGCCAGGCTATACAGCAGAAGCGCCAGCAAGAGAGCATGCCGGTACGCTGGGCCCGCATGGTCTTGGAGGAATATATCCGCAACCATAAGCTGCCGGCCCTGCCCGCTGAAATGGCAGAGTTGAAGCAGAAAAGTGCGGGGGTTTTCGTTTCCCTGAAGAAAAAGGGGCAGCTGCGCGGCTGTATCGGTACCATTACAGCTACCCGGCCGGATCTGGCCCAGGAAATAGCGGCCAACGCGGTCAGCGCGGCGACCAAGGACTATCGCTTCCCACCCCTCAAGGCTGAAGAACTGCCCGAGCTGGTATATTCAGTCGATATACTGGGCGAACCTGAACCGGCCTCACGGGATCAACTCAATCCCAAAGAGTACGGGGTAATTGTCAGCTCAGGGGGAAAGCGCGGCCTCCTGCTGCCGGACCTGGAGGGCGTGGACACAGTAGAACAGCAACTGCAAATCGCCCTGCAGAAAGCAGGCATATCTCATAATGAAGCCTATACTATAGAGCGCTTCAAGGTGACCCGCTACACCTAAGCCAGGCTACCGAAACTGGAGGGATATACTTGGCTAAAGAAGCCATGTTTTTCGAACAACTGGGGGAGCTTAGAGTACAGTGCCAGCTGTGTCCGCATCGCTGCAAGCTTAAGCCGGGCCAGAAGGGGATCTGCAGGGTGCGCAGCAATCAGGCCGGGAGCCTGGTAACCTCCAATTACGGGCAGGTAGCCTCACTGGCCCTGGATCCCATTGAAAAAAAGCCGCTCTATCACTTTTTTCCCGGTACTATGATACTTTCCGCCGGGACTTACGGCTGCAACCTGTCCTGCAGCTTTTGCCAGAACTATGCACTGGCTCATCAAACCCCGCCTGCCCGCTTTATTCCCCCGGAAAGCCTGGTGCTGATTGCCGAACAGGCGCAAAGCAGCGGTTCTGTGGGGGTTGCTTTTACATACAATGAGCCCTCGATCTGGTATGAGTATATTTGGGATTGTGCCCGGCTTCTAAAAGACCGCGGTCAAAAGGTGGTGCTGGTTACCAACGGCTACATCGAAGCCCGGCCTTTAAATCAGCTCCTGCCCTTTATCGACGCTCTTAACATCGATGTCAAAGCCTTTACCAATGACTTTTACAAAAAGCTGTGCAAGGGCACTCTGGCGCCGGTAATAAACACCGTCGAAGAGGCCGCAGCCCGTGCCCATGTAGAGATCACTACTTTAATCATCCCCGGGGACAATGACCAACTGGAGCATATAGATGCCATGGCGAAATGGCTGGCTTCCATTCGCAGCACCATTCCCCTGCACCTGTCACGCTACCACCCGGCATATAAATACGACCGACCTCCTACCCCGGAAGCTACGCTGATAAAAGCCAGGCAAACCGCCATGGCTCATCTCCCCTTTGTCTACCTCGGCAATGTGGCCTGGAGCAATGACACCGGGTGCCTTAACTGTCAGGCCCTGCTTATCCGGCGCAGCTACTACCGGACAGAAATGGTGCATTATGAAGCAGGGCGCTGTAGCTCCTGTGGGGCAGCAGTTGATTATATTGTCAGCTGAATCCGCTCTAAAAAATGACTGCCCTGAGTAAAGGTGAGAAATCTTTCCCGCACTGAATACGAACCGAAACGATCCGTTTTTGTATAAGGCAAGTCATCACTGGCACTTGTTATGAAATAAACCAAGCCAGTCGTCAAGGTACTATTTAGCCTGCTTACACTGCCCGGCTTTAGCCTAAAATGCAAAAAGGGAAGAACCAAAGTGTCCTTCCCTTTTTTATATGAAAGCCCCGGGTAGAACCCAGAAGCTGTTCACACCTTATCAGCCTGCTCAATGTATGATATGAAGCCCTTAATAGGATTGTTACATCAAAACCGGCTTGTTATTCCAAATGAGTATTGAATTTCATAATATTACAGCCTCTAGGTGTTATTATGAACCCCAAAACCTATATTATGATGGGCCTGATCAATAAAAAAAAGCCGGGAACAGAACCGGGCCCAGCGAAGCCCTACAATTAGGCCTGGCGGGGCAGGCGAAGATTGCCCCGGCAACATGAAGGGGTTGAAAGAGCAGTGGTACCTCGGAGATAATGGTCAGGCATAGAGGTAAGCCCGGATGTATAAGTATACAGTATTAAGAGCCAGAATGGGTTGCAGTTTAAAATACAATTGCTATACTGTAATACGGAAATGAAATTGAAGCAACAGGCAATGGCGCCAGAGTGACAAGCAAGCACTGCTGGCGTTTTTTTCGGGCATAAATCCTGCCCGGTATGGAGGTTATTACCATGAAGACCAATCCCGGATATCTGGTACTGGAAAATGGCACGGTATTCAGCGGTCAATTGCTGGGAAGCGGTTCTCACCTGGGAGAGGTGGTATTCAACACCAGCATGGTGGGATATGAGCAGATCATAAGCGATCCATCCTACGCCGGGCAGATTGTGGTCTTGACCTATCCGCTGGTCGGCAACTATGGCTTTAACCCCCAAAACATGGAAGCACAGCGCTCCTGGCTTAAAGGCCTGGTGGTAAATCAACTGTGCAACGGATCAGACCATTATGAGCAACAGATGTCTTTAGGGGAGTATCTTTATGACCATTCAATCCCGTGTCTGCAGGGGGTCGATACCAGAGCCCTGACCAGAATGCTGCGGCTTACTGGCACTATGGGAGGCATCATCACCACCCGGCTGGACAATCTGGCCGACCTGCAAAAACAGGCCGGCTGCTTGACCCCCCCACCGGGGGGTTACGTAGGCCAGGTGACCAGAACGGACATGAAGATGACCGGTTTAGGACCCAGGCGGGTGGTTTTGATTGATTACGGGGTGAAGCGCAGCATCATTACCTCGCTGGTGGCGAGAAGGTGTCAGGTAATAGTGGTGCCGGCTCAGACCTCGGCCCGTACTATACTGGACCTGGAGCCGGATGGGATTGTATTGTCCAACGGCCCGGGCGACCCGGCTGACTGTGGCTTTGCCATCGCCACCATTCGCCGGCTGGTTTTGGGCGGGGTTCCCATATTCGGCATCTGCCTGGGACATCAACTGCTGAGCCTGGCACTGGGGGGCAAAACCAGCAAGATGAAATTCGGGCACCGGGGCGCCAATCAACCGGTGAAAGACCTGCGCAGCGGCAGGGTCTATATGACCTCACAGAATCACGGCTATACCGTGGAAGAGTCATCATTCCATGATAAAGCGGTTCAGGTAGTTTTCAGCAACCTCAATGACAACACCGTAGAAGGGCTGATACACCAGGAACTGCCCTTGATGTCGGTGCAGTTTCATCCCGAAGCGGCCCCGGGACCGCTTGATACCGGGTTCCTGATGGATGAATTCGTAGCCCGGGTCGATGCTTATATAGGCGCTCGTGAACTCTCCATTCGTCGTGTAATCTGATCAATAATGCGGGCAATGACGCCCTCTGTCCAAACCGGCAGAGGGCGGTTGTATTTAATATACTTTTTACTTTGGCAAGGCGCTGAATACCCTGACCGGGTTTCAGGGCCTTGGCTGTTGAAAGGGGGTGAAATAATGAAGAAGATTGAGGCTATCATCAGACCCGGCAAGCTGGAGGAGCTCAAAGCGAAGCTCAACCAAATGGAAGTACGCGGTATGACGGTTTACCATGTGATGGGCAGAGGGCTGCAGCAAGAGGTCAAGCAATACTATCGCGGTCAGGAAGTATCCGTAGACCTCTTCCCCAAGGTAAAAGTGGAGGTTATCTGCCGTGATCACTGGCTGGAAAGGATCGTTGCAGCCATCATGGAGACCTGCCGTACCGGGGCAATCGGTGACGGCAAAATATTTATCTACCCGGTGGAGGAGATTATACGCATCAGCAGCGGTGAGCGCGGCGATGCAGCTCTGTAATACGGCATTCAGGTATTTAAGCTGGATGAGCGCATGGACGCAGCATATCAGCTGTGCAAAACCGCATTCAGGTCAAAGGGGACCTCGCTAAATATTGGGCTGCGGGCAGCCCTGTTGAGGAGGTTTTTATAATATGGGATTGTTAAAACTATTGCTCGGTGCAGTGACCCTGGCCATCACCCTGGGAACCAGCAGGCCGGCCTGGGCTGCTCAAGAATCCGGCATAAGTGCCGGGGATACCGGTTTTATCCTTATCTGCGCTGCACTGGTGATGTTGATGACCCCGGGCCTGGCTATGTTCTACGGCGGCATGGTGCGCAGCAAGAACATACTCAGTGTACTGATGCAGTGCCTGGCTACTATGGCTCTGGTCTCGATACAATGGATATTAATTGGTTATACCCTGTCTTTTGGTCCTGATCACCACGCCTTGATAGGGGATCTGACATTTTGGGGCTTCGGCAACATCGGTGGGGAGGCTTTATCAGCTGCCGTGCCCATTCCTCACCTGGCTTTTGCCGGCTTCCAGCTCATGTTCGCTGTCATAGCAGCCGCTCTGATTACCGGAGCCTTTGCGGAAAGGATGAAATTTTCAGTGTTTGTGGTCTTTATCCTGTTGTGGACCACACTGATATATGACCCTCTGGCGCACTGGGTATGGGGAGGCGACTGGTTGAGCAGATTGGGCATTATGGACTTTGCCGGAGGAACGGTGGTACATATCAGTTCCGGTGTGTCCGGACTGGTAGCCGCAGTGCTGCTGGGCAAGCGCATCGGCAATGAACCCAGGGCCATTCGACCTCATAATATGCCTTTGACGGTTCTGGGGGCCGGATTGCTGTGGTTCGGCTGGTTCGGGTTTAATGCCGGCAGCGTCCTTTCGGCCAATGAGATAGCCGCACTGGCCTTTGTGGTGACCAATACCTGTGCAGCCGCGGGGGCCTTATCCTGGGTGGCGGCCGAATGGCTGCATCATGGCAAACCCACTGTATTCGGCGCGGTCAGCGGCGCAGTAGCCGGGCTGGTGGCTATCACCCCGGCGGCCGGCTTTGTCAGTCCCCTGGCGGCCATCGCCATAGGTTTGATCGCCGGACCTCTATGCTATCTGGCTGTAAGCAGGATAAAAGAGCAGTTTGCCTATGACGATGCCCTGGATGTTTTCGGCATACACGGGGTGGCTGAAAGCTGGGGGGGCTGTAGCTACCGGAATTCTCGCCACTACAGCTGTAAATCCAAGTGCGATAGACGGCCTTCTGGCAGGCAATCCGGCTCAGGTATTGACGCAAAGCATAGGAGTAGTGGCGACTTATGTTTTTGCAGCAGCGTTGACTTATGCCATACTGAAAGCCATAAGTATTTTCACTGCTCTGCGCGTCAGCCCGGCGGAAGAAGAAGCCGGTCTGGAGCCATCCCTGCATGGTGAAGATGGTTACAGCGTTGCGGATTTAAGCGGGGAAGGTCATGCAGCAGCCTTCTGAATATCGCCTGAGTCGCCAGGCAATAAAAGCTGTTGAGGCTTATGGCTCATTAAAATGGGGTTAGGGATAACAACTGATAATCCTGTCAGTGTCATTGCCCTTGGTTAGCTTTGTTTGCCCGTCCCTTTTTATAGTCCCTGCAAAGGATGCTTGATCCTGTGCACAATGGGCATGCGCCGCCCGGTGCCGAAAGCCTTGCTGGTAACTTTTAGCACCGGCGCCGCCTGGCGGCGTTTGTACTCATTGCGGTCCACTGTCGCAATGATGTGTCCGACCTTTTCCTCATCGAAACCCTGGGCGATGATCTCGGCAAGGGATTGGCCCTCTTCTATATACAGGTACAGGACCTGATCCAAAATATCATAAGGCGGCAGGGTATCCTGATCGGTCTGATTGAACCTGAGTTCCGCCGAAGGGGCTTTGACCAGCACCCGGGGCGGTATAATTTCCGCCTTGCGGTTTAAGAAGCGAGCCAGTTCATAAACCATGGTTTTGGGCACGTCGCCCAGCACACTCAAGCCCCCGCTCATATCACCGTAGAGTGTGCAGTAACCCATGGCGATTTCGCTTTTGTTGCCGGTTGACAGCACCAAATAAGAGTGTTTGTTGGAAAAGGCCATGAGATAATTGCCGCGGATGCGGGCCTGTATATTCTCTTCGGTGCTGTCAGGAGGACCGCTGAGGAAAGGGCCTAATGCGTCCAGATAAGCCTGAAACACCCCGGTGATGGGTACGGTAAGCCAATCAATGCCCAGGTTTTGTGCCAGAGCCCGGGCATCCTGCAGGCTTTCTGCCGAGGTATAGGGTGAAGGCATGAAGACACCCAATACGTTGTCCCGGCCCAGGGCAGCTACCGCCAGGCAGGCCGTCAGGCTGGAATCAATCCCCCCTGACAAACCCACAATGGCCCGGGAAAAACCGGATTTGTGCACATAGTCTCTCAAACCCAGCACCAGGGCATGGTATACTGATGCTATCTCATCCTCAGGGCAGTATGTTATAGCAGGTCCCGGGGTATCTAGATCAAAGGTCCGTATGTCCTCTTTAAAACCCGCCCCTATGGCCAGCAGTTCACCCTGCTCGTTTACCGCCAGGGAATGCCCGTCGAAAATCAGCTCATCATTTCCTCCTACCTGGTTCACATAAACAAACGGTATTTGGTGCCGCCGGGCATGATTGCTAATCAGCCGGCAGTGCAGCTTTTCCTTGCCGGCATGAAAGGGTGAAGCGGAGAGGTTGATGAGCACAGTGGCTCCGGCCTCGGCCAATCCCTGTATGGGATCGTAGCGGTAGGGGGGGGTTGAGCCGGCCAGAAAGCCGGGTCATTCCAGGCATCTTCGCATATACTGATACCCAGGCGCCAGCCTTTGAAAGGCACCGGCGAATTGTGCCGCGCTGGTGCAAAATAACGGGTCTCATCGAATACATCGTAACTGGGCAACAGGCTTTTGTGGCGTTCAGCCAGAATCGCTCCCCGGTAAAGCAGCACTGCTGAATTATAGAGCGATTTGCCGGCTTCAGCAGCCTTAGTTGGGGTACCTATCAATATGCCCAGGCCTTCATGTTGCTCTGACAGGGACAGCACTTTTTGCAGGCAGCCTTGAGCCTGTTCCACAAACCAGGGACGTTCCAGGAGGTCCTGAGGGGGGTAACCGGTGATGGCCAGTTCGGGGAATACCACCAGATCACTGCTGTCCTGACTGGCCTGAGCCACCGCCCTGGCGATGAGCCGGAAATTGCCCTCCAGATCACCAACAGTAGGATTGATTTGCGCCATGGTCACTCTCATCTCAGCACCTCGAGGGGGTTAAGAGTACGGGTTTAAGGCTTGATAGCGCCGGTTCGGGGCAGCCGTAATAACACCACGCCCTGATACCAGCAATGAGAAATCTATCTTTGTTAATACCCGGGAGATAAACATGGCGAAAGGCGCCTTTACCCCGGATTATGCCTGCAGGGGTTCAAGTATACACCTGTCAGACCTTAGCATCCCTATTATACCGGCAAAAATCTATATCAGGCAATGAGGGCGAAACCCATAAAGAATCCTCAGGCCGATTTCATTGTCAATCTTTAGGGAGTTATCATCATATGCGGACTTGTTTCATGGATCGGCCGGGACAAGGGGTACCAATATAATTGTCCACACAATGCTCTATAGCCAAAAGAGTAGAGCAACAGTTCTTACTGGCAGTTATGCAACCGGCATTATTTTAGCGACCGGCGCGGTTTCGGTCAGGTTTATTCTCGGCGGTCATCATAAATATACAGCTGGCGTAGAAGGCTTAACAGCTCAGTCCAAGTGAAAGCCCTAACAAGTATACAATATATCGGGCTTTAACCTCTTGTGGCCGATCCCTGAATGGGTTTACAATTTCTCTGGACAGATAACCGACACAATTCAATAGTAATAACGGACAAGGGCGTCCCAGGATAATGCTCGACATCTAAAGCGGTTCATATCCTGGACGCTTTTTTGATGCCTTCAAGGGGCTCAGACTAATAAAGGCAGGTGGTGCGATTGAACGGCAAAGTCATAGTAGCCAGTGCAGTCAGCGCCGAACGCAAGCTCATAGCCGACATTATCCGCCGGGCAGGTTTTCAGGTGATGGCTGAAACCAGCGACTTCAGCCACACCTTGAGGCGGATCCGTTCACTGTACTGCGATTTGATCATAATCGACAAGGGGTTGGACGGGGGTAAAGGCTCCAAACTGGCCGAGATCGTGACCCAGGACCAGCTGGCGGCAGTGATTCTGCTGGTGGACGACGACATATCCCACCGGGAGCGAGAAGGCCACTACCTTCTTAAACCGGTCAGCAGTGAAAAGCTCATTCCGGCAGTGGAATCGGCTCTGTGGTCCTGGAAGCGGGAGAGTGAATTGCGGGCGCGCATCAGGAAACTGGAGGAGAAGCTGGAAACCCGGGTATTGATAGACCGAGTGAAAGGGCTGCTCATGGATGCACATAGCTGGAGTGAAAATGAAGCCCATCATTTAATTCAAAAAGAAGCCATGAACCACAGCCTCACCTTAAGGGAGGCAGCCCTGCGTATAGCCGAGCGTTTGGCCGCTGCAAGACGCAGCTCTCAAGTTTATGAAGACAGGAGTGATAATCATGAATAGCACAGAAAAAGCCAGCGTAATCGAAAAAGTAAAGCATTATGGGGTGAGGTTCATTCGCCTGCAGTTCACCGATGTGACCGGGATCTTGAAGAATGTTGCCATCCCTGTAAGCCAACTGGAGAAGGCGCTTAACGGGGAATTGATGTTTGACGGCTCTTCCATCGAAGGCTTCGCCAGGATTGAGGAATCGGATATGTATCTCATTCCCGACCCCGGCACTTTTGCGGTTATGCCCTGGCGCCCGGCCAGCGGAGCGGTGGCCCGCATGATCTGCGACGTGTATACCCCGGAACCCAACAAAGTGCCATTTTTGGGCGATCCGCGCTCCAATCTAAAAAGGATTGTCAAACAGGCGGAAGATATGGGATATGTGATGAATGCCGGGCCGGAATGCGAGTTCTTCCTGTTTACTGTCGATAGCGAAGGCAATCCCTTGATTCATACCCAGGATGAAGCCGGATATTTCGACCTGGCCCCGGTGGACCTGGGGGAAGACGCCCGCCGTGATATGGTGTGCACCCTGGAGGATATGGGCTTCGAGATCGAGGCCTCACATCATGAAGTGGCCCCCGGGCAGCATGAGATCGATTTCAAATATGGCCCGGCCTTAAAGGTGGCCGACGACATCGCCACTTTCAAGCTGGTGGTAAGATCCATCGCCCAGCGCCACGGATTGCATGCCACCTTCATGGCCAAACCGATTGCGGGTATCAATGGCTCGGGGATGCATACCCATCAATCCTTGTCCACATTGGACGGCAAAAATGTGTTTTATGATCCCGACAGCCCCGACCAGTTGAGCGATACCGCACGCTGGTACATGGGGGGAATCATAAAGCATGCCCGGGGTATGACGGCTATAACCAATCCTACGGTCAACTCTTACAAGCGTCTGGTTCCTGGTTATGAAGCCCCGGTGTATGTGGCCTGGTCACATCAGAACCGCAGCGCTTTGATCAGGATTCCCGCCAAACGCGGCCCGTCTACGCGCATTGAAGTGCGGCATCCTGATCCCACCTGCAACCCTTACCTGGCCCTGGCGGTAATGCTGGCCGCCGGACTGGACGGGATCAAGAATAAAATCGAACCCCCGGCGGCGATTGATGCCAATATATATCGCATGAGCCGGGCTGAGCGGGAAAAGCTGGGGATTGCCAGCCTGCCGGGGTCATTGGCGGAAGCGCTTCAAGCCATGGATGAAGATGAATTGATAAAGGATACCCTGGGACCGCACATTTATACCAAATACGTGGAAAGCAAGTGGTCGGAGTGGGAAAGTTATTGTACTGAAGTCCATCCCTGGGAGACCAAAACCTACCTGCGCAAATACTAGAGCAAACCCGCCATTTTGAGGAGAGGAGGGCAAAGCGGTGTTAAAATTGGAAGGAGATATCAGGATCCCCGCTGGCTGTGCCATTGCCGCGGTTCTCAACCGCAGCGGCCAGCGTTTCGACGGGAGTACCATCATAGCTTCGATCGCCACTATGCACAAGCGTTCCAACGGCCTGGGGGGCGGATTTGCCGCCTATGGGGTCTATCCCCAATACCGGGACCATTATGCCCTGCATATTTTTTACGACGATGCCGGTGCGCAGCAGATGTGTGAGAGATATCTGATGCACCACTTCAGGATAACGGAACGCGAGCCCGTGCCGGTGCGCTACACCCGGAAAATAGCCAGGGCCCCCCTTATATGGCGTTACTTCGCCTTACCCCGGGAGGATAGCCTCAGCCGGCAACAGCTCGGGGAAGAGGACTTTGTAGCCGCGGTGGTGATGACCATCAATTCCGACTTAGGCGGGGCTTACGTCGTATCCAGCGGCAGGAATATGGCCGCATTTAAAGGAGAAGGTTACCCGGAGGATATCGGGGAGTTCTTTCGCCTTGAAGAATATCAGGCCTACCTGTGGACAGCGCATGGCCGTTTCCCCACCAACACCCCGGGATGGTGGGGAGGAGCGCATCCTTTCACACTGTTGAACTGGTCAGTGGTGCATAACGGGGAAATCTCATCCTACAGCACCAACCGGCGCTATCTGGAGATGTATGGCTATAAAATCTCGCTGCAGACCGACACTGAAGTCATCGCTTATGCTTTTGACTTCCTGATGCGCAAAGAAGGCCTTAGCCTTGAGGATGCTATCGATGTGATCGCGGCCCCCTTCTGGTCAAAGCTGGACCGGGAGCGGCAGGCCCGCCTGCGCCGCAGGTATGCCAGTCTGCTGTTGAACGGCCCCTTTTCCATTATCGTGGCTACCAACAACGGCCTGATAGCGGTTAATGACCGCATTAAACTGCGCCCTCTGGTGGCTGCCAGCCGCAATGAATACCTTTATGTAGCCAGTGAAGAGGCGGCAATACGGGCGGTTGCCCCGGTACTGGACAGAACCTGGTCTCCCGGCGGGGGAGAGCCGGTTATCGGACTGCTGCACAACCAAGAGGGCTTGTTAGAGGCGCCCTCGACCGGGTTAGAGACCAATGCCCGGTCAGCCTGAGGCAGGTGAGCATTATGACCTTAAGCCTGTTGACCCCGGCCTTCAGCGTAGGCCGAAATGAAGAGCGCTGTATACGCTGCGGGGTATGTGTTAACCAGTGTATAAACCAGGTCCATCACCTGGATGAAGACGGCTTCATGTGGGTTACTGAAAAAAACTGCGTGGGCTGCCACCGCTGTGCGGTGCTGTGCCCTACCCAGGCCCTGACCATAACCAGGTTCCCGCTGGACTTCAGACCCAATCAATACTGGTCAGCTGACAGCCTGCGCGAGATCTACCGGCAGGCTGAAAGCGGAGGGGTGCTGCTCACCGGCATGGGCAATCCCCGGCCTTACCGGAGTTACTTCGATCACCTGCTGCTCAACGCCAGTCAGGTTACTAATCCGTCCATAGACCCCTTAAGGGAGCCTATGGAACTGACCACTTATCTGGGCGATCACTCGGCTGGCTTAAGCGAGGCGGAAAAACCGCTATTAAAACTGGAAATCCCGGTGATGTTCTCGGCCATGTCCTACGGCGCAGTGAGCCTCAATGTACAGAAATCCCTGGCCAGAGCTGCCAGGGAGATGGTGACATACTGGAATACGGGTGAAGGCGGTTTGCATGACGAGGTCAAAGAATACGCCGATTGTACCATTGTTCAGGTAGCCTCAGGGCGCTTTGGGGTCAGCCCCGATTACCTGAACAATGCCGCTGCCATAGAAATAAAGATCGGTCAGGGGGCCAAACCCGGCATCGGCGGGCATCTGCCCGCGGAAAAGGTTTCCCCTGGTGTGGCCCAAACGCGCATGATCCCGGCCTGGTCTGATGCTATCTCCCCGGCACCGCACCATGACATTTATTCTATAGAAGACCTGGCCCAGTTGATTGAAACCATAAAAGTGGCTACCGATTTTCAAAAACCGGTCGCGGTCAAAGTGGCCGCGGTGCACAATATATCTGCCATCGCCTCGGGTATAGTCAGAGCCGGAGCAGACATAGTGGCTATTGACGGTTTTCGCGGTGCTACCGGGGCTGCTCCTCTGCGCATTCGCGACAACATCGGCATTCCTATCGAAATGGCCATAGCCCAGGTGGACCAGCGCCTGCGCGATGAAGGCATCAGGCCAAAGGCCTCGCTGGTGTCCGCCGGGGGCATTCGCAACAGCGCGGATGTAGTCAAAATACTGGCCCTGGGGGCTGATGCGGTCTATATCGGCACCGCTGCATTGGTGGCCTTGGGCTGCCACCTCTGCCAGACCTGCTTTACCGGGCGCTGTAACTGGGGCATTGCCACTACCGACCGGCAGCTGAGCAAACGGCTCAACCCTGAGATTGGAGCCATGAGGGCGATTAATCTGCTCAAAGCCTGGGAACACGAGATCAAAGAGATGATGGGCGGCATGGGCATCAATGCGGTCGACAGCCTGAGGGGCAACCGGCTCATGCTGAAGGGGATCGGCCTGGAGCAGCACGAGCTGGATTTGTTGGGCGTAAGCCCGGCCGGGGCTTAGGGGGGATCAACATGAGAGTACAGAGCAATCCTGAATACTGCCTGGGCTGTGGGCTGTGCCGGCTGTACTGCGCGGCCGCTCATGACGGTTACGACGGCAATCTGCTTAAAGCCTTCAAGCGTGGCACCCCCCAGCCCCGGGCCGATTTGATCGTAAGGAATGATAAATCATGGCTGAATACCTGCAGGCATTGCCACAATGCTCCCTGCATCAATGCCTGCCTTACCGGCGCACTGCAGAAGGATGACCAAGGCATCGTGTTCATTGACAGCCAGCGCTGTGTAGGGTGCTTTACCTGCGTGATGGTGTGCCCTTTCGGCCATATACAGCCTTCCCGGGATTCGTACCGGGTCGTTAAATGCGATTTGTGCCGCGACCAGAAGGGGATTCCGGCCTGTGTGTCCTTCTGTCCCAACGGCGCCTTGAGCCTGACCGAGGAGGTGGAGACAAGGTGAGATATGTGATAATAGGCAATTGCATCGCAGCAGCGGGTGCGGTGGAAGGCATCCGCAGTTATGATCAGAAGGGGGAAATCACCATAATCGATGGAGAAAGGCGCGGCTGCTACAGCCGCCCCTTGATAAGCTACCTCCTGGCAGGCAGCAAAGGTGCGGCCGGGCTGCATTACCGTTCCGAGGCATTCTTTGCCCGCAATCAAGCCCGGGTAATCCCCGCCCGGGCAGTCAGAATCGATCCGCCTGCAGGCCAATTAGAGCTGGACGATGGCATGATGATAGATTATGACCGCCTGCTCCTTGCTACCGGGGCCAGTCCGCTTATACCTGAGCTGCCCGGCATCGAGCATCCCCGGGTGAAAACCCTGTACACCTGGAAAGATGCCGAGGAAATTGCGGCCCTGGTCGAAACCGGAGCTACAGCCGTAATCCTGGGCAGCGGGCTGATCGGCCTAAAAGCTGCCGAAGCCCTGCATCAGCGCGGCATGAAAGTGGTAATAGTTGAAAAGCAGGAACAGATACTGCCCCGCTTATTGAGCCCCTGGAGCGCAACTATAGCGCTCAGGCACCTGCAGGAGCAGGGCATACAGGTGTTGACCGGGCATCAGGCCGTATCCATAAGCGAAAGCGGTGAGGTTGAGCTGGACCATGGGGCTAAAATTCCGGCCCAACTGGTGATAGTAGCCGTAGGCAACCGGCCCAATCAATCCCTGGCCCGGGAGGCCGGGCTGAAAACCGGAAAGGGTATCATAGTGAATCAATATCTGCAGACTTCAGATCCTGATATCTGGGCAGCCGGAGATGTTATAGAAACCCATAATATCTTGAGCGGTGCTGCGGAGGTGATGGCTCTATTGCCCCTGGCTCACCTGGAAGGCTACCTGGCGGGATGCAATATGGCCGGCCAGGCGGTTCGCTACCCGGGGGCTATATTCCTTAATGCGGTTCATTTTATGGGAATGCACATCATAGCGGCCGGCGAACCAAATCGCAGCGGTACCGTGCTGCAGTGGCAGCAAGGCTCCAGCTCTCTGGAAATGACCATAGACGGGGATTATCTGCTGCGCTATATCGCCATCAACCTCCCCGGCATAACCGGCCCTTTGACCGCCATAGTCGAACAGCAGATCAGGATCGAACTGAAGGAGTGGCAGGAATTTATCCGGGAGCCCTCCATGGCCAGCCTGCCCGCAGCTTATTGGGCAGAGATGAGGAGGTGGGAAGAGCATGGCGGTCTTCGATGCGGTTAATTACGACCATTATTCGTTGCTGCAGGCCTTGCAGCTCAGCCCCGATGAGGAGGTCGAGGTGCTGAATCTGAACGGCCAGCGCTACCTGGGCTGTGGCTGGAAGAACAGCAAGAGATTGGTGCTGCACGGCACCGCCGGCAATAATCTGGGGGCTTTCGCTGACGGGCCCACTATCCTGCTCTACGGCAACGGGCAGGAAGGGGTCGGCAATACCATGAGTGACGGCGAGATCATAGTATATGGGCGAGTGGGTGATATCGCCGGTTACGGCATGCGCGGCGGGGGTCTGTATATCAGGGATAATGCCGGGTATCGCCTGGGCATACACATGAAAGCCTATCAGGACAAAAGCCCGGTCATTGTTGTGGGAGGTCAGGCCGGGGCTTTTGTGGGGGAATATATGGCCGGAGGCACCATTATCGTGCTGGGATTGAATGGCCGCCATAACACCCCAACTGGACCTTATTGCGGAACGGGCATGTATGCCGGTGAAATCTATATACGCGGCGAGGTCCCTGAAAAGCACCGGGCGGATAACAGCAAAACCGAGCTTTTACATGGAGAAGCGGATTTACAGGGCATTTTGCCTTATCTGCGGCGATTCGCAGCCCATTTTTCATATGATATGGATTACATTTTGGCGGAGCCCTTCACCCGCTTGACAGCAGTGAACAAGCGTATTTTTTCCCAGATGTATGCCGGGTTTATGGGTTGAGCCCCGCAGATGAAGATCGGATAGCCGGTGATCTCAGGAGATGAAGGGGGAAAGCAGATGGAGTTTGTTAAAATGCACGGCCTGGGCAATGATTTTATCGTTGTAAAGGCCGCTTCTTTTGAAGATGCCGCCGCTTATAAGGCGGTGAGCGCATCCTGGTGTGCACGCCGCTTCGGGATTGGAGCCGATGGCCTCCTGGTTACCGGACCTGATTCGCAGGCGGATATATTCATGCGCGTTTTCAATCCCGACGGGTCGGAAGCGGAGATGTGCGGAAACGGGATTCGCTGCATATCCTGGCATGCTCGCCAGGTTGGCCTAGTGGATCAGGACACCTTTATGGTGAGAACCCGGGCCGGCAACCGCCGGGTAGCATTACTGGCTGATGAAGCGGTGCGGGTGGATATGGGAGTACCCATTTTAAAGCCCGCTCTCATCCCGGTTGAGGCAGAAGGCAGCAACCTGGATATCGCCGTAAACGCCTGCGGTGAATGCTTTAAGGTCAATGCCGTATCCATGGGCAATCCTCATGCGGTTATATTTACCGCGGATGTGAGCCAGGTGCCGCTGGAACAATGGGGAGCCCAGCTGGAGAAGCATCCCCTCTTCCCGGCCGCCACCAATGTGGAATTCGTACAGGTCAAAAGCAGTGCGGAGATCGTGGTCAGGGTGTGGGAACGCGGTACCGGCCTTACCCTGGCCTGCGGAACCGGGGCCTGCGCTGCGGTGGTGGCGGCCTGTCTGCAGGGCCATACCGGGCGGGAGGTTCTGGTGCACCTGCCCGGTGGCCAGCTTTTCATAGAATGGAGCCCCAAGGATGAGCATGTCTACATGACCGGCCCGGTCAGGGAGGTTTACCAAGGCTTTATCAGCGAACCAATGAGCTGTGAGCCCCAAAGGAGTGATCAACCATGATGCCAAATCAGGCCATGCAGGAACTGCCCCCTTATCTGTTTGCCCGCATCGAAAAAAGGATTGCAGCCGCCCGGGAGCAGGGCATAGATGTTATCAATCTGGGGATCGGGGATCCTGACCAGCCCACTCCCCGGCATATCATAGACGTTATGGCAAAAGCGATTTATGATCCCCCCAACCATCAATATCCCAGTTCAGCAGGACTGCTGCGCTACCGCGAGGCTGTAGCCGGCTGGTATCAAAGGCGCTTCGGAGTGGAGCTGGATCCTAAAACCGAAGTGGTGTCGCTGCTGGGCTCCAAAGAAGGCATTGCCCATATATGCTTCGCCTATTTGAATCCAGGCGATATCAACCTGGTTCCAGACCCGGGCTACCCGGTATATGCCGGCGCTACGCAACTGGCCGGCGGCAAGCCCTATGTGATGCCTCTGCATGACAAGAATCATTATCTTCCCGTTCTGGAGGATATTCCGGCTGAGATAGCCAAACAGTCCAAAATGATGTTTATTAATTATCCCAACAATCCCACCGGCGCAGTTGCGGATATCGAGTTTTACCATAAGGTGATTGAATTCGCCAAAGCTTATGACATACTGGTATGCCATGATGCGGCTTATTCCGAACTGGCATACGATGGCTATCAGGCCCCCAGTTTTCTGCAGCTGCCCCAGGCCAGAGAGGTGGGGGTGGAATTCCACTCCCTTTCCAAGACCTACAACATGACCGGCTGGAGAATCGGCTGTATGGCAGGCAACAGGGACGCAGTGGAGGTGATGGGGCGTTTCAAATCCAACGTGGATTCGGGGATTTTTCAGGCGATACAGTATGCCGGAATAGCGGCTTTGGAAGGTCCGCAGGAGGTTGTGGGAGCGATGCGGCGCATCTACCAGGAGCGCCGTGATGCCGCCGTGGCAGTGATGAAGCAGTTGCAGTGGGAATTCATCCCTCCCCGGGGCAGCTTCTATATGTGGGTCAAAGTGCCGGACGGTTACACCTCGGCTGAATACTGTGAAATGATTTTGGAAAAAGCCCGGGTGGTGCTCACCCCGGGAAACGGCTACGGGCACTATGGGGAAGGGTATTTCCGCATTGCGCTGACTGTGGATACCTCCAGGATTATTGAAGCCTTTAAGCGCATCAAAGCCATAAGCTGAAGCGGCGGACTGTTTACGGCCTAACAGCTTTAAAGCTATATATTTCCGGATTCTACCGCGCTTTTTACGGCAGATCAGCGGCTCATTTTACTGTAAATGGGGACCCTATGAAAAAACATAGGGTCTTTTTTCATGTGACTCTCAACCGTTAAACTGCTCGACCCTCTAGCGAATTACACGCAGGAATATATCAAGGTAGTGTAAAGTTTTAGTAGGTAAAAAGGGGTCAGAGATAGAAAAGAGACCTCAAA